>JAEZCS010000072.1 GCA_023433445.1 Pseudomonadota bacterium | reverse complement strand
GACGCTGGCCGATGATGCGGCGGACAGTGTCTACGCGCGGCCCTATTATCCATCTGGTGGCGGTGGCCTGGTGTCGACAGCGCACGACTATTGTCGGTTCGCCGCCATGCTGGTCAACGAAGGCGAGCTGGATGGCGTCCGCCTTTTGAAGCCGGAGACGGTGCGGCTCGTCCGGTCGAACCTGCTGCCTGAAGCCGTAAAGCATGTAGACCTGCCCATTGGCTCCACGCTGTCCAACGTAGGGATGGGGGCGGGAATGTCTGTCTCTTTGAAACATAGCGAGCAGACCAATGGTACGTTCGATTGGCCCGGCGCGGCGCCCGCAGGAGTGTTTGGCTGGCCGGGCGCGGCGGGGACGGCGTGCTGGATGGACCCCGAGCGCAAGTTCTTCCTGTTGTATTTGACGCAATTTTGGCCATCCTGGTTGAATGGCAGCATGCGGCCGGAAATCGTCGCGGCAGCCTATCGGGATCTGGAAAAACAATAGGAAGAGGAGAGGGCGCGATGCCGGTGTTGGACAATGACGCGGATTTCACGCCGAGCCTGGGATCACCGGGGAGCGGAGTTGTCATCACCGGCGGCGCGTCGGGCATCGGGCTGGCAACCGCTCATGCCTTAGCGGCAGTCGGTCGGGCCGTCGCGTTGTGGGACATTAATGCAGAGGGTGCGGCGGGATCCGCGAGCATCATCGAAAGCCGCCATGGCGTTCGCGCGACGGGGTTCAGCGTCGACCTCCGCAACCCGCAGGCCGTGACCCCCGCAGCGATAGCGACCCGCGCCGCGATCGGGCCAATTGGCGGGATCGTCCATTGTGCTGGAACCGCCGAGCCTACGGGCATAGATGGCGTGACGCCGGAAAATTGGGACGCGGGCCTGGCGCTTCATGTCCGCTCGCTTGTGCTGATGACCCAAGCTTTTCGCGAAGACCTGCGTTCCTTGTCGGGCAGCGCAATAGTGGCGCTCTCGTCGATCAATGCGACGCTCGGCAACGGGATGATCCCGATCTACAGCGCGGCAAAGGGCGCGGTAATCTCGCTCGTCCATTCGATGGCCGATGAACTGGCGGCTGATGGTGTGCGCATTAACGCGGTTAGCCCGGGAATGATCGATACGCCGATCATCGCGGAAACCAAGGCTCACCTGCCGGGACATTTCGAGCGGCGGATCATGTTCGGCCGCTATGGCGCACCCGAAGAGGTGGGGCGTGTGATTCGGTTCCTGATGTCGGACGAGGCGAGCTATATGACCGGCGCGGAAATCGTCGTCGACGGCGGCAATATCAACTCGCAGCGGCAATAAGAGGCGGCGCGGCGGCCTATGGCAGAGGGCGCTGCGTTCGTCCCGACCAACGCCGGATGACGCAGCGCCCTTTGGCAAGAATTAGAGGCGGTTCACTTCCTTGGCGGTCAGGCTGGTCACCAAACCCTTTTCCGCCGCGCTGAGCGTGGTGGCGGGGATGACGACGAAGCGGCCGCTGTAGATGATCTGGACGCCAGTCGGCGCGCCGGTGCTGTCCTTCAGGATGCGGTCGATATAGCCGACCTTGCGGCCGTCAGCCGTCTTTACCAGCGCGTTCTGCTTGATGACAGGCGCATCCGCGGCGATGGCAGCAGCGGAAACGGACAGCGACAATGCTGCTGCGAATGCGAGAGAAAACTTCATGATGATCCCCTTTTGATTGGATGCACGGGCCGATAGCACGTGGCTTAGACATCCGCTGTTGCAAAAAATGCAATTTGCGTTGCTGATTCGGGAATTCAGGGGATCTGGATGAGGCGAGTGGTTCGGTCAGCATCGCCACGGGCGGGTACAGCGACCCGCCACGGGCCTGTTACGCTTTCCGTTCAGTTCAAACCGGGGCCGTCTGAGCACCCCGGACGAGCCGTCCGGGCCGCGCGCCTGTCGCGTCATCGCTGCGGCGGATGACTTCGCCTGACACGATCGTGGCGACGAATCCGGTCGCTTTCTGATCCAGCCGCCTGCCGCCTCCAGGCAGATCGTGGCGCACATGCGGGGCATGGAGATGCAGTGCTTCAAGATCGACGATGTTGATGTCCGCCTTGTAACCGGGCGCGATCCTGCCCCGGTCGCGCAGGCCCATGGTTTCGGCCGGGCGTGAGGTCAGAGCCCGGACGGCCTGAGGGATGCTGAGTTTTGGCCCCGCCCGGTCACGGGTCCAATAGGTTAGAAGGAAAGTGGGATAGCTCGCATCGCAGATCGCCGCATAATGCGCCCCGCCATCGCCGAGCCCCATGACCGTGTCGGGATGCGTGATCAGATCATGCACCGTGTCGAGGCGGCCATTATGGAAATTGCCGAGTGTGTTGTAGAGCATTCCCCTGCCATCGCCGCCGTTCATCAGGAGGTCGTAGGCGACCTCTTCCGGCGTGACGCCCAAGGTGCGCGCTTGCGCGCCGACGCTGCTTTCCGCCGGGGGTTCATAGTTGGGCGGGTCGGAGAGCGGGAAGATCCAATCCCAGTTTCGGGTCATCATTGCCAGGGGATGGCCCTCATGCGGCGCTTCCGTAATGAGTCTGGCGCGGAAATCGGGATCGCGCAGATGCACAAGCTGTTGGTCGAGCGGCAGACTGGCGATAGCCTCATAGCTGGGGCAGAGCGAGAAGGGGTGGCTGGACAGCTCAAAGCCGCAGATCATGCCGACCGGCCGGGGAAGAATTTGCGGGCTGATCTTCAGGCCCTGCGCGTTGGCCTCCTCGCAGATACGCAGGGCATCCTGCCACACCGGCTCACCCGTGTTTGAGGTGCCGAGCGTGAAGGTGGCGGGTCTGTTCGCCGCCTTTGCGACGGTGAGAAGGTGGGAAAGTTCATCGGTCCAGCTGGAAAAGGGAGCGTCGAGTACCATCTGCAACACGCCCGTATCCGCGTCGCGCATGGCGCCCGCTATGGCCTTCAGCTCCTCGACATCGGCCTGATAGCTGGGGATATTTTCTCCAGCTTTCGTTCGGTGAATGAGGAGGCGCGAGGTCGCAAAGCCGATCGCGCCTGCATCCAGTGCTTCTCGGGTGAGGGCCTGCATCCTTTCGAGGTCGGCGGGCGTTGCCGGTTCGCGTTGCGCGCCGCGCTCGCCCATCACGAATACCCGCAATGGGCTGTGGGGTAGAAGGGCGGCAACGTCGATGTCGCGGTGTCGCGCTTCGAGAGCATTGAGATAGTCGGGGAAACTTTCCCAGTCCCAGCTGAGCCCTTCGGCCATCACGACACCGGGGATGTCCTCGACACCTTCCATCAGGCGAATCAAACGGTCGTGATCAGCAGGGCGGCATGGCGCGAAGCCAACGCCGCAATTGCCGATCACGACCGTGGTCACGCCATGGGAGGAGGAGGGGGAGAGTTCCTCCGACCAGATGGCCTGACCATCATAATGGGTATGGATGTCGACAAAGCCGGGGGTTACGGTAAGGCCGGTCGCATCGATCACTTCGCGGGCATCGCCGATGAAGGTGGTGCCGACGCTGACGATCACCCCGTCCCGAACCGCGATGTCCCCGACGAACGGTTCACCGCCGCTCCCGTCGACGATCGTGCCGCCACGGATCAGCAAGTCGCACGCGTTCATTCAGCCGCCCTCGCGATGGGTTCCAGGCTGGTCTTTCCGTCCGACGCCCAGAAGGCGCCCTCTTGCGAAGTGTCGACATCTTGGACGCCGCGCACGCCCAGTGCCTCGCGCGCTTCGGCGAGCGGCAGGTGGAACGCCGTTTCGAGCTTCTTCATGAAGAGGGCGTCGCTCTGCTGCCCCACCTTCATGCCGCGCTGGATCGCGTTGACGGCGGTGGGCCATACTTCGGGATAGTGAAGCATGGTGCGCACAGTGTAGCGGAGCGATCCGAATATCTGGATCATGTTGACCTCCGCAGCCAGATGCGGGTTGCGCATATGCTTTGGCACATTGGTCAGACGATACCAGTAGGGCACCAGTTCGCCCATGAAGTTGAAGCCGCCGCCACAGAGGATATGCTCAAAGTCGTGCGTCTGGCCCGAACGCAGATTATAATATTCGAGCTGTGTTTTCGGTTCTTTCCAAGGTGTGATCTGGATCTCATAATCTCCAGCCGTCATCTGCTTGTAGAAGGTGCCGCCAAGGGAGCCGGGCTCATACTGTTTGAAATCTTCGATCGTGTAGGTGGAGATGAAGCCTTCGCTGAACCAGGCGTCCAGTTCGGGATTAACCTTCCTTTCCTGTGTGAACATATCCTCGATCGCGTCGAAATCGCGCAGGGAGTCGAGAATTGGCAGGAATTCATACATCTCCGCCGGAGGCGGCACGTCCGGCCCGTTGCGCCGCAGCAGGATCATCGCCAGCCATTCGCGCAGGCGCGGATTGTTGAGATATTTGGATGAAGAGATGAGTATGCTGCTGTCTGTTTCCACAGGCATCAGGCCGCGCGCGAGATAGGGAATGTCGACCATGTTCCTCGTTCCTTCAATCCAATACCAGTTGCTTGTCGCCTGAACCCCAGGCGCTGATCCGTTCATCCCCTACCTTGAATTGCGGCAGGAGGTCGAAGAAGCTCTTGTCCGCGACGACGATGCGCTGGAGGCGGCGAGGCGTCATGCCCGTCAGGTCGCCGCGGGCATGCTGGAGAGCAATGTTATCCCAGATGACCAGGTCGCCATTGTTCCAATGGTGGCGGTAGACGCGATCCTCGCGATAGAGCTCATCGAACAAGGCCGCGAGCGTGGCGTCGCTATCCGGCTGATCCATGCCGACGATGCGCGCGGTTTGCATGTCGCTGATATAGAGGATGGGCTCGCCGGTTCGGGGATGAGGGATGATGACCGGCCGCACCTGATGCGGCAACTCGGCCGAACTGTCATAGCCGACCGTGCGGTGAGTCTGGATCGGCGCGATCATCGTGACCGCCTCTCGATCTGCAACGGCGGCTTTTAATTCCGACGGCAGGGCGGCGGCTGCAACCGCGCCATTGGCGAAGTCGGTCCAGCTTTGTCCGTCATTTACGGCGACGGCATGCAGCGAGATGATTTTGAAGGGCTCTTCCGTGAAAGCCAGATCGCTGTGCCAGGTGAGCGGCCCCGAGCCCAACGCCCCATCGCTGGATATTTCGCGATATTCGCCATGCGATCCCAAGACCCGACCGAAATTTTCGAGCAGCCGGACCTGATCGGATTCGCAGAGATTCTGGTCGCGGAACAGGACGAGCTTGTGACGATCGAACAGTTCAGTCAGCCGCTGTTCGAAACCATCGGGCAGGGGCCATTGAAGCTTGATGCCGATTTCAACACCGAACGGCTCCAACGACTGCTCTGTCCATGGCGATGCCATTTGATTCCTCTCCTCCGTTTCAAGTCCGAACGGTATCGAACCGTTCGGTTGTCGTCAACAACAATGGGTGTATCCTGGCGACACGCTGGTATAGCAGCCCGTCATTGCGCAAGGATGCTGGATGAAGCTGGTGGCAGAAGTGAGGGGCGAGGTGTCATCGCCGCGCGTCAGGCACTTGCTGTTGTCGGCGCGCGCGCAATTTGTCGAGCGGGGCTTTGACGCCGTGAGCATCGATGCCATCGCCCGCAACGCCGGGGTCAGCAAGGAAACCATCTACCGGTATTTCGCCGACAAGGAGGCGTTGTTCCGCGCGGCGCTGGATGCGCAGGGAGCGGAGTTCGACGCGCGCGCGGCGGCGGTGCATGAAAGTGCCCCGACCGGCGGTTCTGAACTGGCGGGCCTTGCGCGGGCTATTCTGGATTCTGCACTGGATCAGGGCATGTTCAGCGCGCTCTGGGTGGCCGCTGGCGTAGCGCACAAGATGCCGGACCTCGCAGCATCACTGCAAAGCGGGCAGGGGATGCGCCTGGAACCTGTGCGGCAGGCTTTGGAGGATCATGCGCGGGAGCAGGGCGTCGATCGTCCCGTTCCCCTGGAACTGGCATTGGATTTCGGATCGCTGGCGGTGGAGGGACCGGTGGTGCTCATGGGCTTTCCGGCCCCCTCTGCGGAAGGTCGTGAACGGGCCGCCCAGCATGCCGTTGCGCTATTTGTGCGAGGCGCCGGGGGTGGGGGAGCGTCCGGAGTGCCGCCGCCAGAGCCTTTGTTGAATACAAGGTTTTCGCCTGTCGTGGAGCCGCTGCCTCATATACGGACCCTGCTGGACGTGGCGGGGCGCCATTTTCTGGAGGAAGGCTTCGAGGGCGCGAACCTCAACCTCATCGGGGAGGAGGCGCGCGTCGGACGCGGGACGCTCTACCGGCATTTCACAAGCAAGGCCGGGCTTTTCGCAGCGTCCATGCGGATGTTGGCTTCGGACTGCGCATGTGCCGCAAAACTGCTGACTCTTCCTTTAGGTCAAGCGGACCCGATCGGCCTCGGCCGATATGTGGAGGCAGCGCTCGAAGCCCTGGCTTCCACGACATCCATACGCCTGCATCGCGCTGTCATCAGTCAGTCGCGGCGTGATGCGGCGTTGGCGAGGGAGGTGTACCTCGTCCTTCGCAAGCCCTGGATTGATGGCTTGACTCCGTGGCTGGAAAGCCTTGGCATCAAAGAAAGCGCTGACTGGCACGCGCGGCAACTTCTGGTGCTCGCCATGAGGGGGAATCGCCTGCTTGCAGGAGGGCATTCGATCGCAAAGCCGGATCGGCGACTTTATGCCGAACGCGCTGTGAAGATATTCCTGCAAGGATATATGGCAACCCTGTGATTTCATTGGCATGCTGGTGGCGATAAATGTCGACGCCTTGGCTGCCGCTTAATGCGCAGCCGAATCGATGAAGCGCGCCGCATAGGGGTGCGACCCATCCGTGTTAAACCGTTACGCGGTAATTAGATCTTTGACAAAGCTACGCAGCTTCGTCATCATAATTGCTGCCCAAGCGTATCGGAGAATGCGTAGGGGCGCATCTTGGCCTGTCAGGCGAGATATACAGAGGAGGATGGATATTCCCGACAGTAGCTGATCGGGGCAGAGCTGGATCATCCTGCTGCTTTGGCGAGGCGCTGACCTCGACCCTTTTCAATTAGACAAAAATATCGGCCCAAAGGCCGAAAATCTTGGGAGAGAGACATGTCTATCATGAGTACACGTCATCTGCTTGTTTGTGGCACCGCGCTGTTGTCCGGCATGGTCTTCATGGTTCCGATGGCCGCCTCTGCGCAAACGGCTCAGTCCGCCGAGCAGGGCCAAGTGGGGCTCGCCGAGATCATCGTTACGGCCAACCGTCGCGAAGAGCGCGGGCAGGACGTCCCCATCGCGATTACCGCCATTTCGCCTCAGCGGCTTGAGCAGCAGGGGATCAACAAGGAGCAGGACCTGCAGGCCAGCGTGCCTTCGCTGGTGGTCGGGCCCAATGGTCAAGGCTCGCGCGATTCCCAATCCTTCACGCTACGCGGTCAGGGTGCGACATTCCAGGCTTCGCCTGCGGTAGTCGTTTACCTGAACGAAATTCCGCTGCCCGCGGGTATTACTCTTAATCAGCAGGGTGGCCCCGGCAATTTCGTCGATCTGGAGAATATGCAAGTCCTGGCTGGCCCCCAGGGAACGCTATTTGGCCGCAATACGACGGGCGGTGCCGTCCTTCTGGTGCCGAAGAAGCCGAGTGATACCTTTGGTGGATGGATCAAGGGTGAATATGGAAACTATGATCGCACTTATGTGGAAGGTGCGCTGAACATTCCGGTCAACGAAAAACTCGCTGTGCGAGTGGTTGGCGCTTATCATGACCGGGATGGTTACACGCGGGATGTCGTGTGGAACAAGGACCGCGACAATGAGCATTGGTATTCCGGCCGTATCGGTATTCTGTTCAAGCCAACGGAAACGATAACAAACTATACAATGGCCTATGGGTCATTTTCGAAGAATAATGGCGCGGGATTGATCCATCGCGGATACAATGTCGATAGTCCGGGGGGGCTTGCAGATCTTCAGCTTTGCGCCAATCTCCCTGTTGGGGCCGTCGGCGGCTATTCCTGCGATGTTTACCAGGCGACGACCGCGCAGGCCGAGGCATTGGGGCCACGCAAGACTGCTTTTTCCGTCGACACCTTCAGCAAGACCGAGACTTGGGGCATCAGCAATACCACAGACATAGAGTTGTCGGACGAATTGACGCTGCGGAACATTGTAAGTTATCAGAAAATGAAGGTCGGATACCGGTACGACGGTGATGCGACTGTGCTTCAGCAGCATGACGTAGATCCAGGCAGGCTGCCAGCGCCTGGAGTGGTGACATTGCCCGGAACGAATTTCCCTGTCACTTATCTCAACGATACGAGTGCCACCGAACTCCCCCGCGACAATCTTCGGGCATGGACTGAAGAGCTTCAATTACAGGGAAATATGCTTGATGGCAATTTGAACTGGACAGTCGGCGGGTTTTACTACGACCAGCGTCCCGATGGCCCTCAAGGATCGCGAGCGGCTCTTTATTGCCCCGCGGTACAGACCGGGACTTGCACCGCTTCCCGTGCGGAATATGGCACCAGCACAGTTTCAAAGGCCCTGTATGGGCAGGCCACGCTGAATTTTGGTGCATTATCGCCCTCACTTGATGGTCTGCGCCTCACGGGTGGTTATCGCCAGACGTGGGACCATGTTTATGGCTTCGCTACGCAGTTCAACTACAACGCCGCCCTTCCTGCTGGAACAGTAGTCTGCGGTAAGGATAGTTCGCTTGTCGTGCCGGAAGCGACGGCGCTCGCGGACTGTAGATTCAGCGGATCTCAGCGCACAAGCTCGCCGTCTTGGCTGGTCGGCCTCGACTATAAAGTTTCGTCCAATATTTTGCTCTATGGCAAGGTCAGCCACAGCTACAAGGCAGGCGGCTTCAATCCTTATGCGGTATTCTTCGGTCAAGGCACTGATCCGGATACCCGCACCTTCCTGCCGGAAGAGGTTACTTCCTATGAAATCGGCATGAAGTCCGACTTCCGTTTGGGTGGAGTACCGTTCCGGTTCAACGTGGCTGGCTATACCACCGATTATAAGGGTATCCAGCGTGCTACGGGTGACTTCAACCCGGCAACCAATGCTGGTGGAGCGCGCACGCTGAATGCCGATGCGCGGATCAACGGAATCGAGATCGAAGCTTCCGTGCGGCCCTTCCCCGGTGTCGAGGTGGGAGGAAATTTCAGCTACACCGACGCCAAGTACAAAAAGTATGAATATATCTCGGGAACGGGGACGCTCGCATGCAACGGTGTCGTTGCACCAGGGGGTGTAGGGGATTCGTCTTGCCTCGATTTCCAATATGTCGCGCCTTATATCTGGAGCATCCATGTTTCGGCTGAACAGCCCTTGGGCAACGACATGGGCACGTTGGCATTCTTCGCCAATTATTCGCATACTTCATCGCAGAATACGGAAGCAGTACAGCTCCCCTCCCAACAGCCTGGCGGTGTCCTGGAGCCTTTTGGCTTGCTTTCGGTTTCGCTCGACTGGCGCCAAGTCGCAGGCTCTGGCTTCGATCTCGGCTTGTTCGCAACCAACCTGTCCAACAAGCTGTATCGTATATCCAATACCAACGTCTATCAGCCGGGCGGCCTTCTCTACTGGTCGACCCTCTACGGCGAACCGCGCATGTATGGTGTTCGCCTGAAGTATAGCTTCGGGGGAGGATGATCGGCGCAGGTTGCGAGCGTTCCGCCTACGGAAGGAGAAAGGCCGGGTTTAGCGCCCGGCCTTTTTCGGCAATGGTTAGGTACGAAAGATGTACCGCCGATTAGGGCGCGTCACGATATCGTGCGAATAGGTTACGAATGGACTGCCTTCGCCAGCGAGGAGAATCGAACTGGCCAAGTCCTCCAGGTGCAGCAGGAGACTGGTGAATGAACGAAATGACGGGCGCGGTTACGGCAGGGATCGCCGCGGGCAGCCCTGATGGACGAGCGCGGATGATGGTGTTCCGCGCCTTCCTTGCGCAGAATGTAGCGGTGGGCAGCGCCTTTGGAGGATTCGGAATTTCCGTTCTGCCATTGCAGGAGTTGCATGGGGCCAGCCGTGGCGCAACGACGCTGGCCTTGGCGCTGGCTGTTCTGATGATGGGCCTTGTCAGCCCACTGGTCGCGACCTTGATCGGGCGGATTGGGCTGCGCTGGACGATGACGATCGGCACGCTGATGTCGGGAATTGGCTACGCCCTGCTGGCGGTAGCTCCAAGCATGCCCGTAGTGCTGCTGCTTTATGCGCTCCCAGTCGGGGTGGGTCTCGCCATGTTCGGCCCGTTCCCTTCCAGCGTTCTCGCCAGCAACTGGTTCAAGCGTAACCCGGGGCCAGCACTGGGTGTCGCGAACATGCCGGTGTTCGTCGCGCTACTGCCGATGGTGGGGATTTTCATCCTGCGCGATCATGGCCTTTCTGCCTTTTACCTGGTCTTGGCGGCGCTACACGTCCTTCTACTGCCTATAACGCTGGGCGTGGCGGATGGGCCGCAGGACGGCGCGGAGCAGCCTGGACAGCCGCGTAGCAGCGGCGCAAGTGCAATGCTGCCCACTGGAGCAATCCTGCGAAGCCCGGCATTCTGGGTGATGTGCCTTGGCGCGGGCTACCTCAACGCCGTCGGCATCACCGGGGTGTCGCATCTCGTCGCTTTTGTCGCCGAACGGGGGGTGGCGGCCGATCAGGCGGCGGGGCTGCTGTCGATCATGGGCGGAGCGGCGGTAATCGGCTCGCTCGCGATCGGTTTCCTGTGTGGCCGCTTGGGAGCGCCCTTGGCGCTGGCGCTTATTGCCACAGGGCTTGCGATCAGCTGGGCTTCCCTACTGTCCACCATCTCCTTTCCGATCATGGCATTGGCCTCGCTCCTCCTGGGGGCAGGGGGAGCCGGGGTGTTCCCGGCGATCAGCATGCTCTCGGGCCGTTTGTACGGTCAGCAATCGCTTGCACGGGTCGTCGGTCTGTTCGGACTCGTCACCTTGCCGCTCACCTTCTTCCTGCCGCCGCTTGCAGGTGTGCTGCGTGACGCGGTGGGTGGGTATACGCCGGTCGCCATTATCATCATTGGCGGCTGCGCGCTCATGGCCATTATCTTCGTCGCCATGTCACGTGCAACTGCGTCTCGTCCAGCAAGCAGCGTTGTGGAGTAAGGCGACCGCTCAGCCTGCCGCAGAAGGTGCGATGCTGGCGGGACGTTTGATGAACGGCGTGTCCCCAGGTTCATTCGGCTTCATTTGCCGCAGGAATTTCAGGATGCGGCCTTCATCGACGCCCAAGCCCCGGGCGCAGAAGAGGATCGCGTCCCGCAAGGCGCGGTCCTCGTCATAGGGGATCGCCACCTTATCATGACAGCGTGCCATCATCATCATCGTGCTGACATGCTCCACAAAGGCGCCGGCATTTGTGATCGAAAGCATCTCTCCAGCGATGCCTCCATCAGCCCTTGCCGCTTCCACAGCCCGTTCCAGATTGGGCAGCGTCATGCGCAACGCGCGGCGATAGACGAGGCGGGCATAGCCTCCGTCCCCGGCAAGGCTACCCACGACCATGCGCAGGCCCTCTGCATTTACGGCATGCATGCCCGCCATCGCGTAGCTGAACGTGCGGCGCAGTATTTCAAGCAGGCCCTCGGTACTTGCCTCAGCCTCGCCAAATGAACGCATGACGGTATTTTGGTCGGTGATGACGTCGCGCAACACGGCGCGATAAAGGTGCATCTTCGTTGGAAAATGACGGAACAGCAATGCTTCCGACACCCCGGCAGCGCGCGCGATATGTTGCGTCCTGGCGCCTTCAAGCCCGTGACGCGCGAACACCGCTTTGGCCGCCGCAATAAGGGAGGCTCGACGGCCGGCGCTGGAGAGGCGGGGAGCTGACATCGGCGGAACAATACTCCAGGAACAGGCTGCGCTGCGGCAGATGGGAAAGGTACGTCTAAGGCTTTCCGAAGGGGAAACAAGGTTGCGGGCTATGATCTGCCCTTCGGGGGGAAGGTGCGTGCGCCCTTGTCAAGCTTTGCTCAGCGCCGGGCTCTGTTCGATGGTTGCTATGAATCGGCTCAGCAAAGCCTTTTGCCGCTCGATCATGGCCGGTGAAAGTGGGTCAGTTCCAGCCAAGCTCGACGAGACGGGCGTTGCCCAGAAATATCCGAACATCAGGTTGAAGATGCCCACGGTCTGAAGGACCAGATCTTCTGCCGCAGGTTCCAACTCCGCCGCCTGCGTGATCCGCCGTCCATAATCGATCAGCCGCTCAACCCATGCCATGCCAATCTCGTCGCGGTCTGAAGGGGAAGAGAGTATGGACCGTATGAGCAGCATTGACACGTTGGGATGCTGCGCCAGGACATCGACCAGCCGGTCGGTCAATGTGCGGAAAGACGCCTCTTGCGGGGGCCGGCTGATGGCGGCTTCCATTTCATCGGCCAGAGGCTGCAATGCGCGTTGCAGAACTTGGCGATACAGGGCGTCCTTGCTTTCGAAATATTTGTAAAGTCCGGGCTGCTGGATGTTCGCCGCCGCAGCGATGTCGCGCAACGCAGTGGCGTCATACCCTTTCTGCGCAAAGAGCAGCTCGGCGGTATCGAGCAACCTGTCGGCCGTGCGCTGGCCCTTGCTGGTTCGCTGAACGATCGGCTCGTTGATGGCGCTTTGCGCGGTGCTGGTCATGGAATTCACCCTAACCGGCTGATGGCGCTTTGACCATATGCGCGCATCATGGGTTAGGGGAACAGCGCGGCATATTAGCGCTACCAGGCGCATTGCCCTTGACACCTGTGCCTGGGGGCGCATGAGCGCGTGCAAGTGCAGCACTGGCACCCCAATCGTGCAGAGGACCAGATGATGGAAGATATCTATATTGTAGCCGGAGCCCGGACAGCGATCGGCGATTTCGGCGGCTCGCTCAAGCCATTCATGCCGTCGCAGCTTGGCAGCATCGTCGTGAAGGAGGCGTTGTCCCGCGCTGCCGTTCCGGCGTCGGACGTCGAGCATGTTGTCATCGGACAGGTGATGCCAACCAGCGCCCGCGATGGCATGCTGTCGCGCACCATCGCCTTGCAGGCTGGCGTTCCGCTTGAGGTCCCCGCCTTGACGTTGAACAGGCTCTGCGGATCAGGCGTGCAGGCGATCGTTTCGGCGGCGCAGATGATGAAGCTTGGCGAAGCCGCGATCACCGTGGCGGGCGGAGCTGAATCCATGTCGAACGTTCCCTATCACGATCATGGCGCGCGCTGGGGCCGCAAGATGGGGGACAATCCCGTTGAGGATGCGCTGGTCTGCGGGCTTCAGGATGCAAGCGGCGGCTATCATATGGGCGTGACCGCCGAAAACTGCGCCGAACGTCACGGTATTACCCGCGAACAGCAGGATGCGCTGGCGGCGGAAGGGCATCAGCGCGCCGTACGGGCGATCCAAGAAGGGCGCTTCAAGGAGCAGATTGTTCCTGTCGAGGTCAAGACACGCAAGGGCGTCACCATTTTCGATACGGATGAACATCCGCGTGCGGACACGAGCCTCGAAACGCTGGCTGCGATGCGTCCTGCTTTCAAGAAGGACGGTACAGTTACGGCAGGCAATGCGTCAGGCATCAACGATGGTGCGGCTGCCGTCGTATTGGCCACTGGCAGCGAAGTGGAGCGACGGGAGTTGAAGCCGCTGGCGAAGATTCTCGCCTGGGGACATGCCGGTGTCGAACCGGAATATATGGGTGAGGGGCCGATCAAGGCGGCGCCCGTGGCCCTGCAGCGCGCGGGACTGACGCTCGACCAGATGGATGTGATCGAAGCAAATGAGGCCTTCGCGGCGCAAGCTCTTTCGGTTGCCAACTCACTGGCATTCGATCGCGAGAAGCTGAACCCGAACGGGTCGGGTATCGCGCTCGGCCACCCGGTGGGCGCGACCGGGACGATCCTCACGATCAAGGCCGCCTATGAACTGAAGCGGACTGGTGGTCGCTACGCGCTCATCACCATGTGCATCGGCGGCGGCCAGGGTATTGCCCTCGTGATCGAGAATGTCGGCTGACCGTTGAAGAGACGCCGAACGCCATGCATGCGGCGTTCGGCAGCCTCCCATGATAGCGCCGACATCAATGCTCCCTCATTTATGTTAAGCTTCATCTTCCTTTAGAGAACTCAATCACTTGTCGTGCGTTTAGACGGGGCGGCGGTTGCTGAACCGCAGGCATGGAGTAGATCATGTCCGTTCTCGTCGAGTTCCCAGGCGGTTTCTGCCGCGAAGTTCCAAGCCAGTTGCGGGCGATCGGCGTCCAGCACGATCCTGCGTACGAATTTGAGCAAGTCCCGCTGAATTGTGACCCGCAATGGAAATATGAACGTGAAGACGGGCGGTGGATTGCAATACATCGTCAAGGCCAGTTGCTGAGCATGCGTCCCGCCGCCCCGGCATGGTGGCACTTTGTCGAGCTGATGATGGAGCCTGAGCGGCATGCTCCTGATGCGCTTGCTGCGAAAGTGACCGACACAGTGAAGCTTCAGTCCGCAGCCTGACCGATCTCAATGGTTAGCCAGGACTAATGCCCTTGGTAACAAGTCGGCGGAACTGCTGGCGCTATCAGGAGTTTCGGTCGGTCGGAGTTGGCCGCAGCCAAGCCATCAGAACTACGTTGCGGTCTAAGGGGTGTTAAGCGAGTGACGATTTCGGGCGGGCAAGCGGGCGGCAACTATAATCATTTTCTCGGTGGCGGCGGCGAAATGGCCGACCGAATCGCCCAGTTCGACTGGTCCGCCACCAGCATCGGCATGATAAATGAGTGGCCCACGGCCATGAAAAGCATGCTGGCCTTCGTACTGCGATCGCCGGTGCCGATCGTTACGCTCTGGGGCGACAAGGGGGTCATGATCTATAATGATGCCTACCGCACGTTCGCGGGAGGCCGTCATCCCGCCCTGCTGGGGACTAACGTGCTGGAAGGCTGGCACGAGGTCGCCGACTTCAACGCCAATGTGATGCAGAAGGTCTATCGTGAGGGCGGAACGCTGTCCTACCAGGATCAGGAATTAACGCTGATCCGCGACGGTACTCCCAAACAATTGTGGACCGACCTGGAATATTCGCCCGTCCTTGATGAAGATGGCACCCCGATAGGAGTTGTCGCGATCGTCATCGAGACGACCGAGAAGGTATTGGCAAACCGCCGCCTGGAGGACGACCGCAACAGGCTGTGGGCGATAT
>JAEZCS010000055.1 GCA_023433445.1 Pseudomonadota bacterium | reverse complement strand
GTGGCACGTCGGCGACATCGGGCGGCGGCATCTGGATACCGGGCAGCGACGTCGCCAAGGCTGCGGGCTTTGAAGATAATCTCGACGACGCCTTCACCTATCTGCGTGGCCTTTCTGCCGACAATGTACCGGACGAAAATATCCGCGCCTATGTCGACAATGCCGCACCCATGTTGCGTTGGGTGATGGCGAACACGCCGGTCCAGTACATGGCCTTTCCTTATCCCGATTATCATGCGGAAAATCCGGGCGGCTCGGCACAGGGCTATCGCACGCACCTGCCCATGCCCATCGACGGCAAACCGCTCGGCAACGACATCCGCACCTTGCGCTTCGCCTCCCCTGCGGCCAGCCTGTTCGGCTATCTGAACTGGCATTTCAGCGAAACCAGCGAACTGCTCTATCGCACGAAGGGCTGGATGAAGAATCTGGTCGTGAACATGTCGCGCTATTGGCTCGACCTTCCCTTCCGCCTGACCTCGCGCAAGGATCGCCGCCTGACGCTCGGCAACGCGCTGACCGGTGGCCTGCGCATGGCTCTCGACAAGGCAGGCGTGCCCCTCTGGCTCAACACGCCTCTGGCCGAGTTGGTTCGCGAAGGCGACCGCGTCACTGGCGCAGTCGTGGAAAAGGATGGCAAGCCATACCGCATCGGCGTGCGCAAGGGCGTCGTGCTTGCCGCTGGCGGCTTCGACAAAAGCCAGACCATGCGCGACGCCAACTCGCCGCTCTATCCGACATCGCAATATTCCGGCGGCGTCACCAGCAATACTGGCGATGCGATCCGCGCGGGCGAAGCCATCGGCGCGGACATGCTGAACCTGCAGTCGGCCTGGGCCGCGCCTGTCTTCTACGTCCCCGGCGAAGACCGCGGGCGGCTGTGCACCATCGAGCGGGCGCTGCCTGGGTGCATCATGGTCAACCAGAGCGGCAAGCGCTACCTCAACGAAGCCGCCTCCTATCACATCGTCGGCCAGCAGATGGCCCGGCGGGAGGCCGAACATAATGACGCCAGCCCCAGCTGGATGATCTTCGACCATAAATATCGCCATAAATTCCCAATGGGTCCGCTTTACCCGCTCATGCCGACCTTCATGCATAACAAGGGCGTACGCAGCATCCTGAAGCAGGGCCGCTCGATCGAAGAACTGGCAGGCAAGATCGGCATTGATCCCGCAGCGCTGTCGGCCACCATTGCCCGCTTCAATACTCACGCTGCCAAGGGTGAGGATCCCGAATTCCATCGGGGCGAAGCGGCCTATGACAAAATGTATGGCGACTTCCGCCACGGGCCCAATCCCTGCCTGCGCCCGCTCGACAAGGGGCCCTTTTATGCCATGCCGATCTATCCCGGCGACATCGGCACCAATGGCGGCCTGCTTACCAACGCGAAGGCGCAGGTTCTGGACGATGCGGGCGCTCCCATTGGCGGGCTTTACGCGGTCGGCAACAATGCGGCATCGGCCATGGGTGAAAGCTATCCAGGCGCTGGCGTTACCATTGGCCCTGCCATGACCTTCGCCTATGTCGCCGCCCGCGACATGACCGGCTCGAACGCTTGATCCCCAGGAACTGGAGAAATGGCGCACATGGCTGACCGGCAACGGCAACTTGTGCGCCGCTTCTTCGATGGCCTCATCAGCGGGGCCTTCGACGCCAATCTTTTCACAGATGATCTGACCTGCTGGACCACGGGCTCCGGGAAGATGGATGCACGGCTATATCGCGCCGTGCCAGCCATGCTGAAAAGCATCTTCCCTGATGGCCTGGTTTTCCACATCGATGCGATCATCGTAGAAGGCGATCGTGCAGCAGCGCAGGTCCGGTCTGAAGGAATGTTCGACGACGATCAGGTCTATGCGAACGACTACGCTTTCCTCTTCACCTTTGACAGCGACCGCATCTCGTCAGTGGCTGAACATCTCAATCCCCTGCGCGTGCCCAGGGCATTGGCCGCACGCATGATGGCCGCCCTGCCAACTTAGAGCGGATTGTCAGCGACGGCACCATGCGCAATCAGGCTGCGTTAGCAGAGCCTTACAATTCCAGCGTGTCGATCACCAAGATGATCATGCCCAAGGCTGATCTCACTTCGGTTTGATCCGCTTCCAAATCACATGACGCCCGGTCATCGCCTCAGTCGCCGCTTGTGTCCCGCGCCGCATCCGTAACTACACGCCGCCACTCGATCCGCACCAGATCATCGCCGATTGCTGCTTCCAGGAACAGCCGGTCACCCTCGAACAAATAGTGGCGCGGCTGATCTGATCCGATCCAGTCGGGATACCATGCGCCATCGACATGGTGCGTGATGATCCCGGCCAATGCATCGATCGAAAAGCGGCCGAAATAGCCACTATAGCTACGCATCGACGCGCCAAGCGCCTCGTCGCTCACCTGATAGACGCTTGGGCAACCAAACTTAGGCCGGCTCCCCTCCATCAGGTGACAGCTCATATGCCCATCGGCGCTGTACATGATCTGGCCGACAGCGTCGGTGCCAAAGGGGTGATCCCGCGTCCCGTCAGGATGAAAGGTCGTCCACAAGACCAACTGCCATCCGCCAATAAAGGCCGCAAAGGCGTCATGCGCGCTCATGTCGGGTCGGGTGAGCCGCGTGGGCAATCCATTCTCAGCCATCCTCGCCATCTCCCGGTTCATTCCGTCGATCCCGATGATGACCAGGCCGCCCGCCATGTCCACAAAGAAAAAGGGCCGGGTTTCCCCGGCCCTCTCTCATCACTCGCCGCCGAAGCGATACTTCAGGCGCAACCCGTACATACGCGGTTCGCCGTAGAGGCTCGTTTGATACAGCAGACCACCCTGCTGATAGACGTTGCTGTTGCTGATCCGATAGAGCTTGTTCGTCGCATTGGTGACGAACAGTCCCAAGTCGAATCCGCTGCCTGCAACGCTGTTCCAGTCGAGCGACATGTTGAGCAGGCCGAACGGCGCCAGATAAGCGCCCGGCTGCTGCGAAGGCACATTGCCCGGATCTGTATACTGACGCGACGTGTGCGAATAGTTCACGAAGAAGTTCAGATCACCCATGTCGTCGCCAACCGGGATCGTGGCATTCGCATGAATGCTCCAGATATAGGGCGAAACATATTGGAACGGCAGACAGCTCAGGTCCACCGTGCCGCCGGGCGCCACGCCGCCGTTACAGCCAATGCCGCCGGTGCTCGTGGTGAACTCGTACGTCTTGTACTTCGCGTCGGTGTGGCTGAAGTTGCCGCCGATCTCGAGACCCTTGAACGGTTGCATGGAAGCCTCGACCTCGACACCCTTGATCCGGGCGTCTGCATTACGCACCACTGCGCCGCCGGCAGCCGACGCAGGATTGTAATCCGCCCCGGCGCGCTGGATATCCTTGTAATCCAGCAGGTAAGCGGTGGTGTTCAGGCGGAATGGCACGTCGGCGATACGGAAGTCGGCCTTGAAGCCTGCTTCGTAGGACGTAACCTTTTCCGGCTCGAAGGTGCGGGTATTGGTGAAGACGGCCTGCTGGTTGAACCCGCCTGCCTTATAGCCGCGGCTCACCTTGCCGAAGACCAGCACGTCGCGCATCACCTTGTAGTCGAGCCCGATCAGCCAGGTCGAAGCCTTGCTGTTCAGCTCCGCACTGTAGGTGCAATCCGCAGCGGCAGTTTCGATGGGCACGATGGTGCCGGTCGAGCTGCAGAGTGCGGTCGTGCCTCCAACCTGCGGCAAGAAAGCGGTGGAAAAGCCGCGGATCTTGTCCCAGGTATGGCGATACCCGCCGGTCAGGCGCAGGCTGTCCAGAGCAGGCGATACCGCTCCAAAGTCAAAGGTCGCCTGAGCGTAGAGCGCCTTCGATGTCTGCGTCGTGCCATATGTGCTGAAGTTGCCAGGGCAGAAACCAGTCGCGAGCGCGGGGCAATAAACGATCGCGCTGCCAGCCTGCGTTCCACTTGGCCGCTGATCGTAATAGAAGCCGCCGACGGTGTAGGTCAGGCGCTTGTCCAGCGTCGAACCCTGCAACTGCAATTCTTCCGTGAACTGCTTCAGATCATCGCGCGGGAAACCCGGATCATTCTCGTTGAAATAGGTGATCGGCACGTTAGTGCCAGGCAATACTACCTGACCGGGTGCCGGCAGGCGATTTGGATCAACGTCATGCTGCTGCAGGACCGTGCCGTCACTGTCATAGGCGTAATCCAGCTTCAGCTTCTGGAAGCTGACGATGTTGCGCAGCGTCAGTCCGTCGCTGAGCTCGATATCGGTCGTGTTGGAAACGCCCCACGTCTTGGTACGCGAGAAGATATCGATACCCAGAGCAGTCTGCCGGGGGCCTAGAGCATCCGCCTGGGCACTCGCGGCGCGGTAGACGTCACAGGATGCAACGCCTGCAAAGCCTGTGTCACTACAGAATGCCGGGTTACCGTTCCCATCGACCAGGGACTTCAATCCTTCAATGTTGAAGCCCTTGTGGATGAAGCCAGCGCCGTTGTTTTTGGAATTGGCGCCATAGATCATCGTGTAGTTTTCGATGGCCTCGGTCGGCCTGAAAGTGATGCCGATACGACCTGAATACCAATGTTCGTTGTCGCGATCCTTGTTCCATACCACATCGCGCGTGAAGCCGTCACGGTCATGGAAGGCACCGACAACGCGCACCAGCAGCTTGTCCTCGACAACGGGGACATTGACCGCACCTTCGACGTAACGGCGGTCATAATTGCCGATTTCGCCCTTGATCCAGCCGCCGAACTCATTCGTCGGCTTCTTGGGTACGAGCAGCACGGCGCCGCCGGTCGTGTTGCGGCCGAACAGCGTGCCCTGCGGACCAGCCAGAACCTGCAGGTTCTCGAGATCCACGAAATTGCCCGGGCCGCCCTGCTGGCTGAGCGTGATGCCGGCGGGCAGCGGCACTTCGTTCATGTAAACGACGACGCCCGGCGATGCCTGGAACGTGGCGCCCTGACCGCGAATGGTGAAGGACTGCGATTCACGCGACCCCTGACCGTTGGGGCCGACCACCAATGAAGGGACGCTCGCCTGAAGGTCCTGCTCCTTGGTGATGCCCTGCTGCTCCAGCCGGTCGGCGGACAGCGCGGTGATCGCGATCGGCACATCCTGGTTACGTTCTGCGCGGCGGTTGGCGGTCACGACGATGTCGGTCAGGCCGATATTCTCGCCAGCATCCTGCGGCTGCGCTTCGGTCTGGGCCAAGGCGGTCGGAGCAAATAGCGAAGCGGCAACTCCAGCCATCATGCTGGTAGCAAGCAGCGGCAATCGACGCCGTGCGCGGACAATAGAGGACATTCATACTCTCCTATGCATTGGGTGCAGGGCAAGCGGCGTCCTGGCCGCAAGCCAAATCCTCTCCACAAAGTCTTTTGTTTGATTAGTTAATCTTGGCCGATCCGAACCGGCCCTTGCTGCGCGATAATGGGCTGTTCAGGCGCGTGAGCCGCCGAAACTCGAAAACGGTGCCGCGTAGGGCTCTTCGCCGTTCATCTTCATGCTGTCATGCAGGCCGCACATCATCACTCCCATTCTCAGCCGAGCGCATGCATCGTTAATCCGATGTCGTGTAAGCACTCACTTTGGCCAGCCTGATATCATGTGAAGTCGTGAAATCAACATTTTAGCTGCCCCAGACCCGACGACATCGCCGCTTTTCCATGCGGGGAAGCAAATTAATCGCTGGCTGTGATAATTTCATCACATTAGCTCGCTTCGTTACGGAGATGCGTAGAATCGCAACTTCGGCTAAACGCATGTTGAAATTCCGTCTATTTCCGCGCCATGACATCAGCCTCCCCACTTCAAGGCCGCAAAATCCTGATCACAGGTCCCGCGGGCCAGATCGCCTTTCCCCTCGCGCAATCACTCGCGCGTTCCAATGAAGTCTGGGGCATTGCTCGCTTCAGCGATGCGGCGCAGCGTCGCGAAGTTGAGGAAGCCGGGATCAGAACACTTCCCATCGATCTGCAACAGCCGGACTTTGCCGATCTCCCGCGCGACTTCACACATCTCCTGCATCTCGCCGCTTCGGTCGGGGGAAGCGATTGCGATCAGGCGATCACCACAAATGCCGAAGGGACAGGCCTTCTCCTATCTCACTGCCGCAACATCGAGGCAGCACTGATCATGTCGACCGTGGCCGTTTACAAGCCGCACCCCGACCCGCGCCACGCCTATAGCGAAACCGATCCCTTAGGTGATGCCATGCTGCCAGGCATGACCGCCTATTCAGTCGCGAAAATCGCGCAAGAAGCGGTCGCCCGCTATTGCGCGAGGGAATTCGGCATACCCATCATCCTTGCCCGGATGGGGGCATCCTACGGCCCGCGCGGAGGATTACCGACGCTGGTCGCGCAGGCCGTTGCGGAAGGTCGCCCTTGGATCACGCGGACCGATCCCTGCCCCTATAATCCGATCCACGACGACGATCTGTTCGCCCAGTTACCCGCCCTCCTGAATGCTGCAAGCGTCCCCGCAACGATCGTCAATTGGGCAGGCGATGACATGGTGAGCGTGCAGGACATTGCCGCCTATGCCGGGCGCTTGCTTGGCGTCCCCGCGCGTGTCGAAATAGTTCCCGCGCCCGGCGCTCAACCAGGCTCCGGCGTTAACTCCGCGCGGCGCCTCGCCATCACTGGACCTTGCCGGGTCAATTGGCGCGAAGGCTTGCGCCGCGTGATGATGCAGCTTTACCCCGACCGCATGGGCAACGGCGATACGGCTGCGCTCCAAGGATGACAGAGTAAAAGGAGAGAGAAAATGCCGCGCTGGGTGAACCGGCCCGAAGGGTCCAATTGGGGCGATTTCGGTGAAGATGATCAGATCGGCCGGATGAACCTGATCACGCCGGAGCGCCGCCGTGCCGCGATGGCGGAAGTCCGGGAAGGCATCGCCTTCACCCTCAGCCTGCCACTCAACGTGCCCACCATTCCCCTCGCGCCTTTCCGCCGCCCGCCGGTGCTTAGCGCAGCCTGCGACGAGGAGGGCGACATGTACAACCGGCTCGATCCCGATGGCCAGGAATCCACTTGCGACGACAGGGTCCTGCTCTACACCCAGCATTCGACCCAATGGGACGCACTATCGCATCGGGGCCGCACCTTCGACGCGGACGGCAATGGAGTGGCGGAGCTCGTCTACTATAACGGCTTTCGCGCTGGCGATCATGTCAGCAGCGGTGACGATCCCATTGGCGCGCCCTGCGCCCGCGCGCTGGGGATAGAGACATTGGCGATGGCCGGGGTCCAAGGGCGCGGTGTGATGGTCAATCTGAAAGCCGCCTACGGAACGGAGTACCGACCGATCACACGCGACGATCTGCTGCATGCGATGGATGCACAGCGCGTGGAGGTGCGCACGGGCGATTTCTTGGTCCTCTACACCGGTGTAGACCGCATGGTTCTCGATCGGGAAGCAAGCGGCAAGGATACGCCACTTGCAATGGCAGGGTGTGCATTGGACGGACGGGATGAAAGCCTGCTTCGATGGATCATCGATAGCGGCATCGTCGCCATCTGCTCGGACAATATCGCGATCGAGGCGCTAGACCTTATTCTCTCGCCCGATCCGCCGCCGATCCGCCTGCCGATTCACGACCTTTGCCTGTTCCGTCAGGGCATCTTCCTGGGGGAACTTTGGTATCTGGAGCAGCTGGCCCAATGGCTGGGCGAACGGGGCCGCCACGCCTTCCTGCTCACCGCGCCGCCGCTGCGCCTGCCCGGTAGTGTTGGCTCACCCGTGACGCCGATAGCTACAGTCTGACAGCGCTGGATCTGCCCCGCCCTTTTGGGACCGGGCATCCTAGCTCAGCAGAGCGTCGGCACCACCCAGGAACAGGCTTGTCACGGTTTCCGCATTGGCCCTGAGCTGGGCCGGGGTCATCGCTTTTTCGTTATAGATCACCCGATTCTGCCACCGACGCAGCAGCAGGGCGACATAGAATTGCGCCAGCGATGCCGCCTGCTTCTTGTTGAAACCATGGGCCGTCAGGATATTCTGCAACGGTTCCAATTGAAACCGCTCGAACTGCCGGCGGGATACTTCCTCCAGTTGAGGAAAGCTGATGCACTCGCGGAAAATGATGCGGGCCAATCTAACCTGGCGGTCTTCGTTGATCCGGCTGCTGACATGCAGCGCATAGCGCATCAATTGTTCACGCAGGGTGCCTTTGCCATCCGTCGGAACATGGTGTCGGATAGCCGACATCTCCATGCACGCTTCGAAAAGCGCGACCTTGTCCGTGTAACGGTTATAAACCGTGCGCGTGGATACACCCGCCCGTTCGGCGATGGCCCGCACCGATGCACCGTGAAATCCATGGCTGGAAAACTCCTCCAGCGCCGCTTCCAACATCGCCTCATGTTTCAGCTCGGCTTCACGGGCATTGGGCCTGCCGGCCCGCCTTTTCGCCCCCCCTTCGATCTTTTCTGCCTCGCTGCTGATCATCGACTGGCGTCGTCCCCCCTGTTGGCCTGGCACCATGAACCGGCACGAACACCGTGCGGCCCAAGCCAGCTATAGGGTATTTTGGCCAGTCCAGATAGAGGCAGCGCGGGACGAGTAGCCCGCGTGAGATCCAGGCGCCGTCAAGCCGGAACGGGTGGGATGGGCGGCATCTCGGGCACATTATGGGCGTAGCCCATTTCCTCGTACCGTTCGGCGATCCGCCAACCCTTGTCGGTGCGCACCAGCTTGTCACGATACCAAAGGCCGATGAAGAACACCTGCTCCGCGCCATCATCGCCCTTGTAGACCATCGGATTGAACAGCACGGTCCGGCTGCGCGCGGTGTCGCCGTCCAGTTCCAGCTTGGTCGTGGCCACCATATGCTGGAACAGGGGAAAGCGTTCCATCGCGACGGGCAACCAGGCCTTGATCTGGGCGACGCTGCCCTTAGCACCGCCCGTCTCGCTATAATCGATGACCGCGTCGGGGGTGAAGACTTCGTCCAGTCCGTCCCAGTTTCGCTCATCGATCGCATAGCTATAGCGGGACAGAAGATCCTGAATTTCAAGCCGGTCCGAAATTTCCTGCAGCGACAGCATCAGACGTCCTCCTTCTGATTTTATAGGCCAGATCAGGCCCACGAGGTTCGCGCTTGTCAAGTTTTTCCGTCACCCAGCCTTGAATTGCGTAGCAAATTGACGCAAGCGTCGATCAACAAATTATAGGGTGAGGTGAGCTACCATGCGTCTGGAGGGCAAGATCGCGGTCGTAACCGGCGCGGCGTCTGGAATTGGCCTGGCTGTGGCAAAGCGGCTCGCGGCAGACGGCGCGAAGGTCATCATCGGGGATCGCAATGCGCAGGGTGTCGAAGAAACCGCGCAGGCCATCGGGTCGGCGGCCACGCCCGTGGCGCTTGATGTAGCGGATGAAACATCCTGCCAGGCCATTGTCGATCGCGCAGTCGCGCTTCACGGCGGACTCGACATTTTGTGCAATATCGCTGGCGTGCTCGACTTCGGCCGCTTCGAAGATGTCGATCGCACCCGTTGGGATCGTGTCATTTCCGTAAACCTGACGGGCGTCTACCAGATGTGCCGCGCAGCCATGCCTCATTTGGTTCAGCGCCGCGGCAATATCGTTAATATGGCTTCCGCCGCGGGGCTCGTCGGCGTGCCCTATAATTCGGCCTATACCGCTTCCAAGCATGGCGTGGTGGGCTTGACGCGCGCGTTGGCACTTGAATTTTCGAAGGAAGGCGTGCGCATCAACGCCGTATGTCCGGGTGGCGTGGACACGCCGATGTTGCATCAGACGCCGCCGGATAATATCGACTGGCAGATGGTGATGCGCTCGGCCTCTTGGCTCGACAGCGGCGCGATGGCGACCACGGACGACATCGCCGACACCGTGGCCTTCCTCGCATCGGCAGAGGCGAAGCGTATCACCGGCGTTGCCTTCCCCGTCGACGGCGGTCAGACCGCAGGCTGATTTTATACAACCTCAGACTTTTTGAAGAAGAGTAACGACCATGGCGACCCAGCCCGACCAGATCCAGACCCAGCCCCTCGAACGGGAGGCGCTGCTACAGCAGGCGCGTGAACGGGCGGGGCTCGCCGATTTTGGAGACGAATGGTTCTTCGAGCCGATGGACCAGTTCATCGAAGCGTCGAACCGCGAAGGGCGGCTGACCCCGGCCGGACGCGCCTCGACCACAGAGGTGATCGTCAAGGGCTTGGTCAGCCGCCTGCGCATGGTGGAGGACATCAAGCGCCACCCCGAAATCCTCGACGAAAAGGTCGATGTCGCGGGCATCATCCTGGGCCTCCCGCGTACGGGCAGCACTATCTTCCAGCGTTTGCTTGCCAGCGCGCCGGGCATGACGGGGCTGCGCTGGTACGAGGCGCAGAATTTCGCTCCCTTCCCCGGTGAAGAACGCGGCAAGCCGGTTGAGCGCCGTGCCTATGCGCAGGCGATGATCGACGGCTGGCTTCAGCTTTCGCCCGAACTCGCGTCCATCCATCCGCTTGATCCGGACGCGCCGGACGAGGAAATCCTGGTCTTGGGCCAGATGTTTGTCAGCACCATGATCGAGGGCATGAATTATGTGCCCAGCTTCAGCGGCTGGCTGAACAGCTACGACCAGTCGAAGGGGCATGAGGACCTCAAGACCATCCTCAAATATCTCCAGTGGCAGGACCCTTCGCGCAAGGGCCGCAAGTGGATATTGAAGAGCCCGTCCAACCTCCCCTATGCGGAAGTCGCGGCAAAGGCTTTCCCGGACGCGCTGCTCATCATGACGCATCGCGATCCGCTGCAAACCGTTCCCTCCTACGTTTCCATGCAGGCTGCGCTCTATAAGCTCAGCGCCACCCTCACCGACGCAGAGGTCGGCGCCTTCTGGTTCCCGCGCCTCGTCGAATGGATGCGCATGTTCGAAGCGGCGCGTGAACGGATCGGCGAAGACCGCTTCATCGATATCGACTATCGTGAAGTCGGCAAGGAACCGATGGCGCAGGCCGAACGCGTCCTTTCCCGGATGGGTATCCCCGTCGATGCGCGACTGGAAGAAGTGCTTGCCGAATTCCTCGCCGGCAACAAGCGGGAGCAGCGCCCGATGCACGACTATTCGCTCGAACGCTTTGGATTGGACGAAGAAGCGATCAAGCGCGAATTCGCCACCTATCGTGAACGCTACATCCTCTGACCATGGAAGTCCGGCCCGGCATATTGCGCACACCCGAAGCCTGCTTCGACGCGCTGCCGGGCTATGATTTCCCGCCCCATTACGTGGATGTGGAGGACAGCCGCCTCGGCCCGTTGCGCATGCATTATGTGGACGAAGGGGATCGTGACGCACCCATCGTCCTCATGCTCCACGGTAACCCGACCTGGAGCTATCTCTACCGCCACATGATCGGCCCGGTCGCGGCGGCGGGCTATCGCGTCATCGCGCCAGACATGATCGGCTTTGGCAAGTCCGACAAGCCCGCGTCTCGCGCGGACTATGGCTTCGACCGCTTCGTGCAATGGATGCGCGCATTCGTGGAGGCTCTCGACCTGCGCGGCATCACCCTCGTCTGCCAGGATTGGGGAGGCCCGATCGGCCTCCGAGTCCTTTCCGAATGCCCGGAGCGGTTCAGCGCAGTCCTCGCCACCAATACGCTGCTGCAAAATTGCGACGCGCCTCCATTGGGCGTTCCCGATTGGCCCGGCGAGCAAATTGCCGCCTGGGTCGAAACCTGCCGCACCAGTGAAGACTTGCCGCTCGACCTGCTCGTGGGCCGCGCCTGCGCTACGGATGTGTCGGTGGACGTACTCGCCGCCTACGCCGCACCGTTCCCCGACGCCTCCTATAAGAAGGGCATGCTCCAGATCACCTGCGGCATCCCCATCGCCGAAGGTGCGGAAGGGCTCGAGGCCAATCGCGCCGCCTGGCGCTTCCTGGAAAGCTGGGACAAGCCTTTCCTCACCGCCTTCAGCGACGAAGACCCGGCCACCATCGCCTGGGAAGAGGTTTTCCAACGCCGCATCCCCGGCGCCAAAGGCCAGCCGCACACGCGCATCGCCAAAGGTGGCCACTTCGTTCAGGAAGACCAGGGCGCAGCACTCGCCCAAGTGCTGATCGCATTCCTGAAGGCCAACAATTAGCTCACGTCGAAGGACTCTAAGCCGTTCCGTCCAACCTAAGGCTTAGTGAAAACCCTGCCGGAACGCGCGCGGCGTCAGCCCGGTCGCCCGCCGGAACGCCGCGCTGAATGCACTGGCGGTTGCAAAGCCCAGCGCCTCCGCGATCCGGTTCATGGGCAACGCTCCGCCCCGGATCATATCCTGCGCCCGTTCCATCCGGATTGCGGCGGCATGGTCGGAAAGCGACACGCCCACGGAAGCCGCGAAGGATCGCGACAAGTGCGACCGGCTTATCCCACACAGGATCGCCAGTTCCTGCGTCGTCGGCCAAGCCCCATCGCTGGACCGCAAGGCTTCCTCGATCCGGGCGATCTGCCATGGCGCAAGACCGCCCTGCGCTGCGTCAGCCTGCCGTGGCCGCCGGAACAGACGCGCCAGTTCCACCATCGTCAACTGCACCAGCGCCTCTACCGCCATTTCCGCTCCAAAGCCGGGCGTCACCGTCTCCTGCTTAAGTCGCTCCGCCAGCGCCATCAGTGCCGGAGAGCTGATCGACGCACAGCGGCTCAGCCGCCGCGAATCCCAATCGGACAGTCCCGTAACCGCCGCAAAGCGGACCGGATCGAATCGGCAGGTCAATATGTCGAGCGTGCCGCCATCGCCACGGGAATGCATCGCAATGCCGCCTGGCCGTAGCATCAGGCGGCCAACCTTGTGCCGCCGACGGTCGCCCAGGTCGAACATGATCTCGCCCTGCGTCCCTTCGGCGCGGGGCATGACGATCGACAGGATCGGCGCATCGTCCAGCTCCCACATCTCATTGGGGCGGGGCAGTTCGTAGCGGCGCAGTTCGACGCGCGCGACGCTGCTCGTCACGGCGGCCAGCACCGTCCACGGCCCAGCCGCGCTGCCCAGCGGTGCCGTCGGGCCAATCAGAGCCTCCTGCGTCATGGTCACAACGATAATCTCCTGCGCACGAGAGAACAAGCACTGGCTATGCGCAGCAAAAGCTGCCATCTACGACGCAACAAAGCAAAAGAGCGGAGAGTGTTTTCATGAGCAGAACCATAGTCGTGACTGGCGCCGCATCGGGAATCGGGGCCGCTACCCGCGAAAAGTTGGAACGCAACGGTCATCGCGTCATTGGCGTCGACCTGCGAAATTCGGACATCGATGCTGATCTTGGAACGGCGCAAGGCCGGACCGCTATGATCGATGAGGTCTCTCGCCTGGCACCCGACGGCATCGACGCTGTGCTCGCAGGCGCAGGCATTTCGGCCCAAGGCAAAGATCGCGAGACTATCGCCATCAATTATTTCGGCGCGGTCGCCACTCTGGAAGGGCTGCGGCCCCTGCTCGCGAAATCCCCACGCCCGCGCGCCGTCGCCATCTGTTCGACCGCTGCCATATTGCCCTTCAACGCCGAAGTGGTCGACCTCTGCCTCGCGGGCAAGGAAGAGGCCGCGCTCGAAGCCATGGCGAAAGATGGCACCAGTGCCTATTCCACGTCCAAGAATGCGCTGTCGCGATGGGTCCGCCGCGCTTCGGTTCAGCCGGAATGGGGCGGCGCGGGCATCCTGCTCAACGGCATAGGGCCTGGCGTCGTCAAAACGCCCATGACGGCGCCTTTGTTCGACCAACCCGAAATGGTCAAGCTGATCAACCAGAGCAATCCGATCGCCGTCAAGGATTATGCCGGACCGGAACAGATTGCTGAACTGCTCGACTTCCTTCTCAACATGGAAAATAGCTATTTGCTGGGCCAGCTGATCTTCATCGACGGCGGCAGCGAAGCGATCTTGCGACCGCAGCAGGTCTGACGCTCCAGCCACGGCTAAAGAAACAGAAACCATATACATGGAAAGGATGGAGCGATGTCAGCTCTTAAAGGCAAGGTTGCCCTAATCACCGGGGCTGGACAGGGCATTGGGCAGGGCATCGCGATGGCCCTCGCCACGGAAGGCGTCGATCTGCTGCTAGCCGGGCGTACGCTGGAAAAGGTTCAGGAAACTGCGCGTCTCGCGGAAGAACGCGGCGTTCGTGCGATACCCGTTGCCTGTAACGTGAAGTCGGCAGACGATCTCGCCGCTGCCGTCAATCGGGCAGTCAGCGATCTTGGCGGCATCGATATTCTGGTCAACAACGCGCAGGAAACGCCGCTAGGCTTACTCGACGAAGTTTCGGACGAAGCTTTCGTCGCCGGTTTCGAATCCGGACCGCTCGCGTCCTTCCGCCTGATGAAGCTTGTCCGCCCGCACATGGAAAAGCGTGGCGGCGGCACCATCTTCAACTTCACCTCCTCCGCCGGGATCCGTTGGGACATGGCCGGCTATGGCTGCTATGGCGCGGTGAAGCAGGCGACCCGTGTCCTGACCCGCGCAGGCGCGGCGGAATGGGGGCGGCAGAATATCCGCGTCCTCACCATCGCACCGCATGCGGAATCGCCGGGCCTCAAATGGTGGATCGAAAATAATCCCGAAGAAGCAAAGGCCTTCTTCCGCACCATCCCGCTCGACCGCATCGGCCGACTGGAGGAAGATATCGGCCGCGCCATCGTCGCCCTGTGCGGATCGGACCTGTCCTATCTCACCGGCGCCACCATCCCGCTTGACGGCGGGCAGGCCAATTTCGACTGACCTGAAAGAGTGATGGAGAGATCTGAATGGAAAAACTGATCTGTGCCCTTTGGGCCCCCGAAGGCGTCAACGGCGCCGACTATGCCGAACAATTGAAAGCCGCCCTCCCCGGCGCGCTCAAGGAAGCGGGCGCCAGTGCGATCCGCCTCAACCTGCGCGACACGACCGTGGAACCGGCCGCGCCGCTGCTACAAACCTGGCAGCAGCCCCAACAGGACGCCGTCGTGCAATTCTGGCTGCCCACCGCCAATGCGCATTTCCGCGGGCCGATCGACGACATCCTGGCCGAGCATAGCAGCCGCTTTGAACTGTGGGCGGTCGCTGAATCCACTATCATCCCCAACCGGGATCATGCGCCACAGGCCGGATCCCGCACCTGGGGCTGGTCTCAGGCGAGCTTCATCTCCTTCCGTCCGGACATGAGCTGGGACGATGCCGTCGCGCACTGGCACAGCCATCATACACGTGTCGCGATCGATACGCAGGCGAATTTCGAATATGTCCAGAACATCATCGTTCGCGCGCTAACGCCCAATGCGCCCGACTATGATGCCTTCGTCGAGGAATGCTTCACGCCCGAAGCGATGACCAACCCGCCCGCCTTCTTCGACGCAGTCGGCGATGATGAAAAGTTTGCCCGCAACACGAAGGACATGGCGGACAGCTGCGCGGGCTTCATCGATTTCTCGCGCATCGACATCATCCCTACCAGCCAGTTCGACTTCGCCTATCTCGACGCGAAGTGAGATGTTGGGAGGAGGCTAGGCGCCTCCTCCCACTCCAATCCCGTCCGGCTGCACCAGAACAGCAGCTCAAGCTCAGGGAATGATTTCCCGCCCTTCGCCAAAGATCATCGACGCTTGCCTGCTGTCGATACCTTCCCGGTGCCCGCGCCAGCCCAGCGCTGCCCGCGCCTCAGCGGGCGGAAGATGCATGATCTCCTCAAACTTCGCGCTGAACAGCATGTCGGACTGCTGCCCCACCTCATAACCATAGGACAGGTTGCGCCACAGGTCCGGCCATGCGCCCGGATAATGCAGCATGGTGCGCGTCATCCAGGGGAACATGATGAGCGTGTTCACCGTCATCAAAGCGCCCGCCAGTTCCGCACCCAGATGTCGAAACACATTACCCGTGACTACGCCGGTAATGAAATATTCGGCGACTGATCCAAATCCTATCTCGCCCAATATATGATAGCAATCATGGGTTTGACCCATGCGCAGATTCCAATAATCCAATGTGTTCGCTGGTTTCCAATCTGGATTATCCAAAATGCGGGAGTTAAGTTCAGGCGACAGGTCGAACTCGTCCATATATTCGAATAGCTGACGGCCCACCGATCCTGCCGGATAATCCTTCAGATCATCCTTGCTGTAGGTTGAGACAAATCCTTCGCTCAGCCATTGGTCGAATGCCGGGTTCCGCGCCCTTTCCTCCGCAACGAGTTTTTCAGCGGCCTCGACATCGCGCACTTCATCGACCGCCTGCATCAGCGTCGGCAGGCCATAGAGCAGCGGATAATCATGACCGTTGCGCCGTAGACTTTCGGTCGACGTCCACTCCCGCACTCGGGCATCGTTCAACCATCGCGAAGAACTTACCAGCACGCTGCTTTCCGTTCGCACGTTCCGGCGACCGTTCAGGTAGAATATCGGGCTGCCCGACGTGACATCTTCGCCATTGTCATCCTGCGCCGTCTCGACGATTTCCAATTCAGCTTTCATGGCGTAACTCCGGCGACTGGTGCACATGCACGGGTGGCGCTTGCAACGTCCAAACGTGCAAGCAGTTTCTGGATGGAGGCAGCCCGGTCGAAATCGGGCTCGACGCCTGCGCCATTGGCAATGGCCTCGCCAAGGCGCGTGTAGAGATTGCCAATGGACGACAGCGCTTCGCGCGAAGCGAAGCTGCCGGGATAGGCGCTGTAACGGTCAGGCTCAGCTGGTATCGCTGGGCATTCAAGCGCAGACGGGATGGCGATCGGCTCCTGCGCATCCATCCCTCGCGCGCCATGCAGCAGCAAGGATTCTATCGCAGGAAGGCTCGGATCGCGCGTCGACAATCGCAATGATCCCTCGCTGGCGTCGATCCGCCACTCGCAACCCATGCCGCTCATAGACACGCCCGCAAGGTTCATCTGGAACAGCGCACCACCTTTAAGGCGGCCCTCCAACAGCAAATGGTCTTCCGCATCCCGATCAACCGGCGCGCCATTCTCATCGACCGGCGGCAAATGGATCGCTCCGCGCATGTCGACATCCTCGATGGGGCCGAAATGATGGTCCATGGCGTCGATCAGGTGCCCGCCATAAATGGACAGCAGTGTCGTGCCGCCTGCCCGCATCGCCATCGCCCGCATCACCGGACCGAAAATCCGTGCATGCAACGTCACGCTGTAAAGCCTGCCAACATAGCCTTCTGCGACGAGCCGGGCCGCGTGGGTCATCGCCGGCGATCCGCGCAGATGCAGGCCGATCATCGCCCTGACGCCCCGCCGCCGGGCCAGGTCAGCCAGTTCCTCTGCCTGCTCAACAGTGATTGCCAGCGGCCATTCGCAGTAGATATGCTTGCCTGCGTTCAGCGCCGCCGTTGCAATGGCATAGTGATGCGGCACCTTCACGCAGATCGCGACGAGGTCGACGTCCGGATGGCTAGCCAGTGCCTCGGCATCCTTAAACCACAGCGGTGCCCCGAACCTGGCAGCAGCCTCGCGGGCACTCTCCTCTCGCGTCGTGCATACAGCTTGCAGCGTGAAGCCCGGCAACCGTTCGATCACCCGGCGGTGGACGCCAGAGCCCCAGCCATAATCAGGGCTCGCACCCACGATACCAACCCGGATAACCACCGGCGCCTCTCCAATTTCTCGTTCTCTTCGAAAAGCATAGCCGCAGGCAAAGGGCGACGCCACTACTCAAGTTAGGTGGCACGCTCAGCTTCTTGCCCGACCTGCCATGGATCTCCTGCGTCGTCTTGACCGTTGCGCCCCTACAGGATGGATGATGGTCTTCACGAAGGCGTACTTCGCACAAGCATTAACCCATTATTGTCCGACGCCCCTTCCACGGAACAGCCGCGCCCATGGCCGGTTGCTTGCCATGCCAGAACAGGAGAGATGAAGTGCCAAAATCCTTTCCCATCATGATCATCGCCTTGGGCGTCGCGGCCTGCGCTCCTTCGGACCAGGCAGATTCCGGCGATTCCACCTTCGCGCCCAGCAACACCACGGTCGGAACTGTCCCGGACGGCATCCCAGGCGAAGGTGCAGGAAGCGCCATGACAGATGGTGAGACAAGCGCCCGAGGCGCGGTTTCCGGCAGCGACGCACCGACCAGCACGACGGGATCTGCCGGAACATCCGCGCCAGGACAAAGCGGATCTGGCCGCTGACGTCGAGATCGCATCCACGGATTCGAGCCTTGGCCCTTCAATGGGTCCAAGGCTCGACCAAGTTCATTATTCCGCCGTGCCCCCTGAGGCTTTTATGCAGGCATCTCGTCACGTGGGGCGCATTATATTGGGCCCGAGATTTCGTAGAACGTCGGTCGCGTCAAAGGCGCGAACGTCATTCACAGGCTTGCGCCCACGCCCCATGACGATCTCGGCCGTCGCCTCATAGCGATCGACAGTGCGGACATCGATGCTGTTGTCCCAGAAAGGATCGCCCCAGAAGGGATCCCATGTCCGCCAGCCAAATCCACGACCATAATAGCGCCAGGACGGTCCCCAATAGCCGTACATGCCGGAGCTGAACGGTCGGTCCACATAGGTCCTGCTGCGCCGCTCCGTCGCCCGGTCGGCCATGACGAACCAATCATAGCCCTGCTGCCGAGTCAGTTCGGCGGCTCGGTACAGCAAATACCGTTCGACCGTGTCGCGCGACGTCATGCTGTTGCCGGAAAATGTCACCCTGAACCGGTTCGTTTCCACCTGCTCATCGGAAAAGCCGCCCCTGACCGATCCACGTTCCGCCAAAGGCTGATAGGGGGTCGCCGTCGTGCATGCGGTGAGTGCGAGCATACAGGCGCTCGCCAATATCCATCCTCTTCCTTGGGTCACTTCATGCGCTCCTCTTACAATGAGAGGACGCGGCTTGCTCGGACCGGTGATAACCACCGGCGATCCAGATCATTCACTATAACAAGGGGATGAAGGACAACATCGACAGGCCGCCTCAATTCCATCTCACAGGATTATAATCGATGCGCGAAGCATTTTGTTCCTGATCAAGTCAATTCAGACGAAACTTGCATCGATAGCGGTCAGAAGAGGCCGCCCGATGAGAAAATCAGTCAGGCGCCATTCGCGATGACGTCTGCGCCTGCTGTTCCCTGCCGAATAGCGCTCAGCTTTTTCAAGCAGCCGTCCACCGGCGAAACTCCGATCGCATTTCAACGTTATCGACGGGGTAAGATGAGGAGAATGTCATGGCGGAAGATACGCACAAGCTGAAGAAACATATGTGGGAAAAGCTTGAGGAAGGGCCTTTCATCATGATCGGCCTGACAGACGGCAGCAGTCATTCAGAGCCGCTGACCGCCCAGCTCGACAAGGATCAGGTCGACACGATCTGGTTTTTCATCGGCAAGGACAATCGCCTGGCGAAAGGCGGCGCGGCAATGGCTCAGTTCGTTTCGAAGGGCCAGGACTTCTTCGCATGCCTGTCTGGCAGCGTAACGATTGATAACAACCCGGCCATGATCGACAAGCTTTGGTCAAAGCAAGTCGAAGCTTGGTTCCCCGGCGGCAAAACCGATCCCAACCTCGCGCTTCTGCGCTTCGACATCGATGACGCTGAGCTATGGGAGTCCGACATGTCGCTCGCCGGAAAGCTCAAGATGCTCTTCGGCGGAAAAATCAAAGCCGGTGAAGAAGGCAGCCATGCTGTCGTGTCGAACACCGTCGTATAACGGCTGAAAAACAGGATCGACGCAGCATTACCGCTGCGCCGATCAACCGTCATAAGCTCACAATTGAATCGACGGCCGGAGATCCGTTCGCAGATCCCCGGCCGATCGATTTACCAGGTGAAGCGCAGCGTCGCGCCGAATTCGCGTGGCGCCGTGATGCTCGCCAAGCGGTATCCGGAGTCGAACGGGATCGTTCCGAAGCTTTCGAGCCCCGGCAGAGCGCCGGTCGCAACCTGGAAGTTACCTTGCGAAACCCGTTGCGCACGCGTCTGATCGAGAAGATTCTTCACGAACACATTGAGTTCCCAACGATCCTCCCCACGCAAACCGACAAAAAGATCGATCTTGGTGAAGTCACGATAGGTGTAGTCACTATATTCTGATCTGAATCCCGGTCGATATGACACGAGGCCGCGAATGAACGGGGTGAGTGATCCCATGCCAAATCGGACCTCGCCATTGCTGGTCAGGCTGAACTTGGGCACATCGGCGATACGATCGTTGCGCGTGCAGACTGCGACCTGTTCAGTCCCAGGTACGCTGGGTGTGCCGATCGAATCTGGGATCCCGTCGCCATTATAGTCATTACAATAGAGTTGGGCGTTATTGTAACTCGCATCAGCGTAAGTCGCATTGATGTTGAAGTCGACCCACTGCGAAGGTTGGAAGCCGAGTTGAACCTCAACACCCTTGCTGATCGCATCGCCAAAGGTCGGAAGCGGCGCAGTTGCTGTATCAACAGCACCCGGCACACGCGACGAATTGGTCGTCAGTGCGGGAGCGAAGTCCACATAGTTTTTGAACTTCTGGTAGAAGGCCGCAACGTTCAGGGTAACCTTGCGGTCAAACAGGCTGGATTTCAGACCGATCTCAAAACCGTCCGACGTTTCATCAGGGGTTTGAAGATATTGTGGATCAAGCGGCGTCGAAACGCCCGTTGCTGCTACGCCTGGTCTGAAGGATCGGCCGTAGTTTGCATATACGTTGAGGTCAGGATTAACCGTCCAGCTGAGATTGGCGCCGCCAGTCAATGCACTCGGCTTTACAACGCTGTCCGTCGTTACGTCAGTACCAATGGCTGGAATGACCAATCGTTGAGAGCGGGTTGTCTTACCCCAAGTTTGGCGAAGACCGCCGGTTATGGTCAGGCCGTCAACAACTTCATATCCGAGCAATCCCGACACGGCATATGATTTGCTGAGGATCGGTAGAGTCACCGACACGTCAACAGGGAAAACAAATATCTGTGGAGGAACCGGCCCGGGACCGGTCATGCCGGGAAATGCTGTGCCGAACGGATCGGTGAAGAAAGCATCGTTTCTCTGATTTACGCGGACAGCATCGAACTTCGAATAATCATAGTTGGCCGTGATCGCCCAGTTCAAACGAGAATTGCTTGACGACTGGAGACGGACTTCCGTCGACCAGAGATCGTAGGGAGAGCTCACGTGCTGGTTCAGCTGATAGCCCGGGATGGCATTGCCTTCGTCCTGATCACGCTGCTGTTCCAGGCGCGTTTTTTGATAGCCCCCGTTGAACACCAGTTCGCCCCAACCGAAATCATAACTGGTGTTGAGGGTGACGAGATGCGTTTCGTTGGTGAACCGCAGGGCACCCTCGCTCACAGCCAAACGATCATTCAAGCTGATCTCGGGGCCGCTGCGCAAGGGGAAGAAAGCGTTCGGGCTTGGTTGATTACCGGGGCCAAAAACTGCGCGGAACGGGCGCGCATCTGTCCAAAGATACTGATATACCAAATCGGCGCGGAACTCCGACGACGGCTGCCAAGCCAGCGAGACACGCCCGCTCATCGTTTCGTTGTAGGATTTACGCCCGTCTACATTCTTCACCTGACCGCCACGGTTTCGGTCATACAGAAACGCACCGCGAACGGCGAGACTGTCCTGAACGATCGGCACAGATGCCGCGCCCTGGAAGTTATAGGCGTCCAGATCGGTAACGGCCGCCTGTGCGTAGCCGGTCGGCTTGACCAAGTCCGGGCGAGCCGAGCCGATGACGATCGAGCCGGCGGGCGACACCTTGCCACGGAACAGACCTTGAGGGCCGCGCAGGACCTGAATCTGGCCGATGTCGTACATGGCACTGAAGAACGTGTTGGCATCAACGTCGATTTCGTTGAAATAGACTTGAACCGCGTCACTCGATCCGCTGTCCGGATTAAAGGAGATACCGCGCAACGTAGCGATATTGCTTCTGCCATCGCCATTTTCGAGGGTGAGGCCCGGAACGACGTTCTGGATTTCCTTGATGTCGAACAGGTTGAGCTTGGCAACGTCCTCCCCGGATACGACATTGACCGCCAACGGCGTTTCCTGCAGCGTTTCCGCGCGGCGTGTGGCAGTTACGATGATTTCCGAAACGTCGGCCGCCGCCGCGCCCTGCTCCACCTGCTGAGCCGCTGCTCCGCTGGCGATGGCCAGTCCGCACGCGCAGCTTAACAAGCTGATAATATGATGACCCCTTCGACCCTTCATAGTCCCCTCCGTTTTGATGACGATTTACCCTTTAATGGACAGCGGGCATCTTAGAGGAAGGGTTCACGCGCCATAAGCGTCCATTCCACCATGTGGAACACTACTGATGACTTCGCGCAGTAGCGCCTGGAAGCTATCCAGGCGCTACGCCCCCTTTAAGATGCGCTCCATCCGGACACCAGAATCGTCGGCAAGGTCAAATGCATCCTTAACTCATCCCATGATGTGGAATGGGCCATCATCCTTCCCATTGACTTGCGGCCACTATTTCGTTGTCTTGAGCGCGAGAGAGGATGATGGAACTTGATGGAGTGAAGGAATTTCCGCCCGAGGCCGAAGTCGTCGGAGCCGAAGGGAGCAGCCTGCTGTCCACGAGCATAGGCCAGACGGGGCGTGATATCGTGGCGCGGCTGCTCAAACTGATCGCGCGGCGCGGCGGCAACGCCGCCGGTGTGTTGCGGGTCAATGGCTTTGACGAATCGCTGGAGCGATTCCTCGCGAACACGTTGCCCGCACTGGAATTGGCGGATTTGCAGAAACTGTCTTCGCGCGCCAGCGTGGAGCTTTCGGATATGCAGGCCTCGGCTGCGGGGCGACCGCCCTTCCGAGGTGGCGATTGGCGGCTGCTGTTCTACTGCCTTGTGGGCAGCCGCACCCTGCGCGAAGCTATTATGCGCACCGAAGAACTGCTGCTCGCAATTGACGGGCGCATGGGCAGCATGGCGTTAAAGCGAAGCAGCGGAAAGGCTGTTCTATCCTACACGGGTGCACGAAGCGGCGATGAAGAGATGGACTTCATCGTTACCCTGCATGGCCAGTTGATGTTTCATTCTATATTCAGCTGGCTCATAGGAAAGCCGATCGAAGGCACGTTGGCACTCGATTTTCCCGAATCTGCAAGGCGATTCCTGACCGACGAATTGCTTCCATTTAACTTGTTGCTTGGCGCGGATAATTTGGAACTGCGCTTCGCTACGCCCTTGCTTGATCAGCCGATTATTCGCACCATGTCCGACTGCGAGGCTTTGCCGACACTTAACTTCCTTTTCGGCTTGAGGGTCGGCGAAGATCCTCTGGAAATTGTTCGCAGGTCGCGCCATTTCATGGCGATGGCTTTGCGGGATAGGCGCAAGCTCCCCTCGCTTGAAGAATTGGCGCGTAACCTTGCCGTGGCGCCAATGACCCTGCGGCGCAGGCTACAAAGCGCGGGAACTTCGTTCCGGGTAATCCGGGACGAGCTACGCCGAGAAATGGCTATCGATATGCTCACCAACAGCCGCATGTCGATTGAAGATATCGCCGACCGGCTGGATCTGTGTGATTCCGACGCCTTGCGCCGCGCATTCCGCGGTTGGACCGGAATGGCCCCCTCTGAATTTCGCCGCAAACTGGTGCAAGCCGATATTGGCTAATCAGAAGTCACGACACGGTCAGGCCAAAGCAGTCCTAAGGGGTCCGCAATTCTACCAGTTCCACGATCACACCATCGGCATCCCGAACCACGCTGTTAATCACCGGCCCCTTTTCGTCCTCTCCAGCGATGCTGATCACCGGGAAGCCAGCTTTTTGCATCCTTAACGCTGCAAAGCTGAAGCCTGACGCTGTGGCCTGATCGACCTGCTGTGCAAAGCCCGGCGTCGGCGTCAGCAAGATTGACAGAAGGATCAGGACACGCCGCTTCACGCCATGATTTCCGACAAGGTGCGGGACGTTCGCATTGCTTCGGTGCCCCATGCGTCGACAGGCACGCCCATGATCTGCTGCATGGTCAGGCCGATGCGCGAAATGGGGTCTCCCTGGCTCGCAACGTGGATGCCACTCTTCACCTTGCCTCCCGCCCGGCCGGCGAGCATCACGGGGATGCCGTTCACATCATGGTTCTTGGCGTAGCTGACCTCGGAATGGGCGACGACCAACATGTTGTCGAGCAAAGTGCCATCGCCTTCCTTAATCGCTGCCATCGCCGCTACGAAGTCGGCCCACCCCTGCATGCTCTGCGTGGAAAACTCATCGACGGTCGGCTGATAGCCTTTGGCACGGTCGACCTGTTCTTCATGCGTGGCCTGATGATAGGCGGTCGGCGATCCAGCCTGCCGCAGATCGGCCGTGGCGGTGGAAAACACCATGTTGAACACCTTGGTCTGGTTGCATGCCATCGCCATGGCCAGCATTTCCGCCATCAACTTATGGGACTTTTGCCGGGCCGGAACGTCGGTGCTGGCGGCAAGGTCCTCGGGTTGCGCCGGAACCACGCAGGCTTCGGCGCGGGGCGGCTTTTCCAGTTGCAGCGCCAACTTGTTCTCAACCTCACGAATGGAGGTGAAGTAGCTGTCGATCCGCGCCTTATCCTCTGCGCCCAGCTTCCCCATCATGCGGCGGCGCTCCTCCGTGACGGCGGAAAGAACGCTGCGGCGTGCCATCACCTTGGGATCCGGGGTGAACTCCGCCGCGTTGGGATCGCGGAAATCTGCGCCAAAGATTCGGCGGTACAGTTCCATCGGCGACGCCACGCTGGGGTTCATCTCGGTCCCGCTGCGGTAGGAAAAGCTGGTGCGGGGATTGCCATCGGCACTCAGTTCCAGGCTGCGGAACAGCGTTCCACCGCCGATAGCGTCGGCAATGCTGACGTCGAAAGTCGGACCCACGATCTGCTGCCAGGTATCGTTAGGGGTCCCGGTGCGCAGCCCGACATTGCCGGAGATATGCGGCTGATTGCTCTTGCTGCCCAAAGTGACGCTGAAGCCCGACAGCACAGACACCTTGTCCTGAACCGACTTGATCGGTGCGAGTTCGGGCGGGAGGTCGTAATTGGCTCCAGCTGTCTTGGGATTCCAGCGGTCCGGGATCATCCCGCAACCCCAGAACCATGTGCCAAAACGCACCGGCAGGCGGCCTCCGCCATAGGTTGCGGCCAGCGCCGCGCCGTTGTTGTCCAGGAAATAGTCGAGGAACGGCAGGCCTACGGCAACCGCTCCCCCGCCCAACATTCCGCGCAACAGAAATCCGCGTCTGTCCAACGACGTCATCAGCCTTTCCTTCCTGAAGATGGCTTGCTCGCGACACGAGACGCTACTGGCGACCGGACGGCGAAGAATTGGGGATCGACGGCGATCCGTCGAAACAGCGACCGGATGCGATATCCGGTGCGGGCGAAATCCTCGTGCAGCCGGTTCGTCACCGGCTCCTCAGAGGGCAACAAAGCGCGGCCAGCGGCATAGCGCCATGCCGACTGTGTCAGGCACTGCGTCACCTTTGGATTGTCATGCAACGCCTTGCCCAAGCCCGCACTGTCATTGAATGCGATCTGGTCCAACATACCGGTAGTGTCGATCGACACCCCGTTTTCCGTCGCCCGGAACTGTCCCGCTCCGTCAAAGCTTTCGAGCGTCAGTCCCATGGGATCGGTCAGTTTGTGGCAGCTGGCGCATTCCTCATCATCCAGGTGCGCTTTCAGTCGTTCGCGCGTAGTGCGGAAAGCAGGGTTGCTGGTGTCCTGGACGATGGTGAAGTTCACATTGGCTGGCGGCGCCGGAACATGCTCGCACATCAGCACCTCTCGCACCGCCTTGCCGCGCAGCGTCGGGGACGAGCGGCCCTCATGCGAATGAAGCGCCAGGAAGCTGATCTGCGTCAGAACGCCCACGCGCGGATCATCGTCGGGCAGGGTGACCATCGACCAGTCGCGTGGCCCATAGGGCATGCGGTAAAGCGGGCTCAGCTGCCGGTTCATCGCCACGCGGCGCGTGGTAAACAGCTCGCGATAATCGCCATTCTCGGCCACCAGCAACGTTGTGATGGTGCGTAGCGTCTGTTCCCGTGCAGCTGGGGCGGCGGAGGAGCGGAAGGCCGGATATATGATGCCGTCCTTCGACAGAGACATCATGCCTTCCAGTTGCAGGAAGTCATCGAAGAATGACCGCACGCCCGTTTCGAACCGGGGCGAGGCCATCAGCCGGTCGACCTGAGCCGCAAGTCCCGCCTGCGTCATCAGGCTGCCGTCGGCTGCCGCCTGCAACAGTTGCTCATCGGGCGTGGTGTTCCAAAGGAAATAGCTGAGCTTACTGGCGCGCGACCAGGCGTCGATCGTGCGGCCACCCGGCGCGTAGGGATCTGCAACCTCCCGGTCGGTCTGGAACAGAAAAGGCAGGTCCGACAACATTGCCGTCAGCATGATTGCAAGGCCGCTGTGGAAATCCTTGAGCGTCGCTGACGCCGCCAAGGTCTGAGCCACGGCGAGCTTCACCTCACCATCCGTCAGCGGCCTCCGGTAGATACGAAGACCCACCCGCTTGAAAAAGCCTTCTGCACATGTCGCGCCTTGAGGGTCAGATGGTTGTGGTGCGCATCCGACCAGCTTGTCGCGATGCTTCGCGTCCACCACCTGTTCCGCGATGCCCCGCGCGATCTGCTCATATTGCTCGGCACCCGCAGGGGTCAGCGACACTGCGCTGGTGCCCGCCGCCAGCAGGCCACCGACCCGCATGTCAGGTTCGAACCGTCCGCTAACCTTGATATCGGGACCGAATATATCGGCGATGGTGGAGCGATATTGCGCTTCGGTAAGCCGCCGGAACTTGGGCACCTGTTGTTGCTGCTGAACCGATGGCTCCAATGGCGCATCTGCATGCCCGGCACTCGCCGCCAGCAGGATAGCACCGATCGACCCCAGCGCGGTGACCCCCGACAACGCCCGAAGAAGAAACGAAGAATTGAGCGGTTGGCTCATGGCTGCCCCCCTTGTGCCAACTGCTCCGGCTTGATCAGGAAGACCGGCACCCCTTTGAAACGCAATGCTGACGAGATGGCGCTGTTGCGCCCCGTCTTGGGGTCAGGATAGGCATCGGCATAGCGGCGCACCGCCTTGATCAAGGCTGGGCAGGACATGCGCGTCAGATTGGCGCCAACCTGGGTCGATTGATGATAATTATCCTCGACGCTCGCCACCGTGTGATAGCCGTAAATGCCACCTTCGATCGCCTCGCCAGGCTTGATCTTCGCCTGGATGCGCGCCTGACGCACTTCGCGGTAGCTGTCGACGATCTGTTCGCGCAGCCGCACCTGCAGGTCGAACGGTTCGGTGATCAACTCGCCATCGCGAATTTTCCCCTTGGCCTGCGCCATGAAGCGGCGGTCCTGATCCACGTCCAGGCTGGCCCAGGCCAGCGGCTTCCCAGCGCCGGACAGCTCCAGCGGGCTGGCGCTGGCGTAAAGCCGTACAGTAACGTCATCGTCATTGGCCGGATCGTCAACGCCGCTGACTTCAACAAGCGTGGGCGAAGACATGGACGTAATCACATCATCCGCCACCTTCGGCGTGCCGAAATCGCGGGTCGAAAAGGTGCATCCAACCGCCCGGATCAACTGGTTATCTACGCCGGGCTTCTGGTCGGGACTGACAAAATCATCCTTACCATTACGGCCATCCAGATCGATGCCATAGGCAATGGGTCCGCGATACTCCTCATTCCCTTTTGCCATGAATGCAAAGTCTTCGGGATTTGTGCAGCTGTCATAAGCGAACCGCGTGCCGAGAAAGGCAGGTATCCCCTTGCCTTTTGGGATACCATATTTCTGTCGCAATGCCTGTTGTTCGGCCTCGGTGAGGCGCGCCATGCTGCCATTTGAACCGGAATCCTTGCCAGTCGGCACCATCTTGAAACCGAGCCGCTCGCCCATCAGCTTGTGCAGTTCCTGAACCTTTTCAGGCGCTTCATACTTGGCCCGTTCAGCAGGCGACAGGGTCTCGAGAAAGATGTCGGCCGAACTGAGCGACAAGCTTCGGCACGCCTTCTCATCTTCATAAGCCGCCACATAAATGTTGGTCAGCGCGAACGACAAGGTTTGGGGCTGCGGCGCCGATGCGCCGGACATCAGCAGGCTGGCAACCGCCAGCGATCCAGTTGCGGCGCACCTCTTCAGGCCACGAGCCCTCATATCTTTCATCATCCTCTATCCTGTCGCCTCGCGCTGTTACGCTGGCGTCTGCGCTACTTATCGCGCAATGGGGCGAGGACGCGCCACGGCGTTTCTGTTCATCAACCCGACAGAAATGATCTCAAATGGCTGAAAAGGCTTGCTGGCAGCGCCGAACGGCCGATCAGAAACTCTGCGCTGCTATTTCCATGCTCATCCGCTGTGCCGCACCAATGAGCGCGGGGCCCAGTTCATCCAGCCTTGCGCGGGTCAGGTGCGATGATCGATCCGAAATCGACAACGATCCCTTCGGCAGACCGTAGCGATCGTTGACGACCGCTGCGACACAGCGCAACCCATTGCTATGCTCTTCGTCATCAAGCGCGTAGCCCCGGGCGCTGATCTCGGCCAGCTCGCTACGCAGGCGATCGCCATCGATGATGCTGCGTGCGGTGCGTGCTTTGAGCGGTGCGCTGTCGAGATAGCGGTCGAATTCGGCCCTGGACCATTGCGCCATCAGCACCTTGCCGGACGCCGTGGTATGTAGCGGCAACACAGCACCGGGCCGCGCGGCTGTCTGGCGGAACCCATTCGCCGCAGCCTGCCCCACATAGCAGACGCCCGCGCCCTCCGGCACGGCGATGTTCACGCAATGCTGCACTTCTGACATCAATGACCGCATGATCGTGCGGCCCAACTGCCCCATGTCGCGCGTTTGCGCGAATACGGCCCCGACCGTAAAAGCCTGGACCCCGATGGACCAACCGTTTCTGCGCCGATCGAACGCAACATAGCGCAGCGCTTCCATGGTCGTCAGCAGGCGATGGGTGGTGGATCGCGGCAGACCAACGGCGCGAGACAGGTCGCTGAGCGTCATATTGTCGCTCTTCGCCAGCTCATCGAGAATGCCAAATGCCCGCACAAGCGACTGAACTCGCCCGAGCAAGCCGTCTTCCGGTTCTTGCTGACTATCGGTCACACCTGTTCCTCACCTTGCCTGATTACCACCGCACAAGCGACAATCTATCAAACTGGTATGACCTGTTTGCCCATGTTTGTCGAGATATTTTCTATGGTCAGGGAACAGGCGCCCTTTGATCGCAGCGTTCCATATTATGGGATGGCGAATTGTGGATGGCGCAGCTTGGGTTACTTTCATCGCCGCAAGGAGAGACGATGCCCGATATATTGCCACTTGATCGCCGCACGGCCCTTGCATTGGGCGCTGGCGCCCTGCTGTCCTGGATCGAACCCGCCTTTGCGCGCCGGTTGAACAATGGCGCGGCACCCAGCTGGGCCAGCGAGCCAATGCGCTGGTTCCAGCTCGCCTTCACCGAAGATGATCCGGGTCAGTATGACCCAGCATTCTGGACTGATTATTTTCGACAGATCCACGCGGACGGCCTGTGCCTGAGCGCTGGGGGCGGCATCGCATTCTATCCGACCGACATTCCCTATCACGGCATGGCGCAGGGCGTCGGCAAGGGCGTCGACCCGTTCGGCGACATGGTGGCGGCTTGCAAGAAACTCGGGCTGCGTGTGCTCGCCCGCATCGATCCGCACGCGATGAACGCAGCCGCCGCCGCTGCCCATCCCGAGTGGGCATTGACCGGCCCGGACGGTAAAATCAAACGGCACGGCAGCGCGCCGGACCTGACGCTGACTTGCGCCTATGGCCCATATAATTTCGAGTTGATGCCAAAGGTGATCGAGGAGATCGCCCGGCGCTATCCGGTCGACGGCTTCTTCGGCAATCGCTGGAACGGCAGCGGCACCTGCTACTGCCAAAGCTGCCGCACGCTCTATCGCGCTGCATCAGGACAGGACATTCCGCTCGATCCAGACCCGTCGAAGCCAGAGGGGCGACGCTATGCAGCATGGATCGAAGAGAGGCTCTTCTCCCTCATCGACCTGTGGAATGCGGCGGCGCGCAAGCATCGGCGGGACGCCTTCTTCACGCCGGGCGGGGATCGCAGAGGCCTGGTCGATCTGAATGGACCGGCGTTGGCGAAGCGGCTGCCAATCGCATTTTGCGACCGTCAAGCGCGATCGTCGGACAGTTCATACTGGGGCACGGGACCGGAAGTCTGGGGCGCGGGCCGCTACACGCGCGAACTGCGCGCCTTCATGAAGGACAAGCCGGTTGGCCACATCATCTCCGTAGGGGTGGAGGAGGCCTACCGCTGGAAAGATTCGGTACAGAGCCCGGCGGAAATCCGAATCTGGGCGGCCGGGGCGATCGCCCAGGGTGCGCGTCCGTGGATCACGAAGTTCAACGCCAAGCCGCTGGATCGTCGATGGATGGATGTCGTCGGGCAGATCTACAGGTGGCATCATGCCAATGAAGCCTATCTACGCAACACCCGGAATCTCGCCCGCGTCGGATTGGTGCATACGCCACGCACCACCGCCTATCTCGGCGGCTGGACCGGGCGCGAAAAGCTGGAGGAGCATGGTGCCGGCTTTTATCAGGCGGCGCTGGAAAGCCGCGTACCATTCGACCTGATCGACGAGGACTTCCTGGACGCTGACAGCCTGTCGCGCTTCCACACCATCATCCTCGCCAACGCGGCGGTGCTGTCCGACCGGCAATGCGATCAGGTGCGTGCCTTCGTGGCGCGCGGCGGCAGCGTGATCGCAACCTATCAGACCTCGCTTTATGATGATCACGGAAGGCAGCGGGCAGATTTCGGCCTCGCCGACCTGTTCGGCTGCTCTATCGCGGGCAAGGCGGAAGGCCCGATGAAGAACGCCTATCTCACCTTGCGCCACGCCCATCCGGCCATGGCTGGGCTGAGCGATATCAGCCGAACAATCGGCCCGCTGTTCCGCCTGCCCGTCACAGCGCGCGATCAGCGCGACGTCGCCTTGACGCTCGTGCCCAGCTATCCTGACTTGCCGATGGAACGGGTTTTCACCGACCGCACAGAGACTGACATACCCATGGCGATCTGCCGTCAGGTCGGGCGCGGCCGTGTCGTCTATTTGCCGATGGATCTTGATCGCAGCTTTGCGGAGCTTGGCCATGGCGATCATCTGACGCTGCTGCGCGCCATGCTCAATTGGGCACATGAAGAAGCGCATCCGTTGCAGATCGATGGACCGGGCCTGCTCGACATCGCCTGCTGGCAGCAGGAAAGGTCCATCACGGCGCATCTCGTCAATCTCAACAATCCCATGGCCATGCGCGGCAGCTATCGCGAGGCGATCCGCACCGGCCCCTATCGCGTCCGCTTGCAACTGCCCGAAGGCCGCCGCGCGGCCCGTGCCCGGCTGCTAACCGCAGAAGCTGACGTGACCCCCCGCGTAACGGATGGCTGGGTCGAGGTTGAGGTGCCGCACATCGACTTCCATGAAGTGGTCGCGATTGATTTGACGTAGTGAGCCCGGCAAAGTCCTCTCCCATTTTCAAGAAAGAAGCAGCCGCCATGATCGACCGCCGCGACATGCTGGCCCTGGGCACGCTTGGCGCACTCGCCCTCGGCACATCATCGCTGGCCGACGCCGCCTCCGTCACCCCAGACCAGGTCAGCTTGCCCCTTCATGGACGGCAGTTACACGTCCTTGACCTCACGCATCGCCTGACGCGCGCCTTCGCGTTCACGCCGGGCCGCCTCTCCATGGAGCCGGTGGAAGGATCGGGGACGAAGGCGGGCATGGCGCTCAACCGCATATCCATCGTCGAGCATACCGGCACCCACCTTGACGCGCCGCGCCATTTCGCGCCCGACGGAGCATCGGTCGGCGACATTGCGATCAGCCAGTTGATCGTCCCGCTCGTCGTCATCGACATCAGGAAGAAGGCAAAGGCCGATCGTGACGCACGGGTCGAGCCAGAGGATATCGCAGCCTGGGAACGGAAACATGGCCGCATTCCTGCGGGTTCCTGCGTCGCCATGTTGTCGGGCTGGGACCCGCTGGGCGCTGTTTCCAGTTACAGCAGCTTGCCCCCGGCGGAGCGACGCAAGAGCCCAGGCTTCGACGCTGCGGTCATGGACATTCTGATGAAGCGCAACGCCGTCGGCATCGGCGTGGACACTATGTCGATCGACGCGGGGGAAGCGATGCCCGCCTTCCCCGTGCACCAGACGTGGCTGCGGAGCGGGCGATGGGCGCTGGAGGGATTAACCAATCTCGACCGGGCGCCTGCCGCCGGCGGCTTGCTGTTTGCAGGGGTCGCGCCGCTGGAAAACGCCACCGGCATGCCTGCGCGGGTGATCGCGCTCTATTGAACAAGCGCTACGACGCCCGCCCGTGCAGAGGCGGACGTCGCAGCCAATGCCGTCAGGCGCGCATCAGGGAGCCGCCATTGACGTCAAAGATCGCGCCGTTGATCCAGCGGCCATCTTCCGACAGCAGCATCGCGACGACACCCGCATGATCTTCGGATTGACCCAGACGCGTGTGCGGGGTGCGCGCCATGAAATAGTCGGCCCACTTGGTGGCCTCCTCGGCATTCGCTTCCATCGCCTTTTTCATCTCGCCGGTCACGGTGAAGCCGGGTGCGAGGACATTGGCGACAACGCCTTCCTTGCCCCAGCGCGCACCGACATGGCGTGCCAGCGCGTTCACGCCCGCCTTGGCCATCGCATAGCAGGGCCGCGTCGGCTCGCCGCCATGTGCCGAGCCGGAGCTGGTGTAGACGATAGCGCCCTTCCCGCTCTGGACGAGGTGCGGAAGGACCGCGCGGGTGCACAGCAGGTGCCCGCGCAGGTTGACCGCGATCGTGCGGTCGAAGGTGGAAAGATCGATGGCAAGCGCATCGCTATCCTCCATGATGACGCGCAGGTCGGCCGCGTTGATATGCGCGCCGTCGAGGCCGCCAAAGCGGCTCACCGCAGCTTCGGTCGCCTTCTGCACCGAAGCTTCGTCGGCAATGTCAACATGGACGGCGAAGGTTTCCCCGCCCGCTTCCTGCGCTACCAGGGTCGCGCCATCAATGTTGATGTCAGCGGCGCAGACACGCGCGCCTTCGGAAGCCAGGCGCTTGACGGTGGCGGCGCCGATCCCGGTTGCGCTGCCGAACACGATGATACGGCGGTCTTTAAGACGATTGTTGGTCATGAGCATCCTCCGGAGAAGCTGTTGAGTGTGAGAAATGTCTGCGGTTAGCAACCACTCACTTGGTGATTAGCAGCACGTTCGAGCGCCGTCACCATCGCACTGTGATCCTTGTCGCCATCCCCGTACGCAGCGCAGCTGCTGAAAAGTTGCTGGGCGTTCGCTGTCGCTGGCAGCGATATGCCCAAAGATCGTGCACCGGACAGCGCGAGATTAAGGTCTTTCTGATGCAGCCGAATGCGGAAGCCGGGATCGAAGGTGCGATCGATCATGCGTTGACCATGCACCTCCAACACCCGCGACGCAGCAAAGCCGCCCATCAGCGCTTCCCGCACCCGCGCGGGGTCCGCGCCCGCCTTCGATGCGAAGACCAGTGCTTCCGACACAGCTTCGATGTTCAGCGCGACGATGATCTGGTTGGCGACCTTGGTCACTTGCCCCGCGCCAACTTCACCAACGAGCGTGATGTTCTTGCCCATCAGCTCCAGCAGCGGCCGGACCCTGTCGAACACGGGCTCCTTGGCTCCGCACATGATGGTCAGGGCAGCATTTTTCGCGCCAACTTCGCCGCCGGAAACGGGCGCATCAACATAATCGCACCCGAGCGCCTCGATCTTCTCCGCAAATTCGCGCGTGGCGATCGGATCGATCGAACTCATGTCGATGACGGTAGTGCCAGGCTTTACACCCTCCGCCACCCCATCCGGGCCGAACAGCACGCGTTCGACGTCTGGCGTATCGGGCAGCATCAGGATCAGGCATTCCACCTCCGCCGCTACCGCTGCTGGCGTGGCGCATGCGATCGCGCCGCCATCGCGCAGTTCATCCGGCATAGGCGTGCGATTGGCGCAGCTGTAGATCGCATGTCCGGCCGCTTGCAGATGCCCGGCCATGGGACGCCCCATGATGCCAAGGCCGATGAATCCGATCTTCATGTCATGCTCTCCCGGAGTTGAGATAGTCGCGCGCCCAGCCAAGGCCCGACGTCGTGTCGGCCGCAGGCCGATATTCGCACCCGATCCAGCCATCATAACCAAGCGCGTCGATATGGTTGAGCAGCCAGGGATAGTTGATCTCTCCGCTGCCCGGTTCGGCACGGCCCGGATTATCGGCCAGTTGCATATGACCGATCCGGGGCAGCAGCCGTTCGATCGTGCGGGCAAGGTCCCCTTCCATGATCTGCATATGATAAATGTCATACTGCAGCCGGACATTGTCGCGCGCCGCCTCGTCCATGACGGACAGGGCTTCGCTGGTCGTGCCGTAGAAATATCCGGGAATGTCGACACGGGTATTGATCGGCTCGATCAGTATCTCGACACCATCAGCCGCAGCCAGTTCGGCGGCATGCACGATGTTAGCGACGAGCGTGGACCGGCATTCGGCACTGGCAGGGGCCTTCCCGGCCATGAGGTGCAGACGCGGGCAGCCTAGCGCTCGGGCATAATCCAGCCCCTTGGCCACCCCCGCGCGGAACTCCTCCACCCGGTCAGGCAGGGCGGCAATACCCCGCTCTCCCCCGGCCCAATCGCCGGCGGGGAGGTTGAACAGCACCACCTCCAGCCCGCATTTCTGTGCGCGTGCCGCCACATCGGCCGGATCATGGTCATAGGGAAACATGAATTCGACGCCGGAAAATCCCGCCGCCTCTGCCGCATCAAAACGGTCGAGGAACGGCAGATCCTGGAACATCATCGACAGATTAGCTGCCAGCTTCACCATATCTCTTCTCTCTCAAATCGTGCGGGTCAAAACGCGATGCCCAGCACCAGATCCATGACGTTGGTTCCCGTCGGCCCTGTACGGAACAGGTCGCCGGTCGCATCGAACAGGTGGTAGCTGTCGTTGCGCGCCAGCATCTCTTTCGCGTCGAGTCCCGCCGCTGCCGCTCGCTTGTGCAGCGCGCCATCGGCAAATGCTCCTGCCGCATCGGTAGGCCCGTCAGTGCCATCCGTTCCAGCGGCGAGCAGCGCGGCATTGTTCTCCCCCGCCAGCGCCAAGGCTGCGACCAGCGCATATTCCTGGTTGCGCCCGCCCAGACCGTCGCCCTTCACCTGCAATGTCGTTTCCCCGGCGGATACCAGAAGCACAGGGCGATCTTGCGGCGGCACTCCCCGCAGAGCCGCTGTCATCTTCAGCGCCGCATCGTGCGTGTTGCCCGCCATGGCTGCATCAACATTGCGGACAGCCAGCCCCTCCCGCGCGGCTATGCTGTGCACCGCCTCGACAAGCATGGCGCTATCCGCGAGCATCAGCTGTTCCTGACGTCCTGCGGCTTGAGGAGCAGGCAACGACCCTTGCGCCAGCACGTCGCGGATAGACGCGGGCACCGCTTGCTCCAACCCGTAGCGCGCCAGAATTGCCATCGGACTCGCGATATCATCCCTGCGCGCGATGGTCGGCCCCGATCCGATCATGCAAAGGTCGCCACTGGGAATGTCCGACATCAGCAGCGTCAGCACCGACGCGGGACCAATATGCTCCAACAGCCCGCCGCCCTTCACGCGCGACAGGCGCTTTCGCACCGCGTTGATCTCCTCAATCGAGGCCCCGGATCGCAGCAGCAGGTCCGTCGCCGCCGCCTTTTCCTCAAGCGTCACACCATCGGCGGGCGCGACCATCAGTGCCGACGCGCCGCCGGTCAGCAACACGATGACAGTATCGCGCTCCGTCCGCCCTTCGACCGTCCGCAGCGTCTCGGTGGTCGCTTCCACTCCTTGCGCGTCGGGAATGGGATGGCCGGCCTGACGCTGCCTGATACGTGTCAGCAGCGGTTCGGCATGGCCATGTTTCACGATGATGCAACCGTCCGAAATCCGGTCGCCAAGCAGCGTTTCCAGCCCCTTTGCCAAAGACCCGGCCGCTTTCCCTGCACCGATCACGACGATGCGGCCTTCCGGGTGCAGGGGCCAGTCGATGACTTTGCCCCTGTGGCTGATGCGCCAGTGGTCACCCTGCGGCGCGCCAAGACCTTCGACCAGTCTTTCCCCGCGGACTGCCTCCAGTGCCTCCACGTAAATATTCTTCAGCAGAGCCCGGACAGCCGCCGCCTGTGGAAGATCACGCATATGGTCAGGGCACCAGCAGGGTGAAGGGATAGACATAGGCTTGCAGCATCACGAACAGGCCGATCAGCGAGCCCAGCACCAGGCTGTGGACGAAGACATGGCGCAGGATGCGGCCTTCCTGCCCGAACCATTGGGTAGCGGTGGAGGCAACGACGATGCTCTGCGCGTCGATCATCTTGCCCATGACGCCGCCCGCGCTGTTCGCCCCGGCCATCAACACGGGTGGCAGGCCCAGCTGTTCCGCGGTGATCTTCTGCAATCCGCCGAACAGCACGTTCGATGCCGTATCCGATCCGGTCACGGCAACGCCCAGCCAGCCAAGCATGGTGCCGAAGAAAGGATAGAGCACGCCCGTCGCTGCAAAGGCCAGCCCCATCGATGCGTCGATGCCGCCAAACCGGGTGAGATAGCCCAGCGCCAGCATCGCCGCGATGGTGAGCAGCGATGGCAGCACCAGCTTCCATGTACGCAGATAGACAAGGCCGATCGTGCGCGCAGGCACCCGCAGCAGCAGTGCGGATGCAAGCGCTGCTACCAGAATGGCTGTGCCCGTCGCCGACAGGAGGTTGAGATTATAGACCGCCTTTTCAAATTCCGGCGCGGTGACGACAGGGGGCAGCCGCTGGATCACCCCATCCAGCCCGGTAAAGGGCAGGCGCAGCGCAAAGATGGCGTCCAGCCCCTGCTTCATGAAGGGGAGGCCCCACAGGAAGACGCAGCCGGTCAGGATGATCCACGGCATCCACGCGCGGCGGACGGTGGCAGGGTCATGCAGCGGCTGGGCCTTGGCCGCGTCCGCCGTCGCCGCAACGTCCCGTTCGTCTCCTGCCGCGAGCTTCGCCTCGTTCACATGCATGATGCGCGCGGGCTGCCAAATCCGCAGAAAAGCGATCAGCGCGGCGATCGAGGCAAGCGCCGCGCCGATGGAGGTGAGCCAGGGCCCGTGAAGATTGGAAATGAGCAGTTGCACGAGCGCAAAGCTGACGCCCGCAACCAGCACTGCCGGGAACACCTCCATCGTCCGCCGCCATCCGCAATAGGCGACCAGCAGCCAGAAGGGCACGATGATGGCAAAGGGCGTCATCTGGCGTCCGACCATCGCCGATAATTCCATCAGCGGCAGACCGGTCACGCCAGACAGAGTGACCAGCGGCGTCCCAAGCGCGCCGAACGCCACGGGCGCGGTATTGGCGATCAGCGACAGGCCGGAAGCCTGCAAGCGCGTGAAGCCAAGCCCGATCAGCATCGCCCCTGTTACCGCAACCGGCGTGCCAAACCCTGCCGCGCCTTCGAAAAATGCGCCAAAGCAGAAGGCGATCAGCAGAAGCTGCATGCGGCTGTCCGCCGTAATCGATGCAATCGCCCCGCGCAGCACGTGGAACTGCCCGGTTGTCTCCGTCAGCTGATACAGGAAGATGATGTTGAGCACGATCCAGCCGATCGGCAACAGCCCATAGGCCGCGCCAAACCCCGCCGCGCGCAGCGCCAGGCCCGCAGGCATGCCGAACGCCAGCACCGCAACGACGAGAGCTGCGCCAAGCCCCATGAGCGCTGCGATGTGCGCCCGGACATGAAACAGGCCGATCGCGCCAAGCAACACCGCCACGGGGATGGCGGCGACCAGCGCGGACAGCAAGCCGTTGCCTAATGGATCATAATTCTGCGCCCAGATCATCGCGCCACCCTTGCCCTGTTCTCGGTCAACTTCCGGTCCAATCACGCCGCAGCTGTCGTTTCGGCACTCTTGACCAGTCGTCCCTAGGCTGGAGAGCATGTGAGCGAAACTCGCCTTTCCGCGATGCGGAACGCCGATCGCAGGATGATTGTCGGCCTAACGCTGCTGGGGCAGACTGGACCTTGGACGTCCGAAATAGATCAGGAGCATGAGGAAGCATGGAATTGAAAGCGAACGGCGGGATTTCGCGCCGCGACCTCGTGCGCGCCCTGCCCGCGACAGCAATGGTGAGCGCTCTCCCCAATCAAAGCTGGGCTGCTGTGACCAGTGGCAGCTTCGATCGGCGGCGATGGTGGGAACATGAATATCGCATCCTCCAGACCAACCTGCGCGAAATCGACGCGCTCGAAGACCCCCGTACGATCGCCCGCGAAACCCGCGCGTTCGGGGCGAACGTCATCGTGTCGAACATCGGCGGCATTGTCGCCTTTTACCCTACCCAACTGCCGCTCCACTATCGCAACCCATTCATGAAGAGCGATTTTGCGGGGGAAATGGTCGCCGCCGCCCATGCGGAGGGCCTGGCCTATATCGGACGCTTCGATCTCTCCAAGGCTACGAAGCCTGCTTATGATGCGCATCCAGACTGGTTCATGCGCAACCGCGACGGCACTCCGCGCGAATATGCCGGGACCTACCAGGCGTGTCCCAATGGTGGGTGGGCGCAGGATTACAGCCTGCAAATCCTGAAGGAAGGAGTCGAACGTCACGACGTCGACGGCCTGTTCTTCAACATGACGGCCTTTGTCCGTACCGACTATTCCAACGTCGATCATGGCATTTGCGTATGTGACAATTGCAAGCGCCGGTTCCGCGACCTTTACAAGCTGGATCTTCCCCGGACCGATGACGGGACAGATCCCAATTGGGGCGCCTATCAACAGTTTCAGTCGCGCATCATGGCCGAACTGTCAGCCAAAGCGCGCGACGTTATCAAGGCAGCACGGCCTAATGTGCCACTGATGGACTTTTTCGGCGGCGTCGTCGCGCGCGGAGAAGTGCAGCGGCGCGTCTCACGCAAAGCGCCGGAATGGCCTCACGCGATGGGAGAACAGACGCGCGCCTTGATGGCGCTTGCGCCAGGCAAGGCTTTCTCCGCGACATCTGCCGCGCATATGGACTATCCATGGCGGCAGGTGACGGAAAGCACCCAAAACCACATGCTGCGCTTCGCCCAGGCGCTCGGCACTGGGACCAAGCTCGACCTTTATTTGATGGGGACGCTGGGCGATCAGGACGATCCCCGCTTCCTGCCGCCAATTTCGCGGCTATTCCATTGGCACGCGGCCAATGAGCAGCACTATGCAGGGCTGGAGCCGGGCGCGAGGATCGCCCTCTACAATATGGGCTCCATCTTCCAGTCAGCCGGCACGGGGCTCGCCCGCTACAGTAGTAATGCACAGCGGGGCGCTTATCAGGCGCTGGTCGATGCACGCCTGCCCTTTTGGATGACCAACGGCATGCAAGTGGCCAAGGCGACCAAAGACCGCGCCTATGATGTCATCATCATGCCGCATATCATGAGCCTTGATGAGGGCGACGCCGCCGCGCTCGATGCCTTCGTAGAGGCTGGCGGCCTGATCATCGCCACCGGCTATACGGGCGCGCTGGGCAAAGACGGCAAGCCGCGGAGCAGCCCGGCCATGAAATCAAGCCCGGTAGGCAGCTTTAGCCAGCCGCGCGACGGCCACGGCTGGTCGCTCGACATGAGCAAGGCGGCCATTCCCATGGGGCCGGGCCGAATGCCCATCGACGAAACATTCTTCCCGGTTACACCGCGCAGCGGCGCGACGAGCTTGATCCCGTTCGCGCCGGACCAGCGCTTTGGCCCACCCGAATTCGCCTATGCCCAACCCGGCGAAGCCGCGCGCGACGACGCGGGCGCGCTGGTGATGCCTTATGGCAAGGGACATCATGTCCATGTCCCTTGGCTGCCCGACTGGCTCTATTATCGAGACGGGATGGACGCGCACCGGCTGTTGTTCGAAAGCCTGATCGCTCGCTACGCCCCGCCGCCGCAGCTTCTTCTGGAAGGCCCAGGCCCCATCGAGATGATGGCAATGCAGCAACCAGCCACGGGCAAGATGCTGGTCCACGTCATAAACTATTCGGGCCAGCGCAACACCCATTATGGCGATCCGGTGGTCGCCCATGGCCTGAAGCTTGGTGTCCGTGGTCCGGTGGGCGACACAGCCCGGATGCTGGTGGCTGGGAAGATGGTCAGGGGCAAGCGGCGTGCCGGTGACCGGGATCATCTGTGGTTCGATCTGCCGCCCGTCGACACATTCGAGGCGGTGCAGCTCACAATGAGCTGACGTTCGGACGGGGGAGAGGCCGCTGGCCGCCCCTCCCCCATCCTGAGCCCGGTCAGAAGTCCGGGGCGAGATCCATCAATACAATGCCTTGACCGACACCTGCGTCGATCACGTCGGCCGATCCAACCTGCGCCGCGATCATTCGGCCATCCGGGCGCACGACGGGGTTGCCATATTTCCAGCCACCATATTGCACGATGTTCGTCATGCGCGTGTAGCGCGGCTTCTTGGGATCAAGGTCCAGTACGCAAAGATCCATGCCCTTTGAACGGTCCTGCGCGCATTCGACCAGGGTCCGCTTGCCGTCAGGGAAAATCCCCTCAACTTCGTTATAGATGGTAGAAGGCGTTGGATATTCCGTGATCTTCTTGGTCGCGAAATCAACCGAAAGAACTTTGGTCTCTACACCCGTCGGCCCTTTACCGTGAAAATAGCAGGGCATGGTCAGCCCCTTGTCGCCCGGCAAAAAGTCCTGCGCTTCAACGAAGCAATCAGTCGTCGTCACGATTTCCCGCACGTCTTCCAGCTTTGCCGACTGCCCGTTAACGGCCACGCGCCCGGTATAGATGGTCGTCGATGCTGGCTTGCCGTCAGCCGGCGCCTTCACCTGGGCCCATGCCACCATGTTGCTGCGCGGGCTCACCGCTATTCCTTCGAACACGGTGATGCCCAACGGAACTGGCGCGCTCATCGCCTGGGCATCCATCCAGAACAGTTCGATACGGCCATGGCGGGTTTCTTCCCGCGTCTTGCCCAGGACACGGGGGCCAAGTAGCAAATGGCCGCCGTCAGGAAGATAATGGATTCGCAAATAGCCTTCGCTGGCGGCGTGGCTTGTCAGGTTCCGCGTACGGCCGGTCACCATGTCATATTCAAAGGCATCACCATAGGATTTGCCAATGAAGGCCAGTTTGTCTCCCTTAGCCGAGAAAACGGGTCGTTCCCCGAATGCGGAAATCAGGCGCTGTCCGGGCGGCATGTCCTGAATGGGGTTGCCGGGCTTGTTCCCCAGCGGCAGCGTCGCGGGCACGGCCTCACCGCGCGTAAAGGTCTGCGCCGAGAGCGCGGACAAGGGCACTGCCGCAAGTAACGCAGTGGCCAACACATGCTTTGCCTTCATTGATCGTCCTCCTTATGCCTTCGCAACCAGCTTGCAGACCGCCGCAAGTCAAGCTGGCGTCACGGATGTTTCACCATATGGACAGCGCACTAACCGCTGGTCAGGAAACGCAGCCGACTGTAAAGCGACGGCATGACCATCGAGTGTGCCGCCATCACTACAGAGCCGGAGACTTCTGGATATCGCAGGGTGCTCGAACATCTGCGCGACTTGCTGGTGAATGGCGGTGTAGAGACAGGGCATCGCCTGCCGAGCGAACGGGAACTGGCGCTGAGCCTGGGCGTGAGCCGCCCCGCGGTGCGCGAAGCCGTGCGGGCGATGGAGATGATCGGCGTGCTGGAAACGCGGCACGGACGCGCCAGCACCGTCCGCGTGCCCGACGCCTTGGTTCTGGGCGAATTCTTCTCGCTGGCTTTGGCGCAGCAGCCCGCGATCATTGAGGACATTGTCGAAGTCCGCATCGCGTTGGAGCGGCAGGCCCTGCGCCTTGCCTGCACGCGCGCGACGCCCGAAGACCAGCGCAATCTTGAAAAGGCGCTTGAAGAGATCGAAGCGACGATCGATGACGTGTCGGGAGGAGGCCACGCTGATCTTCGTTTCCACACGCAGCTGGTCGCCGCTGCACATTCCCCGGCGCTGTCAACGGTCTACGGCACGATAACGCACCTGCTGGAACGCTCGCATGTCGAAAGGCGCAGGCGCATCGCCGACAGCCCCAAGGCGCGGAACTTTCTGGTCGATCACCACCGCAAGATCTATGAGGCTGTCCGCGCTGGCGATGCGGCCATGGCTGACGATCTGATCCTCAGCCATTTTGCCATCGGCGCCGCCTGGAAGATGCAGGATGCAACTACCTAGCCGTCGATCAGGATCGCGCGAAAATCGTTGACGTTGGTGCGGGTGGGGCCAGTAAACACCAGATCGCCCAGCGTTTCGAAAAAGCCAAAGCTGTTATTCTCGCGCAGCATGCCACTCGCTGACATGCCGGCCGCTCTTGCGCGCGCCAATGTGCCTTCGTCAACAATGGCGCCTGCGTGCCCTCCCACGCCATCAATGCCGTCCGTGTCACACGCCAGCGCGGAAATGCCCGGCGCGGCATCCAGCGACATGGCAAGGCTCAGCATATATTCGCTGTTGCGCCCTCCGCTGCCCGACGGGTTGCCGACCAGCACCGTGGTTTCTCCGCCCGACAGCAAAGCCCAGCGCCCCCCCTTGCGCTGATGGTGCAGGGCGAGCGCGGCGTGAACAATGCCAAGTTCGGTCGCATCCCCTTCCAGGTCGTCGCCCAGATAGACCGGCATATATCCCGCAGCCCTTGCCACCTCTCCCGCAGCCTCCAGCGCCATGCGGTTGCGCGCCACGATGCGCGTATCCGCCCGCGCGAGTTCCGGCGATCCGGGCCGCGGCGTCGCATGGCGATCGTCGTTGAGCACCGCCATCACATTGTCCGGGACGGTGATGCGATAGCGCTCGATCACCCGGCGCGCATCGGCCAGGGTGGTGCGATCCGCCACGGTTGGGCCGGACGCGATCAGTGCGGGATCATCCCCCGGCACATCGGAAAAGGCCAGGGTGACGACCTGCGCCGGGTGCGCCAGCGCGGCAAGACGCCCCCCCTTCACCTGGGACAGATGCGTTCGCACGCAGTTGATCTGAGAGATGGTCGCCCCGCATAGCAGCAACTCCCGCGTCACGCGGCGCTTGTCATCCAGTGACACGCCATCCACCGGCAGCGTGAGCAAGGCAGACCCGCCCCCCGAGATCAGCGCCAGCAATTGGTCCTGCTCGCCAAGTCCGCGCACGGCTTCCTGGATCATCTGCGCCGCGTGCAGGCCATGCTCGTCGGGCAGGGGGTGCCCCGCCTCAATGATCAGCGCGTCGGCGGGCAAGGTGCCGGGCGGCAGTCCGTGGCCGTAGGGGATAAGGACGATCGCCTGCGTACCCGGCGGCGAATGGCGCATCGCCACGCTGGCCATTGCCGCCCCGGCCTTTCCCACTGCCAGCACCAGCCGCCGTCCTTCCGGCACCGGCGGCAGATGCGACGGCAGGCAGCGTTCGGCCGACACTGCGGACAGGGCGACGTCGAACATCTCCCGCGCCAGCGCCATCCGCGCTGCTTTCTCCCCATCTCCGTCCGTCAATGCTTGTTACTCACCCGCCGCCAAGTCATTTCGCTTACAAAGCGAGCATCTGATCTGCAAACTGCAACTTGCTCAGGCTCAGGCAATTCCATCTGGCGGAACAGGATCGAGCCCATCTACTTCGGTTTCTTGCCCAGCAGCAGGCGGGCCTGAGTGCCCCAGGTGCCAACGAACAGGTCTTCGACACCATCTCCGTTGACGTCGCCTTTCGCCATGCTCCAACTGCGCCCGACTGTGGCAGCGGGCATGACAGTCGACGTCACATCGCTGAAGCGGCCCTTGCCGTCATTGGCATAGGCGCGCAGTTGCAACGGCTTGAACCCCGGCACGTCGATCGCCCCGACGATCAGGTCGGGATGACCATCATGGTTGAAGTCCATCACCATCCCGCCCCAACTGGAAAAGCGGTTGGCGGGCAGGCGCGACTTGGTTTCGTCGCGAAACTTGCCACGCCCCTTGTTGATCAAGAGCCGCGCCTGCGGATCCTTGTCCCATTTCTTGTTGTTGCTGGTCAGGTTCAGGAACAGGATGTCAGGCCGCCCGTCGCCATTGGCGTCGAACACATGAACCTCACGCGTTTCCATCGGCGTCAGGAGCTGGAGGCCCTTTGACGCTTCACGGAAATGCCCTTTGCCGTCGTTCAGCAGCAGGCGGTTTGGCGGGCTTTCATTGGCGATCACCATGTCGAGATCGCCGTCACCATCCACATCGGCCAGAGCAATGTCCTGCGTATCATCCTCATAGGCAGGCAGATGCGTCGCCGTTGCGTCGATGAAGGAGCCAGGCTGCTTGGGATCATTGAGCCACAGGAAATTCTGCCCCGAAGCGCGCGGCTTGCCGGGGCGCTCCTCCGCCGAATTGCCGACGACGATGTCGGGCAGGCCATCGCCATTCACGTCGCCAACCGCCAGGCCATTGCCCTCGCTCATCTTCGGCAGCCTGTCCGACGCTTCGGTAAACACGCCCCCCGGCCCGCCGAGGAACAGTTGGTGAGCATGATCCTCCTCGGCCACGAAGATCAGGTCGGGATATCCATCGCGGTTGAAATCGGCCGACAGCACATGTTCGGTATCATGCACCTTGGTGCCAAGAGCGCCCTGCTTCCAGGTGAAACGTCCCTGCCCGTCGTTGATGTAAAGCCGGTTTGCACCCATCTCGACGGCCAGCACCGCGTCCAGATCGCCGTCGCCGTCCACATCCACCAGCGCAACATCCAGCGCGTGGAGATATTTGGAAACGGGGACATGCGTGTCCGTCACATCGTCGAACAGCAGTGTCGACGGGGCTTCATTCTGCGCCTGCCCAGGCATCGCGCCCGCCAGCAGGACCGCAACGATTGCCGTTCGGCTCATCAGGCGCCGGTTCATCATGCGGTCTCCAGCGTGCGAAGATAGGAAAGGCTCTTGATGAGCGAGTCGATGCGCGGGCCGGTGAACGGCGGCTCTTGTTCGATGAAGAATTTGCGCACGCCCGCGCCTTGGGCCACCTTCAGGATCGCGGGCCAGTCCATGATACCCGATCCGACCTCCGTCGGCTTCTGCCGCATATGATAGTTGACCGTGGTGCCCGCAGCGATGTCCTTCACATGCATCTGCGTGAATCGGCCACGATAGCGCTTGAGCCATTCGACGGGATCTTGCCCGGCCGCCGCGAGCCAGCCTGCATCCATTTCAAAATCGACGACGCGCGGATCTGTTTTTTCCAGCAGGATCTGAAGGCCGGTCTTGTCCCCCAACGGCGCAAGCTCGGAATTATGGTTGTGATAGCCGATGCGCACCCCGCGCTTCTTCAGGGCCGAACCCGTCTCGTTCAGGAAATCGGCCATGCGCTCATAACGTTCGGCGGATAGCGGCGGACTGTCGGCCCGTATCAGCGACGCAAAGGGTACAGGCGGACCCCATTTCGGATCGTTGGGGAACTGGAACAGCGGCAACACCGCGTCACGCGAACCCAATATGGTCATCTGCTCGACCAGCTTGTCCAGATCGTCGAAGGTCAGGCCGGTGGTGCCTGCGCCCGGTACTGCCGACGAGGCCGCGACATGCGTGCTCCCGCACTTCAATCCCGCCTTGTCGAGCGCCGCACGGAACTCGGCGGCGGAGTGACGATGCAAGGACGAAATCTGTACCGATCGTATGCCTGCCGCCGCGATCTTCGCCAGCGTGCCGTCAAAATCGCGATTGAGATCGGGTTCGAACATGTACAGCTGAACGCCCGGCCCATCTTTCCCCAGCAAGGGAGTGGGTTTGCGGCGGGCCATCGCGGGCATGCTGCTCGCCAGCATCAACAAAGCGGAAGATTTAAGAAGGCCGCGACGATTCATAGACAATGTCTCTCAGTTTGGAATGATCAGGCAAGCGCAGCCTTGCGGCTCGCCTCCCGCAGGGAATTTTCGGGATAACGCATCATGCAAAGGACCACCCCGAAGGAAAACAGCGCAGGTACAATGCCGATCAAAGTCCGCAACGGCAAGGAATTGCGCGGATCGCTGGCATGAGCGGGATCAAAGCCAAGCCAGCCAAGCAGCAGGAAGGCGAGGCCGACCGCCAGTCCCAGCGCCAACTTCATCGATCCATTGAGGGTCGCATAAAGCAGCCCCGTACGATCGACGCCGAAGCGCGCACGGGTGGCGTCGGCCACATCGGCCATCAGTGCGCGGGGCAGGAACCAGGCGATGGGTATGCAAAGGCCCAGCGCCGCGACATTGGCAGCCGTCAGCCAGAAGGCGTTCGCTGGCTGCGTCGCCATGAGCAACTGCAGCGCAGCCTGTGTCAGAGCTCCGACCTGAAGCGCGCGCGCCTTGCCGATCCGGCCCGCCAGCTTGGCGAACAGCGGCGTTCCGGCAAAGGCTGCGGCATAGGCGATCAGGATGAGCGTGCTGGCCGTCGCCCGGTCAAAGCCCAGTTGCCCCATGTAGAAGAACAGCGCCACGGCATTGGCCACGCCGGTCGAAAGGGCAATCAGCAAGTCTGCCAGCACCAGCCGCACGACCGGCCCCTGCGAAAAGAGCGCGACATAATCGCGCAGGGCCAAGGCGGCCTGGGCGCCTTCAGCGGGCTGTTTTTCAGGTGTGGTCTTGAGCGCCAGCAGGATCGCGGCGGGGATCAGAACGATCATGACCCATCCCGCCGCATGCATGCCTGCCGCCGGATCGCCCGGATAGGCACGCGCGACCAGCGGCAATATGGCGAGGATCGAAAACTGCCCCGCCGTGGCGAATATCTGCCACCAGGCGAAGATGCGCGTTCGCTCCGTCGCGCCAGTCGCAAGGGTCGCTGTCCAGGCGAGGTGCGACAGCACGATCATGGAAAAGCCAAGGAAGGCGATGAACAGCCATACCCACAGATAGGCCATGCCGACCCCGCGCTCCGCCTGGAACAGCGCATAGGTCGACAGCATCAGGATCGGCGCGCTTGCGACCAGCCACGGGCGATATCGCCCCCACCGTGACCGTGTGGCGTCCATCATTCCGCCCAGCAACGGGTCGATCATCAGGTCCAACACCCTCACGGTCATAAAGGCGGTGCCAACCGCAGCTACCGGCAACGCCATCGCGTTGGCGTAGAATTCAGGAAGGAACACCGTGACCAGGGTCGCATAGGCCTGGATCGCCAAGGCGGTGACGCAAAAGGCCGCCAGCCTGCCGCGCTCGATCGCGCCCTCCCTGCCCTGCGTCATTCAGCCCTCCCCCTTGATCGGATTCCAAACTGGTAATACCACGGCATCATCAAAGCGCCAGTGGGCAGTTCGATTCTGCCGCGTAAAAGACTGTGGGACGGCGCTGACACGTTTTTCGGGGGATCGATGCGCAAGCCAGAAACATTGTCCGGTGACGAACAGCATATCCCCTTCCGCGACGCCATCGGCTTTGCCAACGACCATGCCGGTTTCCCGTTGCGTCCGCCGGTGCTGGACCTGCTTGGTCGCCATAGCGGGCGGATCATCGATGTCGGCGCGCAATCGGAAGAGCCGGTGGATTTCCCCGACATCACCCGCCGGGCAGTGCAGACCATCCTCGACAAACAGACAGACCGCGTCATCCTGTTGTGCGGCACGGGCGCGGGCGCGTGCATCGCCGCCAACAAGGTGCGCGGCATCCGTGCAGCCGTCGCGCACGACACCTATGTGGCTCGGCAGGCCGTAGTGCATGACGATGTCAATGTGCTCTGCATCGGCGCGTGGATCACCGGCCCGCAGATCGCGCTCGACATCATCCGCCATTTTCTGGCCGCGCAGTTCAGCGACGAAGAACATTTCCGCCGCCGCGTCGCAAAGCTCGCGATGCTCGAGCAAGGCGGCTGACCATGGCGGGCAAAGTCGTCGTGCTGGGCAGCGTCAATATCGACCTTCTGGTCAGCACGCCGCGCCTCCCCTGTGCGGGAGAAACCGTGTCGGGGATCAGTCTGACCCGCCAACTCGGCGGCAAGGGCGCAAATCAGGCCGTCGGCGCGGCGCGTGCGGGGGCGCATTGCATCTTGCTGGCCGCTGTCGGGAAGGATGAGGACGGTGTCAGCATGGTGGCAGCGCTCAACAACTATGGCGTCGATACCGGACGCGTGCGCGCCACCTCCTCCGCCACCGGCTGCGCAGTGGTTGCTACATCGCCGCAAGATAATCAGATCATCCACATCGCGGGCGCAAACAGCGATGTGGACGCCGCGCTCACAACGAAGCCCGACCTTGGGCCCGAAGACGTCTGCCTCGCCCAGCTGGAAACGCCCATCCCGGCTACAGCCGCCCTGTTCCAGCGTGCCCGGGCCGCCGAGGCCTGCACCATTCTCAACGCCGCACCTGCATCAATCGCCGCGCTTTCGTTGCTGCCACTCTGCGACATTCTGATCGTTAACGAGAGTGAACTGGCCCTGCTCGCCGGATCGGACGCTGGATCCGTGCTGGACGACAAGAGCCTGCTGTCGAGCAGAAGCCTGCTGGGATTGCAGCCTAGCCAAACGCTGGTCGTCACGTTGGGCGCGGACGGTTTGGTAATCGTTGGGGAAGACGCGATCCAGCGCATCGCGGGGCGGCCAGCCACGGTGGTCGACACGACCGGCGCAGGCGACTGTTTTTGCGGCTATCTCGCCGCTCGCCTTGCACGAGGCGACCCAATGGACCAAGCCGCCATAGAGGCGAATGCCGCTGCGTCCATCGCTGTCCAGTCCTTCGGCGCGGCGGCCTCGATCCCCGACCGCGCAACCGTGCTGCAAAAGCTTGGCAGCAGCCCCGCACTTACCCGTTAAAAATATCGACAAAGGAGCCTGAAGCGTGACCCATATCATTGCGGCCCGTAAGCCCAATCTAGCCACCCGCATTTTGAGCGTGGCACTACTGACCGCAGCCTTCCCCTTGGCCGCACCTGCCGCCACGGCGAAGGACGCCAGCATCGACTATCTGACCGCGCCCTTCCATCAGGAACGCCTCTTGGACTGGGGCAACCGGCCCAACTGGTCGCCCGACGGCCGCCGCATCGCCTTCACAAAGGATGATCTGGTCGATAGCCCTGCTTATGAGATCGATGTGCGCACGAAGAAGGTGCGCTGCCTGACCTGCAAATTCGGCGAGACGCAGTTCGTCACCCGCATCTTCTACCTGCCCGACGACAGCTTCCTGATCGAAGCCGCGCCGGGGATGAAGGGTGGCAGCGGCGGAGCCGCCGATGCGGCGCGCACGGAGCTCTTCTGGATGTCAAAGAAGTTGGCCCGCCCCGTTTCGCTGAACAGCGGAGCCATGGGAGACATCGCGATCGCTCGCAGCGCCAATGCCGATGGCTCAGTCGACATCGCCTGGTCGCGCCCGACCGAGACAGGCCTGGATCTCACCAAGGCACGGCTGGTCAATGACGGGCGCACCGCGCACCTCGCTGACCTGCAGGCGCTCTACACCTACCGGCCCGGCCAGCCCGGCCCCGCCAGCTTCCCTGAAGCCTATGACTTTATCGACGGCGGCCGGAGCGTCATGTTCTGGACCACAGAGATGGACGCGCTCGACAGCGAAATGTACAAGGTCGACATCGCGACCAAAGCCGTGAGCAAGGTCTACGCAACACCTTCCCACAATGAAACGCATGTGTTCCCGGACGAGCGCTACGGGCTGGAAGAAGCGAACATCCATTCCGATCCGGACGGCCCCTATCGCGGTATCAGCGCCCACATCCAGCCGGGCGTCGAGCAAATCCTGCGCTTTGCGGGCAGAAGCGACGCAGCGGAAATCGCCGCCACCCACTCAGGCAAGGGCTTCGACATCTTCGTCATCACGATGGACGGCAAGTCGCGCCGGGCTCTTACCAATATCAGCCCATCGGGCGCGCAGGCGCATCAGTCCGTCGTATCTCACGACGGCCGCCGCATCGCTTTCGCGATCAAGGATCCCACCGGAAAGTCCGGCCACGCGACAGGGCTCTACATCGGCACTTTCAAGGAGAAATGATCAACTGAGGACTTATCTCATCATGCGCAAACTTCATGAAAAATGCGCAATAATGGGGACGCTTGGTTGCCGCGCCGATCAGGGGCGGTAATGCGTGAAGCCAACCAAGGGAGAGAGCATGTCCAACACCGAAACGCTGCCTACCGCCGATGACGTGCTGCGTGGCTTTGACCTGACCGGACGCACGGCCATCGTCACTGGAGCGTCATCCGGCGTAGGCATAGCCATTGCCGAAGCGCTCGCCGGTGCCGGGGCAGTGGTGACGCTAGCCGTCCGCGACACCGCCTCGGGACAAGAAGTCGCCGAACGGATCGCCGCGTCGCGGGGAGTGGCGCCTCCTGCCGTGGAACAGGTCGATCTCCTCTCCATGGCTTCTGTCCGCGCCTTCGCTGGTCGTTGGGGCGACCGGCCGCTTGATCTCCTCATGAACAATGCCGGGCTCATGGGCCCGCCGCTCTCCAGGACGGAGGACGGCTTTGAAAGCCAGATGGCCGTCAACTATTTCGCGCCGTTCCTGCTGTCGGAATTGCTTCTGCCATCCCTGGCGGCGGCGAAGGAACAGGGAGGCATCGGCCGGGCAATAATCGTCTCATCGGGCTCGCATCACCTGGCGACACTGGACACGGATGACCTCAATTATGAGAGGCGTGCCTATGACAAGTTCGAAGCATATGGCCATGCCAAGCTCTGCGCCAATCTGCTTGCCGTCGAATATAGCCGCCGCCACGCAGATGTGGGCGTGACGATGAATGCCGTCACGCCCGGCGGGGTTGAAACGAAACTCGGCCGGCACGTCACCTTCGAAGACGCGGTGAAGCTGGGGTGGATCAATGAGGACGGCACATTGCCGCAGGGCCGCATGAAAACGGTAGAGGAAGGCGCGGCAACGCCAGTATGGGCCGCCATCGCACCGGAGCTGGAGGGTCGAGGGGGGCTGTATCTCGAAGATTGCGCCATTGCCCCGATATGGTCGCCGCCAATGCCTTCGGGCTGGGGCGTGACTGCATCCTCGCTTGATCCCGAGGCCGCGCGCCGCCTCTGGCAGACAACGGAAAATCTCCTGACGGCCAATAGCTCAAATTAGGCTGGCGGGGTGAGTGATCACCCTGCTCCAAAGACGGCATAGACTTCCGAGATGGAAGGATTACGCCGCAACGTCTGGCCGCCGCTGACATGGATCACCTGGCCGGTAACGAAGCTCGATTCTTCGCTCGCCAACCAAAGCGCCGCATTGGCAACGTCCGCTGACACGCCCGGCCGACGGAGAGGTATCTCTCGCATATAAAGGTCGCGCATCGCCGGAATGGCCATTCCCCCGCCTGACATCGGTGCATCCGCAACGCCGCCGGCCGCGATGCTGTTCGCGCGGATGCCTCTATCGCCAAACTCGTTGGCAATCGTGCGGATGACATGATCGATGCCCGCCTTGGTCCCCATATAGGCGGCGTGATCCTCGAACATGATCGTCGCCGTCACCGACGAGATTTGGATGATGGACCCGCCATCTTGCATGTTCCGCACCAGAGCCTGGAAAAACTGGAACGGCCCGGTGAACTGCACCGCGGCCATGCGATCCAGCTCTTCACGGCTCGTTTCGAGAAATGGCTTGAGCAGGCCCCAGCCGGTGCTGTTGACGCCGATGTCGAGCCCGCCCATCTTGCTGGCGGAATCCTCGACCGCTTTGTTGAGGCCAGCCTCGTCCGTGATGTCGCATGCCACCCATTCCGCACCGATCTCATCGGCAATGTGCTGCAACGGCTCCGCCCTGCGACCGGCAATGACGACCTGTGCGCCATGATCGATATAGGTCCGCGCAATCGCCGCGCCGACATTGTTCGGAGCTACCCCAAGGATCATGGCTCGTTTGCCGCTCAGTCG
>JAEZCS010000031.1 GCA_023433445.1 Pseudomonadota bacterium | reverse complement strand
TCGATCACCTGTCCGGGCGTAATGCGGGGATCGGATTGAGCTGGCTGGCCAGGTTCTGCGGAAGCGCTGGGTGAGGCTGCAATTGGCACAAGCAGAAGGCTGATCGCGGCCGCGGCCGCGAGCGATGACCGCACGTGCTGTCGCCGCGTTACCCCATACCGGAAAGATTATCAGCAAGCGCAGCGATGTCAAAATCGCGCTTATTCCGCCTGTGGGGCGGGTTTGCCGCGCATCTTGCGACGACGCTCGACGATCGGACCAGCCTGCACCAGCAGCGTGGCAAGAAACATGAGGCTTGCACCGATCCAGCCGATCGCCGGGAGGCGCTCACCGAGCAGGATGGCTCCGGCCGCCGCGGCGAATAGCGTTTCCATGCTGACCAGGATAGCGGCTTCGCTCGGTGGCGTATGCTTCAGGGCAATGGCCAGCAGTGTAAAGGTCACCGCGCTCGACAGGATGCCGACGAACGCGATGGCTGGAGCGGCGGCGATCAGGCTGTCGAGCGTGATCGGTTCCATCACGATTGCGGCCAACCATGCGCACACGGCCACGACTGCAAATTGCAACGCGGTGAAGGTGACCGGCCGGCCGTAGGGAGATGCGGAACTTGTGATCAGCATATGCGCCGCCCACACGATAGCGGACAGTGCGATCAGGCCGTCCCCGAAGGAGAAGCCGTCGAGCGTGCCGCCGCCGAGCAGCCATGTGCCGACGAAAGCCATCCCGACTGCTGGCCAGATGTAAGTGGTCGGTGGCCTGCTTAGGACGATCCACGCGATCAGCGGCGTGAAGATGACATACAGCGCCGTCAGGAAACCGGAATTGGTGACGGTCGCGGTGACGATACCGGCTTGCTGAATGATAGCTGCGCCGAAAAACGCCAGCCCCGCCCACATTCCGATACGCAAGAAGCCCGGCGAAAACGGAGCGCCTGCCCGACGGGTTTCCAGAATGGCAAGAGGCGCGAGACAGATCGCCGCCAGCGTGGCGCGGGAGGCCACGAACAGCAATGGCCCCACATGCTCCATGGCGGTCTTCTGGAAATAGAATGCAACGCCCCAAATCGCGGCGGCGAGCAACAGCAGAAGATCGGCTTTGATCCGGGTCATGGCGCCCGAGGTCATAGAGGGCCGCGGTGCTCGCTGCAATGGTCAGCAAGGGCTGTTTGCATTCAGTCTGTGAATACGAGGCATGCCTACGCGCCAATCTCGCTGGACAAGCATGGGGCGCGGGCCTACTCGGGTTGCAGGTTCCTCCCGCATATGGACGGCTTCGCCATGCCCGTTCTACCCGTCTCGTGGCCTTACATCGCGCCGATTTTGATGCTGCTCGCCTCCAACGTCTTCATGACGTTCGCCTGGTACGGGCATCTCAAATACAGGTCGTCCCCTATAATGCTGGCGATCCTGATTTCCTGGGGCATCGCGTTTTTCGAATATTGCCTTGCGGTTCCGGCCAACCGGATCGGCTACGGGGTCTATTCGGCCGCCCAGTTGAAGACCATCCAGGAGGTCATGACGCTCACCGTTTTTGCCGTCTTCTCCGTCCTTTATCTCGGTGAAGCCTTTACGTGGCGGTACGCGGCCGGGTTCGCTCTTATCGCGGCTGGAGCTGGGCTCATCTTCTCCGGGCGTGGTTGATGCTCGAAGCGCCGGTCCTGACGGCGTTGATGGCGGCGGCTTTCGCCGGCGCCTTCCTGCAGTCTGCGATCGGTTTCGGGTTCGCCCTCATTGCCGCGCCGGTTTTCCTCCTCGTCATGCAGTCGGCGGCAGCGATACAGGTGCTCGTGGCGATCCACGTGGTGCAAAGCGCGATGCTGGTGCCCGGCCTGTGGCGCAAGGCGCCACGCAAACTATTGATGCCAATGTTGTTCGGAAGTCTGGCCGGAATTCCTCTGGGTTTGGCGATCTTCCTTGCTCTCGATCTCAATACGTTGAAGCTGACGGTCGGGCTGGCGATGCTTCTTTTTACGACGCTGTTGATTGCGCGGGACGCCGGCTGGCTGAAACAATTGCTGTCTTCAACCGGTCCACCGAATTCTTTCGCTGCAGGGAGTGTCGGGGCGTGTGCGGGTGCACTGACGTCGGTGCTGGTGATGCCGGGCCCGCCGCTTATTCTTTACGCCGCAGGGCGCAATATGGAGAAGGTCGAGAGCCGGGCGCTGTTGCTGACGTTCTTTGCTTTTTGCTACGTCGCCGTGACGCTAACGCATGCTTTCGGGGTGGGGATGTCCCGCGAGGCGTGGATGCTGGTGGGCTGGCTATCGCCCGCAGTCGTGGCTGCAACTATACTCGGCGCGCTCTGGTCGCGCTCACTCAGCGAACGCCGCTTCCGAATCTGGACCATAGCGATTTCGCTGCTATCGGGCGTATGGTTGGTCTGGAGCGCTCTATAGGCCGCGCACCAGATTGCCGACCATCAGGACGATGTATGCGGTGATCGCCAGCCAGTATTCCTGATGGGGCAGGTAGCGCGGCACGTGCAGGAAGCCGAGCTTGGTCGCCACGGCAAGTCCCGCCAGCACCAGCGAGATCAGGAACACCATGATCGTCGGCGGATTCAAACGCATAACAACCCTCCCCCTTGCCCGGATTGTAGCGTTTTACAGGGTCCGGTGAGCTTGACCAGCGGGAGATTGCGTTTGATCCGCTTCGATGATGAAGCGTACGAGGCTGCCCGTGCCTTTTACGTCACGGCAGGTGACCAGCACCAGGCGCGGTCCAGCCGCTTTGTCGACCCGTGTCAGGCCAGCGTCGACGTCGCGGATATCGATGACTTCGAGCGTTTGAGCGAGGCCGGAGCTGCCGGAAATATTGATGCGATCACCCAGGGCCACCGGCTTGGACAGTCCGGACGACACGCCGTTGCCGCTGCTCAGGTGGAAATTGGGGCTGTCTGCCAGCCGGGCGGGAGCTTGGGCGGCAGCTTGGCCCGGAGACTGAGTACGAGCCAAGGCATTCTCGATGCTGCGGTCGAGGACGGCTTCAGGCTGGAACAACGTGACTGCGTGAACGCCTACGGCCATGCAAGCGGCAGCCAGCGAGAACAGCGGCAACCCCTCGAGGA
>JAEZCS010000252.1 GCA_023433445.1 Pseudomonadota bacterium | reverse complement strand
TCAGGAAATGCCCGAACGCCTCGATCACGTGGCCCGCCGCGTCCGATCCTTCATGCCCCTGCACCAGCACGACACGCGTCGATGCGACGTTCAGCGCGAGGCGCAGCAAAGTCGCGAACAGCAGCACTGTCGGGAAGCTTGAAAAGTCCAGCGGCTTGGCGGCGTTCAACGCCACCATCAGCACGGCCAGCGAAATCATGATGTTGGTGATGAATCCCAGGTCCAGCATGAACGCAGGCACCGGCACCATCATGAACAGCACGACCATCAGCGTCGCTATGGGCAGCACGGCCCCCTTCGCTGCGCTCATCCAGATCTTCGCTTTGACTTGGGCGGGAGTCATTATGGGCCGTTACCTTCCGAGGGTGGCGAGCATGAGATAGGCAAGACGCGCGGTTTCCGGCTGCGGCTTGATGCTGACATCGGCCGCGCTGGCGAGGCGCTGGGTTTCGATCCGCACATAATCGGCGGGCTGCACGGTCTTCGCGCCATCGGGCAGCGGAGCGGCAGCATATTGGATGGGGCCGGTGTTGATCGAATCGACGCCGCGCTGAAGCTTCGACGCGATCCGGTCACGGATTTCGGCGAAGCTGCGGGGGCTGCCGGAGCGATCGTAGAAGATGGAGCGGTTGGCCCGCGCGGCGGCGGGGAACATGGACGCAGCGGTTGCGCCCGGCGCGCGATCATGGACCGACAGGAACTTGCTGGCCCCGCCGACGCCCAGGAAGTGGGCGAGGTACAGGTCGACCGGCTCAGCCTCACGGCCAAGCCGCTGTTCGAGATAGGCCTTGTTGTCGGCCGCATGCTGCGCGGCCATGACGGAGGCGGTTTCGGGGTGGTTGCGCAGATCCAGGATCTGCTGGCGCATTTCCGGGTTCGCGACATAATAGCGGCCGTTCTGGCCCCGGCTGATCATGTCGGCGGCCCAGCCAAGGCCATATTCGCTGCCATGCTTGTCGATGACGGCGAGCCAGCTCTGGTCGATAAACTGATATAGGCGCGTTGCCGACGAGGTGCTCGCGCGCGCCGTGGGATTAAGGCTGCTTTCGATCTTCGCCTGGCCCAGCAGATAGGCGAAGTCCACGCCCGTCCTGCGGCTCGCCATGGCGATCGCGTTCGTCACGCGGTTGCCGGTCGATGCGCCTGTCGCTGTTATGTCTGCAAATGCCGACACTCGAATAATCCCCGTTGGTACCGGGGAGCATTAGAGCAAGCCTTATGCCAAGATTTGGTTAACGCGCGCTCCATAAATGTTGATGGCGCGTTCAGCATGCAAAGAAAAAGGCGCCTCTGGGGCGCCTCGCTGATCCAATTCGGAACTTTTGATGGTCTTACCGCCCGTAAACCAGCGGAGCCTGCGTCGATCCGTGCGCCGCCATCAGGGACAAGCGCTGTCCCGCATGATCGGTCAGCACATTGATCCGCACGCGCGCTGCATCGATCATCGGCAGCAGCGCCGTCACCCGCTCGCGAATCGCGTCATCCGCACGCCATGCGCCGATCGCACGCACTGCGGCGGCGCTCCGGCTAACATGGGCAGCGGCAGCGTCAATCGCCGCGACATCGGTGCCGTCGAGCGCGACCCGCAACTCATCGAAAGCCGAGAAGAGGTCGTCCAGGGCTGCAAGGCCGAGTGGCATGGTATAAGCCTTATCCGTTGATCGGCAGGTCGAGTGCGAGCATCTTGTCGGCGATCGCAGCCGGATCGACCGGGTAATTGCCCGACGCGATGGCTGCCTTGATCGCTGCGACGCGGTCCATGTCGACCGGCGCGCCTTCGGCCGCCATGCGGGCAGCAGGGCTGGCTGATGCGGAAAATGACGACACGCCTACCGAAGCTTTGTCGGTAGCGCCCCGCGTCTTGCCGCTGTCCCGCAACCGGGAAGCCTCTATCGCGGCGCTCATATTCTGGCCGACAGATTTGATCATGGCTTACAATCCTTCACTCGTCCCGTTCACCCTATAACGGCAGGGTTCAAAAATCATTAAATCCCGGAATGCGCACGGTTCCCATTTCGACCACCTGCGCCAGAACAGGCGCTGATCTCTTGTCCTCGCGCACGCGGATAGTGTCGCCCACCGCGCCGTCTTCATCCGCGATCATCACGCGCGAGACGCTGAAAGCCGCATTGCCGGCGAGCAACTGGACCGGATCGCCCCGCTTCACTACGAAGTCGCGCTGTGCAGGACGCGCCGCCACGCCATAGCGCGCAACCGGAGCCGCAGCAGCGCCGCCGCCGTTCAAGGGCACGCGAATGCGCCATCCGACGGGATCGCACTTGACGATCGCAGCGCCGAAAGTCGGCCCTTCCACGCTCGGCGTCACAGGGCAGGCCGCCAGCCGCAACCGCCTGTCGACCGGCGCTATGGGTCCACCCGGCTCGCCAATATTGGCGCCCACGGTCATCGATACCAGCCCGTCCAGGCGATCGAGATTCTCGAATTTCTGTTGTGCCAGGGCAGGCTGACCAACTGCTGTGGCCAGCACCATGGCGGCGATGAGGGGCAGCGTCTTCACAGCATATCTCCGGATGCAGGCAGATTCATGCCACGCATTAAGCATCCGATATGGCTAACAAGTCGTTAACGCTGCCCGGCAGCCTCGCCGATACGGATCAGCTGCCCCTTGCCCGTAGCGCCATCCATCTGGTCAAGCCCGCGAATACGCAGCCTGTCCCCGGCGACCCCCTGTGCCTTCAGCTCCCGCGCGACAGCCCCCAGCCGCGCCGCAGCCAAGTCCCACGGATCGAATCGCCGCCGCGCCGGGTCGGTGCCCAGGCTACTGATGTCGATCCTGCCGCTGCTTGATCGCAGACCCGCGGCCACGCCAGCGACCGCCGCCCTGCCCTGATCCGACAGCAACGCCTCATCAGGCAAGAACAGCTCAGTCGCGCGCAGCTCCATGGCTTTGGCCACCGCGCGCCCGCCAAATTGTTGACGCACCTGCGCCAGCATGGCGTCGCGCTTATGCCCGCTCGCCTGCAAAAGGATGAAGAAGCCGAGCAGCAGTAACAGCAGGTCAGCGAAACTCACGGCCCAGCGGTTGCGCCGGGCTTGCGATGCCGCAGCGATCATCACGCCACCTCGCGGATGGCTGCCCGCAGCGACGTCACATTCTCCCGCCGCGCGATGGCAACCAAACGGCTGGCGGCTTCCTTCTGCCAGGCGAGTTCCCGCTCTGACAGGTCGGCAAGTCGGCTCGCGATCGGCGCGGCGATGACATTGGCGATCAGCACGCCATAGAGTGTCGTCAGCAGCGCGAGCGCCATGGATGGCCCCAGAGCCGCCGGATCATCCATCGCCGCGAACATGCCGATCAGGCCCAATATGGTGCCCGCCATGCCAAGCGCGGGCGCGGCGTCGGCAATCGACAGCCAGACGTTGCGCGCACCCGCATGGCGACGCGCCCGGTCGGCCAGCGCCTGCGCCGCCCAAATCTCGAACTGCTCGGTCTTTTCGCTGTTGGCGAGGCGCCGTGCCGCTTCAGCGAGGAAAGGATTCGCCGTCTTCACCCGATCGGTGCAGGCAAGCCCGCGCAGTTGCGCCACCTGATCGATCTTCAGCAATGCCGCGCGCGCCGTCGCCTGATCCTTGTCCGGGTCGGCGCGCAGCAGCGGCGGCAGCGCGGCAAAGCCACGCCCGATCGCCGGACCGCCATTCTGGAACAGCGCCACCGCGCCCACGCCACCGATCATGATGAGCAGCGTCAGGGGATCGAAAAGCTGCGCCAATAAACCGATCATCAACCAGTCCCCCACTCATCCGGATCACCACCGGCAAAGCCTTGCCCCGGAGCGGCAAAATCTTGCCACCCCTGCCGCCGCCTTGATGCGAACCCAAGGATTTCCGCCGTTTCTGCACATGCCACTGCGTCACCCACGCAAATTGGCACGGCTCTTGCGAATACCCGTTCGGATCACCCGCGGTTCACGCCTTCAGGGCTCAGAACGGCGGAGGAACCGCAAACTTTAGGCCCTCCAAGGGCAAAAAAGACGGAAAGACGGAAATGTCGCTGGAAGACGGATTGTTCGGAGTTCACGGAAAGGCGCTGGCGCTTCGCTCGCAACGCCTGTCCCTGCTCGCGTCCAACATCGCGAACGCCTCGACCCCCGGTTACAAGGCGCGGGACATCGATTTCGACGCGGCGCTCAAGGAAGCGACGACGCGCCAGCAGGGTAGCGGCATCGCCGACGTCAGCAAGGCCGTGGACGACAGCATGGGCTATCGCGTCCCGCTTCAGCCCAGCCTGGACGGCAACACTGTCGAACTCAGCACCGAACAGACGCTGTTTGCTGAAAACGCCGTCAAATACCGCACGACCCTCTCTTTCCTTGAGGGCCGCATCAACACCATCACTCGCGCGCTGAAGGGAGAATGAGCATGAGCGGTTCCGGCCCCATGAACGTCTTCGACATCGCCGGCCGCGCCATGAGCGCGCAGCTGGTCCGCTTGAACGCCACCGCGTCCAATATGGCGAACGCAGGCAATGTCACTGGCAGCGAGGCGGAAGCCTACCGCGCCATCAAGCCGGTATTCCAGTCGGTCACCGACAAGCCCGGCGTCTCCACGGTGAAGGTCGCCAACGTCCTCACCACCGACGCCAAGCCGACCAAGCGCCACGACCCCAACCACCCGCTCGCCGACGCGAATGGCGATGTGTGGGAGGCGGCCGTCGATAGCAGCGCGGAGCTGGTCGATATGATCGAGACCGCCCGCATGTACCAGAACAATGTGCAGGTACTGAACACCGCCAAATCCCTGATGCTCGAAACCATAAGGATCGGCAAATGAGCACGACCTCCACTGTCACCGACAGCGCGGGCCTGCCCGTCTATAATCCGTACAAAAATGTCGGCACGGGCAAGGCGGAGATGGGCCAGGCCGATTTCCTGCGCCTCCTCACCGCACAGATGCAGACGCAGGACCCGTTCGCGCCGATGGATAACGCGCAGATGGTCGCCCAAATGGCCACCATCACCAACTCCAGCGGCATCGCGGAAATGAACCAGACGCTGAAAGGCCTTGCCTCGCAGCTTACCGGCTCGCGCCTTGGCGATGCGGCCAGCTGGATCGGTAAGTCGATGCTGGTGCAAAGCAACATCGTCGCCCCCGATGCGGCCGGCCAATATATCGGCCAGGTGAGCTTCAAGGATGCGACCAGTGGCGCGACCGTCGACTTGGTTGACGGATCGGGCAACGTGCTCAAGACCATCGAACTTGGCAACCAGCCTGCGGGCGACGTCAACTTCTACTGGGACGGCAGGGATGATGCGGGTGAGCGGGTCGCCACCGACGCGCTCAGGATCCGCGTCAACGGCGCTTCCCCGTCGCGTGTCGCCAGCTGGGCCACCATCGCAGCCGTCCAGTCACCTGCCGACGGCAGCGCATCCAAGCTCATCACCGCACTGGGCAGCTACAGCCCTTCGGACGCCATTTCACTCGCCTAACCTTATCACCCATCAAGATCCTTTTCACCCAAGGAGCAACGCCATGTCCTTCTACATCTCGCTTTCCGGTCTCAAGGCCGCCCAGACCGATCTGGCGACCATCGCCAACAACGTGTCGAACGTGAACTCGACCGCCTTCAAGAAGAGCAAGGCCGTGTTCGGCGACATCTTCGCCGCCGCGCCGATGCAGACGACCACGCAGGCCGCAGGACAAGGCGTGCGCGCGCTGGGCATCAACCAGCAATTCACCCAGGGCACCATCGAAACCACCGACAAGACGCTTGATCTCGCCATTACCGGCGAAGGCTTTTTCACAGTCAAGCGCACCGCCGACAATCAGATCGGTTTTACCCGCAACGGCGGCTTTTCGGTCAATGAGGACCGTTTTGTCCTGGATACCACAGGCGCCCGCTTGCAGGTCATTCCGCTCGACCCCGCCACGGGTGAGCCTGACGCCGCCACCGCTGCCGCCATGGCGGCCGGCACGCTGGACTCCACAGCGCTGATTGACCTGCAGATTCCGACCACCCATAACGGCAGCCAGCTCTCCAGCGTGGGCGTGTCGAAGGAAGGCAAGATCACGGGCGTCTACGCCGACGGCACCACCGTCTTTTTCGGTGCGGCCGCCATGGCGGCATTCAACAGCCAGGAAGGCTTGCGCCAGCAGGGCGACGCGCACTGGCTTTCCACCAACGCCAGCGGCCCGCCGACGCTCGGCATGGGCAACAGCGGGCTTTTCGGCTCCGTACGCTCGGGCGCACTCGAACGCGCCAACGTCGACATCACCGAAGAACTGGTCGCCCTGATCTCGGCTCAGCGTAACTTCCAGGCGAATTCCAAGGCGATCGAAGCGGCCAACACGCTGTCGACCACCATCGTCAACATGCGCACCTAATAGCAAGGCGCAGGGATGCTCACGCATCCGCGCCTTGGCTACGCTCAGGCCCCGCGCGGGCTTCACCGGGTTTCACGAAACCCGGGCAACCCGCCACGCTAGAAACAGGACTTACCCATGGACCGGCTCGTCAACACGGCACTCACCGCAATGCGCGGCGCGATGGCGCGGCAAGCGGCGATTTCCAACAACCTCGCGAACGTCAACACGGTTGGCTTCCGGGCGGAGATCGCCAATGCAGAGACGCGCTGGATCAAGGGCGATGGTTTCGACACGCGGGCGCAGGCGTCCGAACAGGTGATCGCGTCCGACATGGCGCAGGGCGCGGTCATCGAAACCGGCAACCCGCTGGATGTGGCCATGAACGGCGATGCACTGCTCGCCGTTCAGGCCGCGGACGGCAGCGAAGCCTATACGCGCCGAGGCGATCTAAGGGTCTCCGACAGCGGTCTCCTGACCACCGGTGACGGCTTGCCCGTGCTGGGCGAAGGCGGCCCGATCACCCTGCCCCAGATGGACAGCGTCTCCATCTCGCAGGATGGCAGCATCTGGGGTGTGCCGCAGGGCGGCGATCCGGCGAACCCGCAGCGCGTCGACGGCCTGAAGCTCGTCCGCGCGGTCGGCTCCAGCATCGCCAAGGGCACCGATGGCCTATTCCGCGAAACCAATGGCGGCGTCCTGCCGACCGATCCCCTCGCAACGGTGACGGGCGGTTCGGTTGAAGGGTCCAACGTCAACGCCACTTCGGCGCTCGTGCAGATGATCGAAGCAAGTCGCGCTTGGGAAACCCAGGTTAAGCTGATCGACACGGCCAAGCAGCTTGATGACGGCGGCGCGTCGCTCATGCGCCTAGATGGTTAATCTGGCACGAACCTTGCTTTTCGTTGTGCAAGCCTAACGGCATCACGGAGTTAGACCATGAGCAACGCAGCCCTTCACGTCGCCCGCACCGGCCTTGACGCGCAGAACACGAAGATGCGCGT
>JAEZCS010000249.1 GCA_023433445.1 Pseudomonadota bacterium | reverse complement strand
CGGTGGATGCGAGCTGGCAGGACCATGTGGAAGATGCCTACGCGATCCTCCACACCCTGCGCGAACCCGATGAGCAGATGGCGCAGGCGGGCGACGTGGGCATATGGCGCAGCATGATCGGCGCGGTGCTCGAACGGCGGCCCTGACGCGGCATTGGCTGGCAGGCGTGCCCATGCCATAAGGCGCGGATGAGCGGGCCGGGCCTCAAGATCAAGATACAGCTTTATTGTGGCGACGAGATCGCCATGGGGCCGGGCAAGGCCGACCTGCTCGACGCGATCGCGAGCGAAGGGTCGATTTCGGCCGCCGGGCGAAAGCTGAAGATGAGCTATCGCCGGTGCTGGATGCTGGTGGATGTGATGAACCGGTGCTGGTCCGCACCGCTCGTCGCGACGTCGGCCGAAGGCGCGGTACTGACGGAATTGGGGCTTCGCGTGCTCGCCCAATATCGTGAATTGCAGAAGGCGGCATCCAGCGCGGCGGGGCGGTCGTACTGGCCCGATCTTGCCACAGAATTGCGGGGCGAGCCGCTGCCTATGCAGGGCAATTAGTGGCGGTTCGCGCCCTGTTTTCATCGATTTCGATGAACGGAGAGGAGGCCCAAGCGTTTCTATTTAGCGCATTCACAAAAATTACATGTTGCGGCGCACAAAGAAACATGATTCCTTAGGGTTGTCGGCAGACCCGGCGCTTAAGCTTTCAGTAACCATGAAAGGCGCATGATCGGCCGATCGACTTGAAGTCGGAGGGCAAGAGCATGGGCACAAATGCAAGACCGGCTGACGGGGCCATCACCCTGGCTGAATTGCGCGAATTCGCCAGTTTCCCGTCTGCCACGCAGCGCTATATTCGAAGATCGCTGGATATCGGCCTCCACCGCCGCGACGCCATGAAGCTGTGGTCGCGCGACATGGTGGAGGAAGCGAGCATCCGCGCGCAGGCCCGCATTTACGGGCGGCTGGACGAGATCAAGGCGCGCGTGCCCGATGATAGCGGTCTGGACCAGATGGAGCCGTTCATGGCGCCGCTGGTGACGATTTCCGCATTCGACCTGGGGCAGGACCGGCTGAGCAGCTTTTCGGCCTATCGTTTCCTGTATGAGCGGCTGTTGGGGGCGGGGGCTCGGCCATGGTTGCCAGGGGCGTTCTGTGCAGCGGCGAGCCTGCCGCACCTGCATCCCGAGAAGCGCCGCGCGTTGCTCCAGTCGATCAGCGAGGCCGCGGCGACGGCCGTGGGCTGGTCGAACCGGGAGCCGACCTTTTACCCGGAGTGGGTGGAGAAGGTGGATCTCAGCAAGGCGAATTGATGGGTTCTTCATGCCGTCACCCCAGGCGAAGGCTGGGGGCTCGGGCCATGTTGCGCTTCATCTGCTGAGATCCCAGCTTTCGCTGGGATGACGGCTTAGGCGGGCTTTATGGGGCCCTCTCCCGCCTTCGCTGCGCCCACCCCTAGCCCCTCCCGCCTGCGGGAGGGGAATAGTTTGTTTTATTTACCCATTCACGATCATGCCGCCGTTCGGGTGGAGGACTTGGCCCGACTTGTAGCTTGCATCGTCGCAGGCGAGGAAAAGGAAGGCGGGGGCGACTTCGTTGGGTTGGCCGGGGCGGCCCATGGGGGTGGATTAGCCGAAATGTTCGAGCTTCACCGGGCTGGCACCACCCGAGGGGTTGAGCGGCGTCCAGATCGGGCCGGGGGCGACGGCGTTGACGCGGATGCCGTCCTCCACGAGATTTTCCGACAGGCTGCGGGTGAAGGCGGTGATTGCGCCCTTTGTGCTCGAATAGTCCAGCAGCTCCGATGAGCCCTGATACATGGTGACGCTGGTGCAGTTGACGATCGCCGCGCCTTTTTTCAGGTGCGGGCGGGCGGCCTGGGTCAGGAAGAACATGCCGAAGATGTTGGTCTGGAAAGTGCGGCGCAGCTGTTCCTCGGTGATGTCGGTGATGTCCTGATCGGGATGTTGTTCACCGGCGTTGTTGACGAGGATGTCGAGGCGGCCGAAGCGGTCGATGATTTGTTTCACGGCATCGTCGCAGAAGGATTTTTCGCCAATGTCTCCGGCGATGGTGAGGGCCTGTTGTCCTTCGCCTTCGACGATCTGGGCGGTTTTCTTCGCGTCGTCATGTTCGCAGAGGTAGAGGATGGCGACGGCGGCGCCTTCGCGGGCGTAGAGTGCGGCGACCGCGCGGCCGATGCCGCTGTCGGCGCCCGTGATCAGGGCGACCTTTCCTGCGAGGCGGCCGGAGCCGGGATAGCGGGGTTCCCATTCGGGCTTTGGCTCCAGCTTGCTTTCGTGACCGGGCAAGCCGTCTTCGTGGATCATGTCTTCATGATTGTCGGATTGGGTGTCGGGCATGGCGCATCTCCTTTTCCCCGCCAACACATGGGCAGGGGAGATGGTTCATGGCTTTGCGAGCCGAAGCACGAGATGGGGTGAACGGGTGGCTTTCAGTGCCCGGCCGAGCCGGGGGCGCTGCGATTTTCCCAGATGGCGATCGGGGCATCGGTGCCCGGCTTTTCCATGCGCACTTCCCGCAAGGATATGGCGACGACGCAGACTGGCCGTTGTTCGACCCCGCGCAGCTGGGTGCAGTGGATGGGGCCGTTGCCGGGCACCTGCTCGATCCGGCCGATGAGGCGGAGCCTCAGGCCACGCGAGGGGTCGAACGCTTCCGGGGCGATGCGCAGCACCTTTTCGAACGGCCGGCCATGCCGCCACAGATCTTTGCCGTCATTCCGGCCGAACTGGGCAAGGGCGAGGCTTTGGTCGGGCGCAGGCGAAGTGACGGGTCTATCGGGATCGGCTGCATTGGGTGCGGCAGGGCATTCGTCGCTGGTTGACCAGGGACGCTGCATCCAGAACCCTTCGGCACCATGGCCCTCTCCGCCCGCGGGGAGGGCGAAGTCGGCGGCCTTCCACGCGGTCGGCATGGCATGGACGCGCAACACGCCTGCCGCCTCATCATAGCGCCAGCGCATCGGGTCGGTGCTGTCCTTGTCCGCCTCCCCCGAACAGCCGAAAGGCAGGGAAAGCTCGAACCGTTGGCCCGTGGCACCGGCTATGTCATCGGGCAGCGGCTTGCCCGAGGAAAATGCATCAGCGGCGCGGCGGGCGAGGTCCGTTATCTCCGCGCGACCCCAGAGGCGGGGAGATTGCGGCAGGACCGGGATCGGCGGCGCGATCACCTTTACGGGCGCGGCTGCGGGTGCGGGCGGCGGAGCCTTTGGCGCGGTGGCACGGCCGAGCAGGAAGCCGCCCGCGCCGATGGCGATGAAAGCGGCTAACCCCGCGGCTATGGCGAGCCGGCTGGTCCGGGCACTGGGTTCACGCATATGTCATTGATAGCAAAAAAGTCCTCTCTCTCCAGAGGATAATCGCCTTTTTCCGACTTGCTGCGTTGACAGCGGCGGCAGCAGGCACGAGGCAGGGTGCGCATGACGATTGACCAAGTTCTCACGCTGCTGGTGCTGGCCGCCGTCGTCGCCGCATTGATATGGGACAAGGTGCGCGCCGATGTGGTCGCCCTGTCCGGTGCGGCGGTGCTGTTGATGACCGGCGTCGTGCGGCCCGTCGATGTGCAGGGCGCTTTCGCGAGCCCGGCGATCATCGCGCTCGCGTCGCTGTTTGTCATTGCCTATGCGCTGGAGCTGTCGGGCCTGCTCGACCGGGCGATTGCCATGGCGGTGTCGATGTGCAAGCGGTTGGGCGCGACCGGCATGTGGCTGCTGCTGTCGATGATCGGCGCGGTGTCCTGCTTCCTCAATTCGACGCCGATCGTCGTGCTGGGCGCGCCGGTGGTGCGCGACGTCGCCAATGCGCTGCGCTTGTCGCCCAAGCGGTTCCTGATGCCGCTGTCCTACATCACCATATTGACCGGATGCTGCACCCTGATCGGGACGTCCACCAACCTGCTGGTCGATGATATGGCCAGCGTGGCCGGGCAGCCGCGCTTCGGCATTTTCGAGATTACGCCGGTGGGCGTGCCGATGGCGCTGGCGGGCGGGCTGTACCTGTTCCTGTTCAGCAAGAAGCTGCTGGGCGGGCGGCATGAGGCGGACGAACGGGAAGGGGAGGTCCAGCCGATCGACGCGCTCCATGTTTATAGCGCGCAGGTTGGCGACCCGGCTGTGTTCGCCGAGCCCCGGCCGCTGAATCCGGCGAAGGCGGCGATCGCATTGGGCGTGTTCGTAGCGGCCGTCGCGCTGGCGGCGCTCAATGTCGCGCCGATCGCGGCGAGCGCCTTTGCAGGGGCGGTGGCGCTGATCCTGCTGCGGGTGATCAGCGCGGATGAGGCCTATAGCGGGCTGCGGCCGCAGGTCTTGATCCTGATCGCGGGCATGGTGGTCATCGGCATCGCGATGGAACAGAGCGGGCTGGCGGCGGATGCTTCGCGCATGCTGATCAACGGCGTCCATGGGTTGAGCCCGCTGATCGCGCTGATCGTGCTATATGTCGCGACGATGGTGCTGACGGAATTGCTGTCGAATGCCACTGTGGCGGTGCTGGTAACGCCAGTGGCGGTGGCGTTGGCCGACAGCCTGGCGGTCAGCCCCCGGCCTTTCCTGGTCGCGGTGATGATGTCGGCAAGCGCGGCCTTTGCCACGCCCTTTGGCTATCAGACCAACGTCATCGTCTATCAGATGGGCGGGTATCGCTATATGGATTTCGTGCGGATGGGCCTGCCGCTCAACATCGTCACCTGCGTGGCCGGGGTTGCCGGGATCAGCGTGTTTTTCCCGTTCTGACCGCAACAGGCGAGCCTGTCGCCGGGAACATCGGTCAGTGCGTTTCGGTGCGTAACCGGTCAGCCAACTGCTCGATCTCAAATGGTTCGAGGACCCAGGTGCGCGTCTTGCGGCCGAGGCGATGGATCGGCTGAGTCAAAAGGACACGCGCCTGTTCGCGCGCATGCGGTTTGAACATCGCGAAGTGCTGGGCGCAGTCGCGGACCGTGCCGATGAGCGGCGCACGTCCTTCAAGGTCGATCAAGGTGGCGGGCTGATCCCATGGGATGGCGGATGTGGGGTGGTCGGTCATGGAACAACTCCAGTTTGATCATCGCCCCCTGTCGCATCCGAGGATAACGGAAACGCCAGGCGCGGATTACTTGCGACGGTAGCGGAAGTACCAGACTTCGTGCCCGAGGCGGCGGGCCTTGGCTTCGTAGCGGGTCTCGGGCCAGCCGCCGGGGCGGGTGAGGAAGTCCTTGGGCTCGCTGGCCAGCCAGTCGAAATCGGGGTGGCCGTTCATCACCATCATGGCCCAGCGCAGGTAGACGGGATGGTCGGTGCCGAAGCGGAATTCGCCGCCGGGCTTGAGTTTCCTGGCGATCATTTCGACCGGGCCGGGGTTCATCATGCGGCGCTTGGCGTGGCGCGCCTTTGGCCAGGGATCGGGATGGAGCAGGTAGACGAAGCTGAGCGCTCCATCGGGGATGCGCGCGAGGACCTGAAGCGCGTCGCCCATATGGACGCGGATGTTGCCCAGGCCCTGCTCCCGAATGTGGCCGAGGGCGGTGACGACGCCGTTCAGGAACGGTTCGCAGCCGATGAAGCCATGATCGGGCAGCAAGTCGGCGCGGTAAGCGAGATGTTCGCCGCCGCCAAAGCCGATCTCGAAATGGAGCGGGCGGTCATATCCAAAGAGGTTGGCGGCGGTGACTTCGCCTTCTTCGGGCACGGAGAGGGCGGGAAGCAGGGTGTCGACCAGCTGCTGCTGACCAGCGCGGAGCTTGTGTCCCGACTGGCGGCCATAGAGGCGGTTGAGCGTGGTGGGGTCGCCGGATTTGTGCGCGGTCATGGGCGCGCGCTTAGCGGTGCGACGCAGCGGGGGCAAGCGTGATGCTGGGATGCGGTCGGCCTACGATCGATATGCCCGACATGAAAAGGGCGCGCGAGGCATGTGCCC
>JAEZCS010000236.1 GCA_023433445.1 Pseudomonadota bacterium | reverse complement strand
CACCTTCTTGCCCTTGCGGGAGGTGTAAAATGCGGTGCCGATGGTCGCGCCATTCCACCAGGTGAAGATCTTGGCCAGGATTCCCATGCGCCAAGCGCTTAGCGCCTGCCGTGGGGCATTGGCAAGGTGGATATGGCGTCAGCGCTCGCGCGAAGGACAGAAATCGAGCTCGGCGGGGCTTTTGATCGCGGCATCGACGCAACTGCCCCAGGACACGCTATCGCCCTCCGAAATGCCAAGTTCTGCTGCGCGGCCGCCCCGCAGTTCGAGCACGGCAGTCACCGGAACCCCGGCAGAAACAGGCACGCGCGAATGGGGCGCGACGTTAGCGGCGATGAAGGCTATCGTGCCGTCCGTGCGGATGAAGATCATGTCCAACGGGATAAGGGTGTCTTTCATCCAGAAACTGGCGGTCCGCGGCGGCGTCATGGGGAACAGCATCCCGCCGTCCGCATCCAGCGACTTGCGGAACATCAGGCCCTTTTCCTGTTGCTGCGGGGTGATGGCGGCTTCCACGGCAAATCGGTGGCGTCCCCGATCCGTGTTGATTTCGAGCGGGAGCAGGTTGTCCTGCCGGGCTCCTGCGGTGGTGGCTTTCTCCGCCTTGGGCTGCGTCGGGGAGCAGCCAGCTAGCAGGGCGATGATAAGGGGAAAGGCGATCCGCATCCCCCGCTGCTAGCCCAAAGCGGAAGAGGGGCGCCACAGATTTCGCCGGGCGCCGTTACTGGTCACGATCGGGCGGTTCCCCTGGTGCAGAGTCGATCCAGCGTCGCGCGGTATCGAAACCATGCCCGGCGCGCAGGAAGGCTGCGATCGCCTTGTCGCGCTGCCTGAGATCGGCTGGCGCGGCTGCATAGGGGCCGAGGCGCTTTCTGCGGGCGAATCTGTCGGCGGCGTCCCAGCTGTCATTGGAGAGTTGTGTATCCGCTTCTTCGCGATCCGCATCGGCGATGCCATCGGCGCGCAATGTTTGCGCTACCCGGCGCGCGCCGTAGCCGCGGCGGGTGAGGGCGGCGCTTTTCATGACGGCGAAGCTGCGGTCATCGACATAGCGTAGCTCGGCGAGCCTCTCGACGAGTTGCTCCGGCGCTGGTGCGCCCTCGCCATCCCATCCACGCTCCTGAAGTTTGCGATTGAGGTACGCCAGCAGCTTCGCCCGGCTTGTCGCAAAACGGCTGACATAGCGCAGCGCCAGATCGCGCAAACTGCCATCATCCAGGGGTGGTCGGGGGCGTTTACCGGTCATGTTCGCATCTTCATGGCAATGGTTTATGCAAGCGCCGCCTTGATTATGCCACAGTGGGGCCGGAATTTTACCGCGCCTTATGCTGTAGAAAGCGACGCTGGAATGCAACTATCCGGTGCATCGCTGCTTCAAAGATGATAGCGGCCCCACCGGAAGACAAGATGAAGACAATCGGGTGACGCCAATATGACGGGTTCGCAGAGCATGATGGCACCGACGCCAACCGAGGACGGCTTGCCTCGGCGCTTCTCCGATTTCGAGACTCTGGGTGAGGCGCTCGATTATGCGGCGAGCGGGCAGCGCGGGCTGAACTTTCATGATGCGCGCGGTAATCTGGCGCGGCCTTATCCTTTTTCGGAATTGCGCGCGGATGCGATCGCTTGCGCTCATCGCCTGATTGCGCATGGCGTGAAGCCTGCGGATCGTGTGGCGCTGGTTGCCGAGACGGGGGCGGATTTCGCGCAGCTGTTCTTCGGCATTATCTATGCCGGTGCATGGCCCGTGCCATTGCCGCTGCCGACCAGCTTTGGCGGCAAGGAAAGCTATATCGACCAGCTGAACGTCCAGCTGACGAGTTGCGACCCGATGCTGTTCCTCTTCCCCAGGGAATTGGAAGAGATGGCGGGGGAGTCCGGGCGACAGAAGAATGTCGAAAGCATCGCTTTCGAGGACTTTATCGCGCGTGAAGCGGTGGCGTGCGATCTGCCGCAGGCGAAGGGCGACGAAATCGCCTATCTGCAATATTCAAGCGGTTCGACCCGCTTCCCCCACGGCGTTGCGGTAACGCACCATGCGCTGCTCAGCAATCTTGCCGCGCACAGCCATGGCATGCAGGTGCAGGATAGCGACCGCTGCATCAGCTGGCTGCCCTGGTATCATGACATGGGACTGGTCGGCTGCTTCCTGTCAGTGGTCGCGAACCAGGTGTCGACCGATTACATGAAGACCGAGGATTTCGCCCGTCGCCCACTGGCATGGCTGGATCTCATCACTCGGAACGAGGGCACCTCTATCAGTTACTCGCCGACTTTTGGTTATGACATCTGCGCGCGGCGCATGTCGAGCCAGACGAAGGCGCAGGACCGGTTCGACCTGTCGCGCTGGCGGCTTGCGGGTAACGGCGCGGATATGATCCGGCCTGATGTGATGCAGAGCTTTGTTGACGCGTTCGCCGACGCGGGCTTCTCACCCAAGGCGTTCCTGCCGAGCTATGGTCTGGCTGAAGCCACGCTGGCCGTTACCATCATGCCGCCGGGCGAGGGTATCATGGTCGAACTGGTCGAGGAGACCGACCTTTCCGGTGGCGACGCAACTGAGGGACGGCCGCAACGCTTCCGCTCGATCGTCAACTGCGGCAAGCCTGCGCGCGACATGATCGTGGAAATTCGCGACGAAGATGGCGTGCCGCTGGGCGAACGGCAGATCGGCAAGGTGTGGACCACCGGGCCGTCGCTGATGGTTGGCTATTTCCGTGATCAGGAGGCGACGGACGCCTGCATGGCCGATGGTTGGCTGGACACGGGCGACATGGGCTATCTGAGCGATGGCTATCTCTACATTGTCGGCCGCGCCAAGGACATGATCATCATCAACGGCAAGAACCACTGGCCGCAAGATATCGAATGGGCCGTGGAGCAGCTGCCGGGGTTCAAGCAGGGCGATATCGCGGCTTTTGCGATCACCACGCCGGGTGGCGAGGAAGCGCCTGCTGTGCTGGTGCATTGCCGTACGTCGGACAATGATGAACGCACGCGCCTGCGCGATCAGATTCGCGAGCGGGTGCGGGCGATTACCGGCATGAACTGCGTCGTGGAGTTGGTGCCGCCGCGCACCTTGCCGCGCACCAGTTCGGGCAAGCTCAGCCGGTCGAAGGCACGCAATCTGTATCTTACGGGTGAGATCAGGCCCTACGATATCGCGGCTTGATCCAACGCTTTAGCTTGGGGAGGGGGCAACGGCGTTATTATTTGAGCTCCGTTTGCCCCGCCCTTGTTGAAAGAGCCCTCTAACGAGTAGCAAGCTTCAACAAAGTCAGCCCGAACGGACGGAGGCTCACTTTAACCCTCCGCTCTTCTGATCTTTCTGCACCTGCCGCTCGATCATCGTCCATAGGTTCGCGAAGCTTTGCGCTGGCGGCGAGGAGGCGGCAAAGGCGCCGAGGGGCTTCCTCTGCACCGTCATCTGCTCGACCATGCTCGCCATCGGGATGGCGGCCCATCCGGGTTGTTCTTCCAGCGCTTTGCGGTGAAGAGCGCGGCGGCGGTCGACCATGGAATAGACGGGCAGGATTGGCGCATGTGATCCACCCCGTTGGACGAGATACCGCGCCACTTCGCCCATGGCCCGCTGCGATAAGGGCGAGGGGATGACCGGAATGACGATCATGTCGGCGGCGCGCAGCACCTGTTCGCTGGTTTCCGTGAGGCCGGGTGGGCAATCGAGGATGATGCGGTCATAATCCTTGCCCAAGCTCTCGATCAGCTTGGCGAGCCGTTTCTTCTTGTCCATCTCCCGGAAAAGGTGATCCAGGCTGCGGAGCGACGTGTCGGCGGCGATGAGGTCCAGCCCCGGAACGGTAGAAGGCTGGATGAGTTTGCGGACCTCCACATCCTTGCTGAATATTGCCTGCGCAGCGTCGCGGCTTTGCTTGTCGGTGGATATGAGCCAGCTGGACGCGGCTTGCGGGTCGAGATCCCAGAGCAAGGTGCGCCGCCGCGAGATGGTGGCGGATGCCCAAGCGAGATTGATCGCGAAGGTGGTTTTGCCAACGCCACCCTTGAGGCTGTAAACGGCGATGGTCGCCAATGCAGGTTCCTTTGCCATGGGTGAAAGCTACGGCTTTGACCCGCCAAAGCAAGCGGACAATCATAGGTTAGTGACGCTGTCGTGACAGGCGCGCGCGCCCCATGAAAAATCCCGCCGGAAACGACCGGCGGGATTTTCCTGTTTCGACGGGAAGGGTCAGGCCGCGGCGCGGCGTTCCTTCAGTTCCTCGTTCAGCATTTCCGCAAGCAGGAATGCGAGTTCGAGGCTCTGCGCGGCATTGAGGCGCGGATCGCAATGGGTGTGGTAACGATCGGCAAGGCCTTCGTCGGTGATGGCGATGGCGCCGCCGGTGCACTCTGTCACATTCTGGCCGGTCATTTCGGCATGGATGCCGCCGCCGAAGCTGCCCTCGGCGCGATGAACGGCGAAGAAGCCGCGCACTTCGGCCAGGATGCGATCGAAAGGCCGCGTCTTGTAGCCGTTCGCCGCCTTGATGACGTTGCCGTGCATCGGATCACAGGACCAGACAACCGGATGGCCTTCACGCAGCACCGCGCGGACCAGCTTGGGCAGGCCCGCCTCGATCTTGTCATGACCGTAGCGCGTGATGAGCGTGATACGGCCCGCCTCGCGCGAGGGGTTCAGGATGTCGAGCAGGCGGATCAGCGCGTCGGGTTCCAGACTCGGGCCGCACTTCATGCCGATCGGATTGCCGATGCCGCGCAGATATTCGACATGCGCCGAACCTTCGAACCGCGTGCGGTCGCCGATCCAGAGAATGTGCGCGGACGTGTCGTACCAGTCGCCAGTCAGCGAGTCCTGCCGGGTCAGCGCCTGCTCATAGGGGAGCAGCAGCGCTTCGTGGCTGGTGTAGAAGCTCGTCCCTCCAAGCTGCGGCACGGTTTCTGGCGAAAGGCCGCAGGCCCGCATGAAGTCGAGCGCCGCGCCGATCTGGTCAGCGACCGCGTCGAACTTCGCTGCAAGTGGGCTACGGCCCATGAAATCGAGCATCCAGCCATGCACGCGATCCAGGCTGGCATAGCCGCCAGTCGAAAAGGCGCGCAGCAGGTTGAGCGTCGCTGCCGACTGGTTGTAAGCGCGCACCATCCGCTCAGGGTCAGGCTCGCGCGACTCCGGGGTGAATCCGATGTCGTTGACATTGTCGCCGCGATAGCTGGGCAGTTCCACGCCGCCGATCGTCTCGGTATCGGCCGAGCGCGGCTTGGCGAACTGGCCGGCCATGCGACCGACCTTCACCACCGGCAGCTTGGACGCAAAGGTCAGCACCACCGCCATCAGCAGAAGCACGCGGAACGTGTCGCGGATGTTGTTCGGGTGAAACTCGGCAAAGCTTTCGGCGCAATCGCCGCCCTGCAGCAGAAACGCCTCGCCATTGGTTACCTTGGCGAGTTCAGCCTTCAGGTTGCGCGCTTCGCCGGCAAAGACGAGCGGGGGAAACTGGCTGAGCTGACCTTCCACGGCGGCAAGCGCCTGTGCGTCACGATAGACGGGCATCTGAATGCCCTTATGCTCGCGCCAGCTTTCCGGCGTCCACTTCGCCGTCACGTCTTTTCTCCCAAAGCTATAGAAATAGGGGCCGCCCCTACGCTGATGTAGGGGCTAAAGCAAGTTTATACCAGCGGCGGAGGGCAACGGGTGGCGCTGAGGCGCGGCGGGCACGAAAGCGATATGGGGCTTGGTAAACCCGCAGCCTCTCCACCCGCCCTATCGCGGCGTCACTTCTCGCACGGATAATGTCCGTTCAAGGCCACGCTGACCAGAACCGAAGCGGGCGCGTTGCGTTGGTCAGGATAGCGTTGGAGATAGGCAACGACGATCTTTCGCACTTCTTCGGCTTGCATCTTGTCGGGCCAGCAATTGGGGAGCGCGCGGCCGATGAACACGTCTTTCTTGATGCCATCCACCGCCCCGACGATGTAGGCGGTGCAAGCCAGCGCATATTCGGGCGCCTTGTTGCGGCACTTGGCAAGCAATGTGCTGCCAGTTTCGAACATGAAATTCTGCGCAGCTACCGGGGACGCGGCAGCGGAGCTTACAGCCGAAAGGAGCAGCGCCGCTGCGAGTTGCAATTTCATGGGTCGATGGTGCCCTTCCGCCATGATCCTGTCCAGCCGGACAAGCGCAATCGCGGCACGGCCCACCGCATCATAACGGTTTCGTAACTATATGGTAATAAGGGCTTTACCCAAGTTCTGGCCGCCAGTCCCAGCGCAGCGGGTCGCCGTCCATGACCTCCACTCCACGAGCGATCAGAAGGTCTCTGATCTCGTCGGACAGGCCGAAATCCTTGGCGGCGCGCGCGGACTGCCGACGGTCCAATTCCGCTTCAATCTCTTCAGGCGTGATCTGCGCGCCCTTGGGCATGATACGCAAGTCCGCCCGGCTAAGCTCCAGAAGTTTGAGCCCGAGGGCTTGATCAAAGGCGGCGATGAGGCAGAGCTTTTCATCCACCGGCACCTTCTTGAGCGCAATGGCTTCTTCCAGAAGGGGCAGGGCGCGAGGCGTCATCAGGTCGTCGCTGATCGCCGCGTCAAATTGTTCGAGTAGCGGAGAAAGCTTGGGG
>JAEZCS010000190.1 GCA_023433445.1 Pseudomonadota bacterium | reverse complement strand
TTGACCTGGATGGCGACGGCCTTGAGTTCATTGATCGCTCCGCAGGCGTCACCCACGACTATGGCGCTGGCCTGGTCAGCACGGCCTGGGTTTCGCCGGATGACGGCCTGCTCGCCCATGCGATCGGCGGGTCTTACGATATCGTCTTTGCGGACGATGCTCCGGGGGCGAAGAGCGACCTGGAAGGCCTGCGGCTAGCCTATGACAGCAACCGCGACGGCGTGTTCGACGCCCGTGATGCTGCATATGCCGACTTCGGCGTTTGGCAGGATCTGAACAGCAACGGGGTCGTCGATAGCGGTGAGTTCAGGTCGCTGGCGGACATGGGCATCGCGTCGATCAAGCTGACCTCTGATGGTCAGAGCTATCAGGCGGCGGGCGGCGACGTGACGGTGCTGGGGGAAGCGACCTTTACCCGCACCGATGGCACGACGGGCACTGTCGGGGACGTGATGTTCTCCACCTCCAAGGTCGGTGACGCCACGAAGACGGAAAGCACGACCAGCGGTTTCAATCAGGCGCTGATAGCGGCGAGCCTGGTCGCGGTGGCTGCTGCTGCCGAAACGGTGGAAGAGGCCCCTGTTGCGGCTGTCGCTGAGGCTGAGACCGTGGCGGGCGCTGACCCTCTCTTTGCGACCAGCACGGTTGCGGAGCCTTCAGACGAGCAAGACGTCAACATGTCGGCGTTGAGCGACAGCCAGGAACGCAGTGGCGCGGACCAGCCCGTCGCACACACAAGCCATGGCAGCAGCGATGATGCGGCTGCGGATCATTCGACGCTTTCCGGCGGGGATGGTGCGTCGGCTCCTGCCGCCAATGATGCAGGCCAAGCGCAGCCAGCGTTGGACGATCATCATGGCCTGCTCGCCCAGACTGTCGATCTGCCGACCTTTGATGCCAACGCTGCGGCGCTCGTTGCCGTGCATGAGGCTGCTCCGAACGCTGCTGTGGCGGCGCAAGTGGTGGCGGAAGCGCTGGATAGCCAGGGAGGGCCGGACATCGACGCTCTGCTGGCCGCATTGCCAGGGGGCGAGCATGCGCCAGCGCTGTTCAACCCGGTCGCGGTCGAGGCTGCCGATGCCGGCCACATGATGGCGATGGCGGCAAATGTCTTCGACGCGGCGATGGTCGCGCATGAGGCGATGGCGGTTGCTCACGGGTAATCGCCTGGTTCGGATTTCTCGCGGGTATTTTGGGGGAGAATGATTATGCGAAACAGGTTGGGAGGCATCGCTTCCATTGGCCTAGTGGCGGGGATGATGTCGACGGCGGCCTTGGCGGCTCCGGCTTCGCCGCTGCTGCAGATGGGCAATTCGGAGCTCAAGGGTGTGCTGCAGAGCCGTTATGATACGGCTGTTGCGGCTGCGAGCGACGCAAGTCTGCGAGCAGCGCAGGACAGTCGCTGGACCTGGGCCGTGGAAGCCAAGAACCAGTGCGGCATTGCGCTGGGCTTCATGAAATCCGGCACTAAGTATGCGTATAGCATCAACAAGTGCGACGACTTTGTGGCACGCCTTTCGGGGGCGCCACCGCCGCCGGTGCCGACCGCAGCTTCAGCCCCACCCGCGCTGGACTGTACGGCACCGGCGGTGTCCATTTTCTTCGATTGGAACATGGACGTGCCGCTGCCTGAGGGGGCCGCGACCGTTGATCAGGTCACACAATCGGCCGTCCAATGCGGTTGGACCCGATTTGGCGTTACCGGCTATACCGACACATCGGGCGGCAAGAGCTATAATGATGCCCTGTCTCTGCGCCGCGCGCAGAACGTGGCCGGGCTGATGAGCCAGGGCGGCATCCCGATGGATGCGATGACCGTCATCGGGCTGGGCGAAACCCAGCTCAAGATCGAAACAGCCGACAATGTGCGCGAACCGATGAACCGTCGGGTCGAAGTCACTGCCAGCGCGAATTGAGGGGGGCGCAATCATGACAATCCTGCGCAAGACATGCGGCAGCCTGATGGCTCTGTGCGCCGCGACCATGGCGACGAGCGGCTGGGCACAGACCACCGACCTGAAAAGCGCCATTGCGGCCGCGATCGACAGCCATCCGGAAATCAACCAGGCGATCCAGAACAAGGAAGCGATCGAGTTCGAGCGGGAACAGGCCAAGGGCTTGTATCTACCCCGGGTGAGCCTGGAAGGATCGGCGGGCATTCGCCGACTGGAGAACAATACGCGGCGGACGCTCGGCATTGGCGACCAGACGCTCTATCCAGTCGAAGCGGGCATTCTGGCGGAACAGACGCTGTTCGATTCCGGCTATCGCAGCGCTGAGAAACGGCGTCAGGCCGCCCGGATCGATGGCGCGGCGCTTCGCGTAGGCGAACGGTCGCAGTTCATCGCACTGAATGTAGCACGCCAATATCTGGACTATATGCTCCAACAGCGCGTGGTCGCGGCGGCGGAGGACAACATCGCTTTCCACCGCAAGTTGCTCGGCGACCTGGGCGAAGGCGTGTCGAAGGGGTCGATCAGCATCGCCGATCATCAGCAGGCTGAAGAGCGGCTGCAATCCGCGCTAGTCCGCAAGAGCGAGGCCGAGCAGGACCTGACCAACGCGGCGATCAGCTTCCGCACGCTCACCGGCCTTTCCATCGATCAGGTGTCGATGCCCGACGCGGTGACAAGCGCCGTGCCGCCGACATTGGACGAAGCGATTGCTGGCGCGCGCACGAATAACCCGCTCATTCGAGAGGCGGAGGCCGATATCCAGGCGGCCCACGCCGTGGTCGATGAGGCGGAGTCGGAGCTTGGGCCGAAGGTCGTGCTGGAAGGGCGCGGCCGCATCGGTGAGGATGTCGACGGCTTCCGCGGCAGCACCAACGACGTGCAGGGGCGCGTTGTCCTGCGCTGGCAATTGTTCGATGGCGGTATCAACCGGGCGAAGGTCCAGGAAATGACCCGCCGGGCAAGCGAAGCGCGGTTCCGCCTCAGCCAGCGCCAGAGGGAGGCAGAGGACGATGTCCGTACCGCCTGGAATCGTTGGGACACGGAAAAGAAGCGGCTGACCGACCTGTCGCGTCAGGCGACCGTTTCGGACTCTCTGCTGGTGTCGTATCGTGAGCAGTTCAACGTCGGACGCCGTTCGCTGCTCGACGTGCTCGATAGCCAGAACACCCGCTTCAATACGCAGGTGCGGACGGAAACGGCCCGCTTCTCTGAAATCTTTGCGCAATATCAGATCCTGGCGGCGACCAATCAGCTGCTCGACACTCTGGGGATTGCCCAGCCTTCGGGCGCCAATCCTTACGCGCGCAAGAAATATGATGTCCCGGATCTGCCACCCGCCGAATTGCAGCGGCGGCGCTATCCGGGCTGAATTTCCATCTTTGGGGGTCACCCCGGCTTCGGCTGGGGTGGCGCGGGGTAAACAATGTTGGAACGAAGCACATTGAGTCTGGCCGAATGGCTGGACCGTCAGGGCACGCCCGGCGACGAGTTGATCGAATGTATCGCTCATGTCGCGCGGCATTTCGATCGATCGCCTGGGATCGTCGCGTTGCGGGCGGGTCTTGCTGTTGATGAATCGGGACGCTTGCCTTTTCACCAGGCCGAATCCGCACTGGATCAGATCGGCCTGCTGAGCGACCATGTCCGAGGCCGTCTGGGAAAATGGCGGCCTGCCAACCTTCCCGCGATCCTGCCGCTTAGGGGCGAACGCTTTCTCCTCCTGCTGGACATCAAGCAGGGCGATGCGCTGATTCAGCTGCCCCATGCAAGCGAGCCGATCTGGACGCGGCTTTCCGATCTGGAGCCGTATTTCGTTGGCGAGGCGCTGGCGGTCATGGCTGATCATGGCCGTGAACGGGCCGAGGAAAGACCTTGGGACGAACGGGTACGGCAGCATTGGTTCTGGCGTGAAGTCTGGCGGGCGCGAGAGTCCTTTGGCTATGTCATGCTGGCGGCGGGTATCATCAACCTTCTCGCCTTCGCGCTGCCGTTGTTCACGATGAACGTCTATGATCGGATCATTCCGAACAAGGCGGCGTCGAGCCTATGGGTGCTGGGCGCGGGCGTCATGCTGGCCTTTGGCCTAGACTTTGCTCTGAGGCTTGCCCGGGCACGATTGGTCGATGAGGCTGGCCGGGAAATTGACGAGCGCTTGTCGCAGCGATTGTTCGAGAAGGTCATGAATGTGCCGCTCGCCAGCCGGGAGGGCAGCACCGGCGCCTTGGCTCGCCGCGTGTCGGAGTTCGAAACCGTCCGCGAATTTTTCACATCGACCACCGTGGTGCTGGTGGTGGACCTGAGTTTCCTTTTCATCTTCGTCGCTATCATCGCGCTGCTGGGCGGCTGGCTCGCTGTCGTTCCTGTTATCATGATCGGGATAATGGCCACTGCCGGCTTCTTCCTGCAGCGATCCATGGCCACCTTGTCGCGTGATGCGCAAGCGGATGCCAGCCTGCAAAGTGCCGCTCTGGTGGAAGCGATCGGGGGCATGGAAACGCTGAAGGCATGCCGGGCCGAGGGGCGGATGCTCGACCGGTGGCGTCGCTACGCCAAAATGAGTGCGTCGACGCAGGAAAAGCTGCGGCGGTTGAGTTCGACTAGCGTTACGCTTGCGTCGCTATGCCAGCAGGTGACGAGCATCTCGCTGGTGATCGGCGGCTTTTACCTGTTCGCGGCGGGTGAGATCACCATGGGCGCGATTATCGCAATCGTCATGCTGGCGGGCCGATCATTGGCGCCCGTGGGGCAGCTGGCGTTCGTGATTGTACGTGCACGGCAGGCGATGACGACATTGGGTAGCCTGCAGACCCTGATCGACCAGCCCGACGAGCGGCTGAACGGCGCACGCGGCATCATCCCGAAGGTGCGCAAGGGTGTGATCGTCGCCAAAGGGCTCGAATTCAGCTATCCCGGTGCGCCTCAGCCTAGCCTGAAGGGTATCGATCTGCGCATCGAGCCTGGCGAACGGATCGGTATCATCGGGCGTGTGGCATCGGGCAAGTCGACGCTGGGGCGAGTGCTGTGCGGGCTCTATCCGCCGGGCGGTGGCATGCTGACCATCGATGATGTGGACAGCCGCCAATATCATCCGCACGAATTGCGTTCTGCCTTCCGCTATGTGGGGCAAGACGCCGAACTGTTCAGCGGGTCGGTCCGCGAGAACCTGTTGTTTGGAGCGCGCGACGCTGATGACGAGAAGCTGCTGGACGCGCTCGAGCGTTCGGGCGCGTCACGCTTCTTCGGGCGGGATGCGGCCGGGTTCGATCTGCACATCGGCGAGCGCGGCAGCCGTTTGTCAGGCGGGCAGCGCAGCTTCCTGGTGCTGGCGCGGGCAGTGGTGGAACCGGCGAGGATGCTCTTCCTCGATGAGCCGACCGGAGCGATGGATAGCCAGACGGAAAATCTGTTCGTCGATCATCTGGCAAGGGCGTTGGATCCCGACCAGACACTGATCGTATCGACGCACCGGCATGCGCTGCTGCGCATCGTCGATCGGCTGATCGTGATCGATCAGGGCGTCGTTCTGGCAGACGGGCCCCGCGACGAGGTCATGGGGCGGCTTCAAAAGGGAGCGGTGCAATGAGCACGCTATCCACCCGGACAGTCTCGCTGCTCGGCCTGGCTTGCGCGCTCGTCGCTGTGCTGCTCTCAAGCATGATCGGCTGGAGCGGTGGTCCTGCGCCAAAAGCATTGGTCCAGACAAGGATCGTGGACGAAGTACCCGCCATCCCCCCTCAATATCGCGCATTGGTAGCGATAACGGAGCACGAATCCGCGCCCTTGACGACGGGAGATGAGGCGGAAGCGCAGAACGACAGGCAGCGGTTTGCGCAGGGATCCATCGCCGCAGCGCCGCCTTTCCGCGCGCTTCAATCCGCAGGCGAGGACAGGAGCCGCGCGTTGCGATGCCTGACGCAGGCGATCTATTATGAGGCGGCTGCCGAACCGGAGAGCGGCCAGCGTGCGGTGGCGCAGGTCGTGCTCAACCGTGTGCGTCATCCCGCTTTCGCCAAGACCGTATGCGGCGTCGTGTATCAGCGCTTCAACGCATCCGTGTGCCAATTCAGTTTCGTGTGTGATGGGTCCCTCGCGCGGCGGCCTGTGGCCGTGCTGTGGAACCGGGCACAGCGGATCGCGGCGGCGTCGCTGGCAGGTGAAGTCGAACCGAGGGTCGGCACCGCCACTCATTATCATGCAGATTATGTGTTTCCCGGCTGGGCGCCGCATCTGGCAAAGCTGGAAAAGATCGGCGCACACATCTTCTACCGCTGGCCAGGCGCCTGGGGCCTGCCGCGTGCTTTCACGGGACGCTATGCCGGGGGCGAATATATCCCCGCGTTCAATTCAGCGCAGATGGCGGCGGTGGGTGAGCCGGAGATTGACTATCCTGCCATTGCGGCGCTGCCGGAACGGCGGGCGGCCAATGATGTGGGCGGGCGAATGGATCCGACCAAGGGATGGAAGCTGTCCATCCCTGATCCTTCGCAAGGTGGCAGTGCGCTGAGCAACATGCTTGCCGCCCAGGAAAGGACGAAGGCAGTGGCGCTCGCTGCCGATGAACATGCAGTGCAAGAGGCAAAACCATGATGGGGCGCTGGATCAGCTGGCTGCGGGGGCAGCCGGGCAACAAGCAGGTCATCCTCTACAGCGGCGGGGGCATGCTGGCGTTCCTGTTGTGGGCCAGCCTTGCGCCGGTGGATGAGGTGACGCGCGGTCAGGGAAGGGTGATCCCGTCGAGCAAGGCGCAGGTCATACAGTCCGCCGAACCAACCACGATCGAAGAGATATTGGTCCGGTCGGGGCAGAAGGTCAGCAAGGGCCAACTGTTGGTGCGGCTGGATGACGCGATGCTGGCTTCCGAACTGGGGCAGTTGCAGGCGGAGACCCGCTCACTCACCGCGCGAGCAGGACGCCTGGAGAAGGAGGGCACCGGAGCGGGTGCCGATTGCTCCACGGGTGGCCCTGAATGTCAGCAGGAACAGGCGCTCGCCGCCGTTCGTCAAGCGGCCCTACGCAGCAAGCAGGATGGACTTTCCGCTCAGGTGGAGCAGCGCCGCCGGGAACTGGGCGAGGCGCAGGCTACGATCGACAGCCTCGGAGGAAGCGTGCAACTGGCGCGGCAGCGGGTGTCGATGCTGGAGCCGCTGGCCGCAAAGTCCATCATACCGCAAACCGAGCTGCTTGATGCCCGGCGGGACCTCGTGGATGCGCAGGGGCGGCTCAACGCCGCGCAACAGCAGGCGTCACGCGCATCTGCGGCAATTCGCGAGGCACAGGCGCAGCTTTCAGAGGCCAATTTCCAGTTTCGTCAGGATGCGTTGAACGAGCGCAGCCAGTTGGAGGCCAAGATCGCCGTGAACAGCGAATCCCTGCGCGGCGCGAAGGGGCGTGCGCAGCGCGCGGAAATCCGCTCACCTGTCGATGGCGTGGTCAATGATGTCCAGGTGACGACCATCGGCGGCTTTGTGACCGCAGGTCAGAAGATCATGCAGATCGTCCCTATTGGCGACAAGTTGTTGGTCGAGGCGCGGGTGAAGCCGAACGACATCGCCTTCATCAAGACCGGCGACCGCGCAGTGGTAAAGGTGACCGCGTACGACTTTTCCATCTACGGCGGCCTGAGCGGGACGGTGCAGCAGGTGTCCGCCGACAGCGTCTATGACGAAGTGACGCGCGAAGCCTATTTTACGGTGGTAGTCGAAACTGACCGGGCATGGCTCGGATCGGGCGCGCACAAGTTGCCGATTACGCCCGGCATGGTGTGCGATGTCGAGATAATGACCGGACGCAAATCGGTACTCGCCTATCTGCTGAAGCCGATCACGAAGGCACGCTCAGAAGCATTGCGGGAGCGGTAGGACAGTCAGCGCCTAGCGAGCGGCGAACTGGATCGGTTGCGGCGTCCTCACGCGGTAGCCGTGGGTCCAGCGGCCATAAGCGTTGAAGCTCATGATCGGCCGATAATCGCTGACCGCCGATGAAGGCAGAACCCGGTCGGTCATATTGTCGAGGATCATCAGTTCATCGCCCACGCGTACTGCCAGGACGGCGTGATCAGCCTGCCGGACGAAGTCGCGCGCGATGACGAGGAACATTGCGCGCCGGTCAAAGCCTGCGGCTTCCAGCAGTTGCATCTTGGCGATGGCATAGTCTTCGCAGTCACCTGCACCGCGTTGGAGCGACTGGCTGGCCGAAGCCCAGCTGTCGCGTCCTTGCCGATCATTGGCGAAGCGCAGGCGGCCGTTGACCCAGCGGTTTACCATTTCGACTTGTTGGAGCCCGGCGGCGGCGCGGGCCGATCGCAGGAAGCTTGCAGATATGATGGGAGGGGAAGACGACCTGCCGACTGCCGCCCATTTGTCGTCCAGCGGCGTGCGGCTTACCGCCATCGCTACCGATCCGAAGACATCGGGCTGTCCCACGCGCGGTGCTGGAACGGATGGCAGCGGCGTCGGCTTGGGCGTGGCGAACGTAGCGGCGGGCGCTGTCCCCAGCCCGCGCATGAAGTCCGGGACGATGTCGGGCTGCTTGTAGCTCAGCGATGACGGGTTCAGCATCAGCCGGATGCCCTGCAATTCCCATCCTGGCATTTGCGACAGCATCCGCTCGAGGTGACTGCCGTTGACGACGGCCTGCGGCTCGGCAAGCGGAGAAGTCCAGTTCGAGGCAGATGCGCTGCCCTGCTGCGCGCTGATCGCGCTAAGACGGCTCATGCCGCCCGCGAGTAGTGTCGATGCTAGCCGATCCGCCTGGCTGTAGGCTGTACCGCTGGCCGTCGAGCTTAGCACGGTGGCCGGAGCGGGCGATTGGGCGATCGCGGCGCCGCTATGAAGCGCCAGCAGCAGGGCCGGCGCGGCGCGTGGTGCGATGCGAAGGATCTGGGCGAAGCCTGACATGATTGCCAGTATCGCCCTGAATATTGAACGTCCGGTCGCCCACAGTGGTTAATGATGCGGTAGCCACGAAAGGGGCGCTTCACCCTCAATGCGGCGATCTGCCCTTTGAGGTCAGGCGTCGATCGCTTCTTCGTCCACCGTTGCGGCATTTTCCTGGATGAAGGCGAAGCGATGGGCGGGATTGGTACCCATCAGCCGTTCCACCAGTTCGCGAACCTGCTGCCGATCTTCGACATCATCGGGCAAGGTAATGCGGATCAGGCTGCGCGTCTTGGGGTCCATGGTGGTTTCGCGTAGCTGGCCGGGGTTCATTTCGCCGAGCCCCTTGAAGCGGCTGACCTCCACCTTCTTCCCCTTGAATTCGGTGCGCAGCAATTCCTCGCGGTGGGCGTCGTCGCGCGCATAGAGGCTCTTACCCCCAGCAACGAGTCGATAGAGCGGGGGTTGGGCGAGATAGAGATGCCCACGCCGCACCAGTTCGGGCATTTCCTGGAAGAAGAAGGTCATAAGCAGCGTCGCGATGTGCGCGCCATCGACATCGGCGTCGGTCATGATGACGATGCGTTCGTAACGCAGATTGTCCGGGTTGCAGTCCTTTCGCGTGCCGCAGCCAAAAGCCAGGATCATGTCGGCTATTTCCTGGTTGGCCAGGATTTTCGCGTTGTTCGCTGATGCGACGTTCAGGATTTTGCCGCGCAGGGGCAGGATCGCCTGGGTTTTACGGTCGCGTGCCTGCTTGGCCGATCCGCCTGCGGAGTCGCCTTAGACCAGGAAGATTTCCGTGCCTTCCGGATTGTCGGTCGAACAGTCGGTGAGCTTTCCGGGCAAGCGCAGCTTGCGCGCCGAAGTGGCGGTCTTGCGCTTGACCTCCTTCTCGGCCTTGCGTTTCAGCCGTTCGTCCATCCGGTCGACGACATAGGCGAGCAGCGCCTTGCCCCTCTCCATATGGTCGGACAGGAAATGGTCGAAATGATCGCGCACCGCGTTTTCAACGAGGCGGGCGGCTTCGGGGCTGGTGAGCCGGTCCTTGGTCTGGCTCTGGAACTGTGGATCACGGATGAAGACCGACAGCATGATTTCCGACGATGTCACGATGTCGTCGGCCGTGATGTCCTTCGCCTTCTTGTTCCCCACCAGTTCGGCGAAAGCGCGAATGCCCTTTACCAGGGCGGCGCGAAGACCGGCTTCGTGCGTACCGCCATCGGGTGTCGGGATGGTGTTGCAATACCAGCTATAGCTGCCGTCCGACCAAAGCGGCCATGCGATCGCCCATTCGACACGGCCGGCAGTGTCGGGAAAGTCCTGGCTGCCCGAGAAGAAGGCGCTGGTCGCGCATTCCCGCGTGCCGATCTGTTCTTTCAGATGATCCGAAAGGCCGCCGGGGAATTGGAACACGGCTTCGGCCGGCGTATCGTCGCTGATCAGTTCAGGCGCGCATTTCCAGCGGATTTCGACGCCGGCGAACAGATAGGCCTTCGACCGCGCGAGGCGATAAAGGCGCGCAGGCTTGAATTTCTGTTCTCCGAAAATCTCCTGATCGGGGATGAAGCTGACCGATGTGCCGCGCCGATTGGGCGCTGCGCCGACTTTCTCGAGCCCGCTGGTGGGCAGCCCTTGGGCGAAGCTTTGCCGGAACAGCTCCTTGTTGATCGCGACTTCGACAACCGTGACGGTGGAAAGCGCGTTCACGACGCTGATCCCGACGCCGTGAAGGCCGCCAGAGGTCGCATAGGCCTTGTCCGTGAACTTGCCGCCGGAATGGAGCGTGGTGAGGATGACTTCCAATGCCGACTGGCCCGGAAATTTCGGGTGCATGCCGACGGGAATGCCTCGGCCATTGTCGGTGATGGTCAGCTTGTTGCCGGGTTCCAGCGTCACCTCGATCCGGGTGGCGTGCCCCGCGACCGCTTCGTCCATGCTGTTGTCGAGCACTTCGCTGGCAAGGTGATGCAGCGCCCGTTCGTCCGTGCCACCGATATACATGCCAGGGCGGCGGCGCACTGGCTCCAGCCCTTCCAGCACTTCGATGGAGGAGGCGTCGTAGCCGGAAGAGGAGAGGGGCTGGCTCGCGAACAGATCGGACATGCGCACAAGCTATAGGCGGGTGGGCGGCGGGCGCAAGCAGGAGGAATGAAGAAGGGCCGGTCTCATCGACCGGCCCTGCAATATTCCGGCGCTCAGCAGAGCGTCAGCGCACGCGCGGTCCGCCGAAGGGCAGGGGCGGCGGAGGACGGCGTGTGCCGCGCGGCAGCTGCGCTTGATAGGCGCGGCCGCAATGTTCGACGCAATAGGGGAA
>JAEZCS010000171.1 GCA_023433445.1 Pseudomonadota bacterium | reverse complement strand
GCAACGGCTCCGCCCTGCGACCGGCAATGACGACCTGTGCGCCATGATCGATATAGGTCCGCGCAATCGCCGCGCCGACATTGTTCGGAGCTACCCCAAGGATCATGGCTCGTTTGCCGCTCAGTCGCCCGCCCATCTACCCTCTCCAAATATCCTGTCACGCGCCGTCATAGTGGATGATGCGATTGCTGCGTAAACCCGGCATCCACATTTGTTAGTCCTGAACGCCAAAGTCCAGATGACTTGATCGCCGATCGTGCAAACACTCGCTTGGGGCTTTATGCTTAACCCGAGTGAGTTGGCGACGAAGCATATACTTTTCCTATAATGGCGATGGACGATCCCGGAGTTCGCCAGATGATTTTCCGATGGTTTTACATCAGCACCAGCAGGCTTGCCGAGGACGAGTCTGATGAGCTGGTGGCGGACATCGTCAGGGATTCGATACCGCGCAATCGCAAGCTTGATGTGACCGGTGCGCTCTTGTTCACCGGACGCCATTTCGCGCAATATCTTGAAGGTCCCGCACATTCGGTGGGCATGTTGCAGCGCATTATCCTGGATGATCTGCGCCATGAGGATATTCGCTCTATTGCAGAGGGCGCCTATCCTCGCCGCAAATTCGTGACTTGGTCGCTGGCATATGCAACCCCTGCCCGGTCGAGTGCCCAAAAAGTAGAACACTTGCTGAGCGAAGCGACACGCACGGGCGAGGATGCCGTCGAAGCATTGGCTGAGTTCATGTCCGAGTGCGCGATGATGGGCCATGCGTGACCCGTTCGGCAGCTGATACGGGATTTCTGAGAGTGAAGCGTTCACCCCCCACGACGATAATGCATGGCGACCACGCCATTGCTCATCGGACTTGCCGAAATCAGTTCAAGCCGTCGTAAGTCTGACAGGCCATTCTGGTAGAGGGTAGGCCCACGGCCAGCGATGCGGGGGTGCAGGAGAACCCGATATTCATCGATAAGATTCAGCCGGTCCAACTCCACCGCCAACTTGGCGCTGCCGAGCAAAACGCCGCCGGGCGTCGCATCCTTCAGCCTCTGCACACCATCCCGAAGATCGCCTGCAATGTGGTGACTGTTTGTCCACGGGAAGACCTGCCTCTCCGATGACACGACATATTTCGGTTTCGCCTCAAGCTTGGCGGCCCAATCGCGCTCCGCCAACGGTGCGTCCACTTCACCGCTCGCGACGGACGGCCAGTAGCTCTCCATCATCTCATAGGTGACGCGGCCCCAAAGCATTGCTCCATGCTGGTCCATCAGACGGGTGAAGAAGGCATGCGTTTCATCGTCAGCAATACCGGCCTCGTGGTCGACACAGCCATCCAGGGTGACGTTGATGCAGAAGGTCAAAGATCCCATGGGCGCACTCTAATCCCGCACACGCCGAAGGCGTAACCGATTTTCGCGGTTCATACTGAACCCATATCTTGCCCCGCGGCAATGGCTGCGAATGACTTGCATTAGTATCTCTGGTCGGTTAGCGAGCGCCCCGAACAAGGGGTTGATATGAGCAAAGCTGTCCGAAATTTCTACGCAACCAGCGCTATCCTCGCTGTCGGCATCGCCCTCGCGCAATCGCCATCGGCGGCGGATGAAGCAGAGGCGGATGGTCCCATCGTCGTCACGGCTGCACGCAGCACGCTGCCAGCCAACGCCCTGCCGCTGACGATCGACGTAGTGGACAAGGAATCGTTGGACCAGCAGATCGCCATTTCCGGGTCTGTCACCGATGCGGTGGCGACGCTCACGCCGTCCTTTTCCCCGACACGGCAGAAACTGTCGGGCGCTGGCGAGACACTCCGTGGCCGGTCGCCGCTCTATGCCATTAACGGCATCCCCCAATCGACGCCGCTACGCGACAGCAGCCGCGACGGCTTCACCATTGACGGGTTCTTCGTGGATCGGGTTGAATTGATCTACGGCTCCAACGCATTGCAGGGCATCGGCGGCACGGGCGGCATCGTCAATCAGGTGACGGTCGGCGCCCCGAAGCAGGAGGGATTGAGCGGCCGCGTGCTTCTGCAGGGCAGCGCCGACACTCGCTTCCATTCCGATGGCTTCGGCGGCAAGGCCGGTGGCCTCCTGCAATATAAGGCGGGGGATTTCGACGCGACGATCGGCGGCACATATGAAAAGCGCGGCGTCTATTATGATGGCGAAGGGCGTCGTGCAGGCCTTAACCTGACACAGGGCGAAACGCAGGATTCGCGAGCAACCAACGTCTTCGCCCGTCTTGGCTATGCGGTGTCGCCCAGCGGCCGTATCGACCTGATCGCCAGCCGTTTCGAGCTGAAGGGCGATGGCGATTTCGTCGCACTGGCTGGCGACCGCTTGACCGGGCGGCCGACCAGCGCGGTCCGTGGCAATCCTCCCGGCAATCCCGCAGCCAACCGCGTCGAAAGCGTTGCCCTCTCCTACACCGACAGCGCGCTGGCTGGCGGCAACTTCGTCAGCCAGATCTTCTTCAACCGCTCACGCGACACGTTCGGTGGCGAACTGGCGCCGATACCGAGTTTCCAGGATCCGTCGATCGCCCCGGTGGGAACGCTGTTCGACCAATCGCAGAACCGCTCGCGCAAGCTGGGCGCAAAGTTCAGCTATGAGCGCGCCATGCCCGGGTTTGAGGCGCTGACCGCCACGCTCGGTTTCGACGCGCTGTGGGACAAGACCGAGCAACGGCTGATCGCCACGAACCGCATCTGGGTGCCGCCTGCCGATTTCCGCAGCCTTGCTCCCTTCGTGCAGGGCAATTTGAAGCTGTTCGACGGGCTGGTTCGCGTCGCGGGCGGGGCGCGCTGGGAAAATGTCCAGATCAAGATCGACGATTTCCACACGCTCGCCCAGACGACGCAGGCGCTTCCGCCAGAGCAGCGTTATTGGGGCGGGGTGGCTGTCGCGGGCGGCAAGCCGAAGTTTGACGATGTCCTGCTGAATGGCGGCGTCATCCTCGAACCTTGGGACGGCATCCGCGCCTATGCCAGCTATGCGGAGGGCTACACCGCGCCCGATATCGGCCGGATCACCCGGTCGATCAATCTGCCCGGCATCGACATCGACAGCTATCTTGCGATCGAACCGATCGTTTCCAACAACCGTGAGATTGGCCTTGAAGTGAAGCGCGGGCCGTTCGACGCTTCTGCTACCTATTTCTGGTCATCGAGCGACAAGGGGCAATTGCTGGTCCCCGGCGCGGGACGAAATTTCGACGTACAGCGTCAGCGGATCGAAATTCAGGGGCTGGAGATCAACCTGCGCGCGGAAACGCCGATCGAAGGGCTGAAGGTCGGCGTCGGTTACGCTCATATAGCGGGGCGTTTCGACAGCAACAGGGATGAAAAAGTCGACACCGATCTCGACGGCGTCAACATCTCGCCAGACCGCGTCAACCTTTCGGCCACCTATAATCGCGGTCCTGTTTCGGCGATACTTCAAACCCAATATTATCTCTCGCGCAACTTCCATGCGGACTCAGGGATGGTACAACCAGATCTACGCAATAACTTCGGCGGCTACGCAGTTACTGACGCCAGCATCCGCTATCAGACCACCTTCGGCGGCATCCGGCTGAGCGTTCAGAATTTATTCGATAAATTCTTCATTGATTACAGCAGCGACACGCGACTCCCGACTGATAATCTCGCCTTTTTCGCCGGGCGCGGACGCAGCTTCACGCTCAGCTGGGACTATGCGTTTTGAAGACGCTCGATCTGCTGCACCGCTGGATCGGTGGGCTGATTGGCCTGGTGCTGGCGGTGCTGGGTCTTTCCGGCGCGCTGCTGATTCATAAGGATGCCTGGATATTGCTGCCCCATGCGTCCGATCCGCAGATCCAGACCAGCGAGACCATCGCGCGAACTGTCGAGCGAATCATGGAAAACCCAGCCACCCGGCCGGACATGATTAGCTTCGCGGGCCCCAATTTCGGGCTGAACCGACTGCGATATGCAGATGGTTCCGGCGCTTATGTGACCCAGGCCGGCGACTTCGTGACACGCTGGGACAGCCAGTGGGAGCGGCCGGAGTTGTGGCTGTTCGATCTACACCATCATCTCTTCGCAGGAGATACAGGAGAGACGATCATTGGGATTGCCGCTCTGCTTGGGACGTTCTTCGTCATATCCGGCGTGATCCTGTGGACGCGAACGCGCAGGACATTCGAGTTCCGACTGCTGCCAAGGCGGCTGAGCCGTCCGGCCATCCTCCGCCACCACCGCGATCTCGGCGTCATGGCAGCGCCGCTGCTGCTGCTGGCGATGCTAACGGGCGCGATATTGGTATTTCGTCCGGTATCAGCACTGATCCTGGGGCCCTCAGCGCCCGGCCTGATCAACGAGAGTTTAAAGGCGCCCAATTCGGCAGCTGTACCAGTTGCGGCCACGCTTGACTGGAGGGCGATGATCCTGAACGCGCGAAGCCGTTTTCCAAACGCTGAAATTCGCAACCTTTCGCTGCCGCGGCAGAACAGCGGCCTCATCACGCTGCGCATGAAGAAGGCGGAAGAATGGCTGCCGAATGGTCGGACGACCCTGTGGTTTGCGGCTGATAGTGGCCAGCTTGTCGCTGCGCGGGACGCGGGGCAACTACCGACCACAGTCAAGATCTACAATATGCTCTATCCGCTTCATGCAGCCAAGGTCGGTGGCCTTGCTTACCGTCTGGCAATGACCTTTGCAGGCCTATCACTCGCCATGCTGGGCAGCTTTACCCTTTGGTCCTTCTGGTTCGCGCGACGGAAACAGATGCCTAACAGGCCCGGACGAGCCCGCGTTCCCGTAGATCTTCAGGACGCGAGCAAAGCCAACGGATGACCAGATTGATTGCGACCAAGCTCTAAGACGCAGGCTTCCGGAATTTCAACGTCATACGGTCACTTTCGCCGACCCCGAGATATTTTGCCTTATCAGCATCGCCGTTGGCGAACGTCGGCGGCAGGGTCCAGACCCCCTTGGGCCAATCAGCCGTGTCCTTGGAATTCGCGTTGATTTCCGACGCTGCGACATATTCGAAACCAGCGGCCTCGGCGAGGCGACGAATAGTTGAAACTTTAAGGTAGCCGCTTTGCTTCTCTAGCGCGCTATCTCGGTCTTCAGGCAGACGATGGTCAACAATGCCAAGCGTCCCGCCCGGCTTTAGAAGATCATAGAAGGCCTTGAAGGTCGCGGCCTCCGTCCCCGCCATCACCAGATTATGCACGTTTCGGAAGGTAAGCAGCGTATCGACGCTGCCCGCGGGGATCATGGCTGTTTGCTCAGGGTGGGCAATCAGCTTAACTTTGTCATAAACGTCCGGCTTGGCTGCGAGAAACTTGCGATAGTTATCAAGGTAGCGCCCGGATGGCTGAAGCGCGTAGAATGTGCCCTTTTCACGCAGCAAAGGCGCCAGAATTTCGGTGTACCAACCGCCGCCGGGGCTATATTCCACCAGCGTCTGCGTTGGCTTGACGCCGAAAAACGCGAGCGTTTCTGCCGGATGACGATATTTGTCACGGGCTATATTAGCTTCGGTCCGGCTGGGCGCTGCGACAGCGGCTGCGATACCCTCATCATGGTCTGCTTTCCCATGCTCAGCGTGCGGAGCATGCTGTGCCGCAAGTGGCAAGACGGGGAGGGCAAGGGCAGTCAGCAGTAGACCGGCGCGCGCAAGACGGTTCATCCGTGATCCTCTCTTCTTCGGCAACAACTTTGATTTGCCCTTGCGGCTGGTGAATAGCAAGCTGGCGCTCACAATATTCACCTCCTCGCCCGCTGAGTACCTCATGTGGAACGGGGCATGCCCTTCCTCGCCAGGGTGCAGAGCAGCAGCGCCGTCAGCGCCGCCCGCTCGCCGAGGCTGGATACGATCAGATATTCGTCGGGGGAGTGGATTGATCCGCCCCGCACGCCCATCGTGTCGACCACTGGCACACCACAGGCCGCGATATTATTACCGTCACACACGCCTCCCGTGTCGCGCCAGCCGATCTTCTGCGACAACTTCCGTCCACAATCGCTGACGAGTTTGAGCAGCGCATGCGCCCGCGGGTCCAACGTCTTGGGCGGCCGCCCAAAGCCGCCATGGACGCAAATTGCGACGTCGCGGGCCTGCATAACCGCCGCCAGGATCGCCTGCATCGCGGCTTCCGCCATTCTCTGCCGTTCGGCCGACACTGGCCGCATGTTGACGCGTAAAATCGCATGATCGGGCACGACATTGTTTGGGCCGCCACCGTCGATGCGCGCGGGATTGACGGAAAGACCCTCGCCCGCCAGCTCTTCCAACCGCAAGGCGATGTCGGCGGCAGCCAGCACCGCGTTTCGGCCGTCCCACGGATTTCGCCCCGCATGCGCGCTGCGACCCGTGATGATTATCGAGAAATTTCCACTTCCAGGGCGCGCACCCGCCAGTGTGCCATCGGGCAGGGCCGAGGGCTCGTAAGTGAAGGCAGCCTGCTTCCTCTGCGACGCTTCCCGCAGCAATGACGCAGAACCGGGCGAGCCGATTTCCTCGTCACTGTTCAACACGATCTGATAGCCGATGCGAGCGCGGAGCGGCGAAGTCTCGAACGCGCGCAGGGCCGCCAGCATCACTGCGATCCCACCCTTCATATCGGCGACGCCAGGGCCATTCAGCATGTCGCCGTCCCTGCGGCAGTGCTGGAAGCTGCTGTCCGCTGGAAACACTGTATCCATATGGCCTGTGAACAACAGTTGCAGCGGAGCGTCGGGCCGTACGGTGAGCAGGATATTGTCGCCCAGCGCCAAAGCATCCTCCCGCCCGTCCGGCGCGATCGACGTCGCCTCGGCCGCAGAACGCAATTGTATGTCGCCAGGCAGCACCGAAAAGGCATCCGTCAGCAGCGAGGTCATCGTGGCCAGACCCGTCAAGTTGCGCGATCCGCTGTTGACCGCTGACCATTGCAGCAGCTGATCCAGCATCGGCGCGGCGATGGCGGTCTCCACAATCTCCCGATCAGGGCCGATATCAGTGCTGAACATATGCTCGTCCGTCATGTCGGGGCTGGAACCATCGTTTCGTCCAGCATATTAGCTTGGAGACTGGCGGCGGCATAGGAGCAATGGCCGGAAACACCATAGGGCAGGCAACAAGTGATCCCCCAGTGGCCCGGCCCATTCTTCAGAATCGACGTCATGAAGGACGAACTGCACTCATTGCTTCGTCATGTGGAAAATGCCCGTCGCATTGCCACTGTCGAAAGATAGATCGAGCGTCCCGGTAGCCGGATCTACGTCCCGGCTGATGAATTCATAAAAAGAACCGGGCACCATCATCTGGCGGACGGCACCCTGATCAGTGACAAAATCCCGCTCCACCATATCGGCGCGAAACGCCGTCTGACGAACCCGGCCGTTGCGGGAAAATTCGACCTTGTCCTTCATTGGCCGCCCAACTGCTTTCAGTTCCTCCGCAAGCGCAACGACATCGGCCACGCGGTCAGTGGCGTGATTGAAGGCATTGCCCTCCGTCGCGATCCACGCCGCCTCAGCCGAAGCGCTGCGTAGCGCCTGATAATCCTCGACCGTGCAAGGTGCATGATGCCGCCCAAAGGCAGCGACCAGCGTTGGTAGCACGACACTGGCGACCTCGAACGGGATGGTCTGCCCCATAGCGAACCGATCCAACGCGGCCACGGCCTCCGCGTCCAACGGGTCCCGCGAGCTGCCGAACACGCGGTCCGCCACAGCGCCGAACGCCGCGTCGAATTGGTCCGCATGCAACTCGCTAACGAAGAATTGAGGGATCGTCTCTGGAAAATCGCGGTGTCGGTAAGCGCGGCCCGTCATGCGCAGCGCCGGAAGCGGGTATGTAGCCACATCCTCATAGCCCAACGGCTCAAGGATGCGCCGAAACGCCAGTTCGCCGCGTGGCAGGGCACCCGTGTCCTTGCCGATCAGGGCGACGGTGCGAATCGCGCCGTGATCAAAACACACGCGGCGGCCACTTGCGATAGCGTCCGCAACATAGTCTGCAGCGCTCGGCACACGATCAAGCAACCCAGCGAACAACAGCATGTTCATTGCCGCCGCCATCTGCGCGCGGGTGACACCAGCAACGCCATGATCTTTGGCGGGCAGCATGGGTGCGAGCATTGCGGCAATCCTGCGGCTTTCATCTTCGCCCAGGGTCGCGATCACCAGTTTCAGCGCGCCTGCGTTCGCGATACTCATCCTGGATTCCCGGTGCAAATGGCATCTGACATTTCCATATTCGCGCGAAACCGGCGAGATTCCAAATGGAATAGGGTGATCTCTGATATCGATCTTGGAATGTGCGCGAAGCTTTTTGGCTGGCTTTGAAAAGCCCATCGGCTTGGACGGCTTCGCCGGAATTTGTGAAACCCGACCGCCAAGGGTGAGGCTTGCGCCGAGCAGCTTTTTCCGCGACCACGCTTGCAAAGGCTGGGCTGCATAAAGAGGGGGAATCATGGATCAGAGGACCGGACGTCGGACGTTCATCATGGGCGCAGGCGCATTGGCGATGTTCCCGTCCCTAGCCTCCGCCGCGCCACGGTCGCTTCCGCCCCTGCAGAAGACCCCGCCCTTGATGCCTCAACCAACCAAGGGCGACGGACCCGGTTTCAGGCCCATTTTTGATGGCAGGAGCCTGTCCGGCTGGCGCGGAGACCCCAGATATTGGCGGGTTGAGGATGGCTTGATCGTCGGAGAGATCACGCCAAACACTCTACTGCGTAGCAATACGTTTCTGATCTGGAGCGGCGGTCAAGTCGAAGATTTCGAGTTGAAGTTGGAATATCGGATCACGAAGCAGGGCAATAGTGGCGTCAACTATCGCAGCAAGGTTGTGAGGGACGATATCACCCCGACAAACCGCTTCGCGATGTCGGGGCTGCAGTTCGATATCGATGGCCAGAATCTGTTCACGGCCATGGTCTATGAAGAACGCGGGCGCAGTTTTATCGCCCGACGCGGCCAGTTCACGCGTACGATGACAGCGCCTTCACAAGTGATCGGAGCGATTGGCGAGTCTGGGCCCCTGAAAGCAATGATCAGGCCAGAATGGAATGAGGTCCACATCATCGCTAAAGGCCCTGCCCTTTATCATCTTTTGAACGGACAGCTGATGGCGGCCGCAATCGATGAATCGAAGGACAGGCGCCGCAGCGGCGAGATCGGGATGCAAGTTCATGTGGGTCCGCCGATGAAGGTGGAATATCGCAATATTCGTTTAAAGCAGCTGTAAGCCCCGATCCCGTTGGGCTTTGCGTGCCACCCGCATAGGATAAACATTCCCAAAACGATATCTCTCCGACAATCGATTGGACGTGACATGCCTGGCCGGTGGAAGCGGCGCTCCCCAAAAATGTCTCAATTGGCAGCCGCGACCTGTACTACAGGCCAAGCTCGCCCTGGCGGGGCTGCGCGGGCGTGGGCATCGGGGGTGCGGGGCGGGGCTGCACCGAGGGTGGCGCCGCAGACGCGACGAGGATGCGTGCCAAGCCCGTCAAGGTATATACCGCCTGCCGCTGCGCCCCACGATTTTGATGATCGACACGATAGCCTTGATAATGGCGGCGAAGCAGTCCTGCCGCTACCAATTCCGAAACAGCGCGACTGAGATTGGTCTTGCCCGAAGCGCGGACACGCAGCTTCACTTCGTCCTCGACAGCAACGCTTGCGTCGGGTTCGTCAATCGGTAGACGCCCTTGCCCCGCCAGCTCGTCGCGCACGCGTGCAGCCAGCGCCAGGCGGCGAGGGTCGCGCCCGCCCATGGGCGTCAGTGCGTCGCATAGCCAGTCGCGCAGTGGCTGCAACCCGCCATCCTTCGCCACCAATGGCCCCGCGCTGCCATCGGGCCGCGCAACCTCCGCAATCAGAGTGAGCAGCATGAAGGCATAGCGCGGCCGTGTGCTCGCATGGGCAAGCCGATCGAGCAACGCCGACAAATCGCCGCTTCCATGAGATGGTGGCCTGATCGAACCGTGAAACATAACGGGGATGAATCAAGCACAGGTGGAGCCCAATGTGAATCCCTTGGGATAGAAATTGGTCGCTTTTGTCGCGGATGACACTTTGCCCCCGGGTAAAGTGTCATTGTTGGCACTTTAGGCGATGGCAGGAGAATGCCGGGCTCTGCCGGCAATAATTTGCGGGAAGAAAAGGCCTCTGCGATTTCCCGCTATGGGGCTGCATTGGCGCCTCCCTCACTTCGCGCCGCTAACCACCTCCCCCGTTGCTGCCAATACAGAAAAGCCCGCTGCCTTTGAGACAGCGGGCTTTTTTCTTGGCCGGTGGGCGAACGGTCAGTGGAGGCCGCTGCCTCCCCCGGCGAGTTCCTTGGCGATCGAGCCCACCATATCCTTGGCATCGCCGAACAGCATCTGGGTGTTGCTGTTATAGTAGATCGGGTTGTCGATCCCGGCGAAGCCTGCGTTCATTGACCGCTTGATGATGAACACCGACTTGGCCTTATCCGCCTCGATGATTGGCATGCCCGCGATCGCACTCTTGGGATCGTCACGCGCAGACGGATTGATCGTGTCATTGGCGCCAATAATCACCGCCACGTCCGCCTGCGGCAGTTCGGGATTGATGTCATCCAGATCAACCAGTTGCTCGTAAGGCACATTCGCTTCGGCCAACAGCACGTTCATATGTCCAGGCATACGGCCCGCCACAGGATGGATCGCGAACTTGACGTCCACACCTTTCTTGGTGAGCGCCTGATACAGCTCGCTCACCTTGTGCTGGGCCTGGGCAACGGCCATGCCATAGCCCGGCACGATAACGACAGTGCTGGCATTTTCCAACTGCATAGCGGCTTCTTCGGCCGAGGCGGAACGGACAACGCGGTCGTCCTTCCCACCCATAGCACCAGCCACGACATTACCAAATCCACCGAACATGACGTTGGCAAAGC
>JAEZCS010000096.1 GCA_023433445.1 Pseudomonadota bacterium | reverse complement strand
CTGCGATGCCATCGGCAAACGTACAACCTCGTCGCTCGGCTATTCGCTGATCTTCGACAATCGCGACAATCGTATTCGCCCGACGCGCGGCCAGAATATGGTGCTCAGCCAGGATTTCGCCGGCCTGGGCGGCAGCGTGAGATATGTCCGCACGCGTCTGAATGGATCCAAATTCTGGCCGCTCGGTGGGGGCTTTATCTTCTCGGTTTCGGCTGAGGGCGGCTATATCCATTCGCTCGAAGGGGAGCGGCGGGACGCTACCGACACGGTCGTGGACAAGGTGCGCCTGACCGACCGCTTCTTCCTCGGCAACCCGCAAATGCGCGGGTTCGACATTCGCGGTGTTGGGCCGCGCGTTGTCCGGCGGTATTTCTCGACCACTACGGACACGACGACTGGCGTGATCACAGGTGTGCTTGCAGACAATAATAATAACCGGCGAGATGATGCGCTTGGCGGTAGGGTTTATTATCTCACTCGTGCGGAAGTGGAAATTCCACTGGGCTCTGGTGCTCGTGAAATGGGGCTGCGTCCTTCAATCTTTGTAGACGCGGGAGCGGTTGCCGGACTGCGCGATCCAGTCACTACGCCATTTGCGGGTTTCTGCTCTGTTACCAGCGGAACAACTGCGACCACAGTTCGAGCTGACGGGACGCCGCAAGCTCCAATTTGTCCGACTGGTGGCCAGCACCTCAGCGGCACCTGTTTTGAGGAACAGTATCTCGGCGACTCGCTCAAGCCGCGTGTTTCCGTGGGCTTTGGCGTCAACTGGAACACGCCGTTCGGGCCGTTCCGTATCGACATCGCCAAGGCCCTGCTCAAGGAACCAGAGGACGACACTCAGCTCATCAGCTTCAACGTAGGGACTCAATTCTAATGAATAAGATGCTCAAGGCCGCGGCGCTTGCTCTTGCGCCCATGACTGCCATCGCGCTGACCAGCGTGCCTGCCGCAGCTCAATCGAAGACCGGTATCGCCGTTGCAGACCTGCAGCGTGCCGTCGCCAGCAGCTCGGCATATACCACCGCGCGCACGCAGATTCAGACGACGTACAAGGCGCAGATCGACAGCTTCACGGCGCGCAAGAATGCGATCGACGCTGACCTGAGGGCGAAGGGCTCTGCGCTTGAAGCCGCGATGAAGGCTGCGGGCGACAAGCCCACGCCTGCTATCCAGACCCAGTATGAGGCCTATCAGAAGGCTGGTCAGAACGGTCAGGCCGAACTGCAGCGTTTGGGTCAGCCGATCGCGCTCGCCAATGCTTATGTCGAAGAGCAGATTTCGGCAAAGCTGTCGGACGCGCTCAAGGCGGCGATGACCAAGGCGAAGGTGGACCTGATCCTCACGCCCGACGCTACCGTCTCCTACCAGCCGACCGTGGATGTCACGCAGCAGGTGGTGACTGAGCTTAACGCGCTGGTGCCGAGCGTCAGCATCACGCCGCCTGCGGGCTGGCAGCCGGGCGGCGCGCGTGGGCAGGCACCGACGCCTGCCGCTGCGGCTCCCGCCAACCCGTCGCAGCAGCCGACCTCGCGCTGATTTCAGCCGATGACGGGTGAAGTTGAAGCGGCATCAGCCGCCATGGGTGCCATTGATATTCGTGGCATCATGGCGGCGCTGCCGCACCGCTATCCGATGCTGCTCGTCGATCGCGTGGCCAATCTCGTTCCGAACGAGAAGATCCACGCGGTCAAGGCCGTCTCGATCAACGAATCATTCTTCCAGGGACATTTCCCTGGTCGCCCGATCATGCCGGGCGTGTTGATCGTTGAAGCGATGGCGCAGGCAGCAGGCGTGCTGACGGTCGAGACGCTCGACCTGCGCGGCTCGGGCAAGCTGGTCTATTTCATGAGCATTGACGGGGCCAAGTTCCGCAACCCGGTGGAGCCGGGCTGCTTGCTGGACCTGCATGTCGAACTGCTCCAGATCAGGGGCCGCGTCTGCAAGTTCGTCGGCAAGGCATCGGTGGACGGCAAGCTGTGCGCGGAGGCGAACTTCGTCGCGATGATCGCCGATCCGCCAGAGGATTGATAGAAGCCCAGCCCGATTTTCCACCGCCATTCGCTTCGAGCGAGGTCGTAGAAGGCAGTCGTCACATCTCGACCATGCTCGTTGCGCACGGGTGCTGGCTCTATCCGAGAGAAGGCTTGCGTTCATGGGAAATCCCATGTAACCGCGCGCCTTCGCAAGAATTCGCATCCATGGCCGGTCGGAAACCGGCCCATTGACGGAGCAGACCCATGAAGGCCGATACCCACCCCGATTACCACTTCATCACCGTCCAGATGACCGACGGCACGACTTTCCGCACCCGTTCGACCTGGGGCAAGGAAGGCGACACGATGGCGCTCGACATCGATCCCAAGTCGCACCCGGCGTGGACCGGTGGCCAGCGTCAGCTGGAGCAGGGCGGCCAGGTGGCGCGCTTCAACAAGCGCTTTGGCGGCCTGACGCTGAAGAAGTAATCGCTTCCTTCGTGGAACGAGAAGAGGGCGCCTTCGGGGCGCCCTTTTTTATTCTGTGATTGGCTTTGACCTGATCTGTTCCTCGCCTGCAGGCGCGAGGGAAGGGGGCGGCGCGAGGCTGGCGAGCTTCTGCACTGGCATTTGGAAAGATGCCTGGGTTGCGCGGAGGCCCACCCCCAGCCCCTCCCGCCTGCGGGCGGGGAGAGCGCCTCACCTCAAACCTCCTCGCGATCCTCGTCCAGAAACGCCGCGACGTCCTCCAACACGACATCCTTCGACAGGAATGTCTTCCCAATCCCGCGCGCCAGCAGGAACGGCAGGGTGCCGGCCGCCATCTTCTTGTCGTGCAGCATATGAGCCACCAGAGCGGCGCCGTCCGCTTTCACATGGGCGCTGGCAAGATCATGGGGCAGCCCGACCGACTTCAGATGCGCCGTCACTCGTTCCGCGTCAGCCGCCGGGCATAGGCCGAGCCGTGCCGAATAGCGGAAGGCGAGCGCCATGCCTGCCGCCACGCCTTCGCCATGCAGCAGCAGATCGGAAAAGCCTGTGTCCGCCTCCAGCGCATGTCCGAATGTGTGGCCAAGGTTCAGCAGCGCCCGGCGGCCGGAAGTTTCGCGCTCATCATCGGCCACGATAGCGGCTTTCGCACGAACACTCCGTTCAATCGCAAATTCGCGGGGGTCGCGATCACCCGTCAGAAGCCGATGACCTTCAGTCTCACACCATGCGAAAAATTCGGGATCGTCGATCAGGCCATATTTCACGACCTCGGCGTAGCCTGCCCGCGTTTCACGGTGCGGCAGGCTGTCGAGTGTCGACGGATCAATCAGGACCAGGCTGGGCTGATAGAAGCTGCCGATCAGATTCTTGCCCGCGCTCGCGTTGATCGCGGTCTTACCGCCAACCGAACTATCCACCTGGGCGAGTAACGTCGTCGGCACCTGGATAAAATGGCAGCCGCGCTTCAGGATGGACGCCGCGAACCCGACAAGGTCGCCGATCACACCGCCGCCCAGCGCCACGACATGATCGCCGCGCTCAACTTCCAGAGCCAACAGCTGATCGAGCAATTGCTCAAGATGGCGCCAGCTCTTCGTCTGCTCGCCCGCCGGCAGGATGATGGGTTGAACCGTGATACCGGTGCTGCGCAGGCTGTTTTCCAGCCGGGGCAGCTGCGCCTTCGCGACATTGGCGTCCGTCACGACCACCATCCTGCCGCCCCGGGCATAGGCGCCAAGATGTTCGGCGGCGCGATCCAGCGCGCCCTGTTCGATCACTATGTCATAGCTGCGCGCATCCAGCGCGACGCGGACTATTGCCATGCCGCCAATTTCTCCAAAATGCTCTCGACCGCCACTTCATGCGGTGCGGCAATGCTTTTCACATGGATCGGCGCAAGGGCGTAGACGGGGTTTCGCACCGTCGCCAATTCGGTCAGCACGACGCGAGGGTCCTTGCCCTTCAACAAGGGGCGACCGTCCCGGCGTGACACCCGGTCGACCAGCGTATCGATGTCGGCGTCCAGCCAGATCGCCGTCGCTTGATCTAGGATCAGCGCCCGTGTGTCTTCCTGCATGAACGCACCGCCTCCAGTGGCGATCACCTTCGGCTTGTCATCCAGCAGCCGGGCAATCACCCGCCGCTCACCATCACGAAAATAGCCCTCGCCATAGCGTTCGAACATTTCCGGGATCGTCATGCCAGCGGCCTTTTCGATCTCTTCGTCAGCGTCCACAAAGGCAAGGCCAAGCCGCGCCGCCAGCCTGCGTCCGACCGTCGATTTGCCGACGCCCATCATCCCGATCAGGACGATGGAACCGCGCTTTGACTGCGGTGGCACGGATTTGCTGTTTCGCTGCATTGCGGAGGGGGCTATACATCCCCCCGTCGCAGAGGCAAATCGCAACTTTCCTCAACTATACGGCTAGGCCGCACAAGGATCCATGAGAAGCAAACGTTCCTTCAGCACCTTCGAAAGCAGCTCACGCCGTCGCGGGACGCGCCTGCCCATCATTCCCATTGTCCTGATCGCCCTGCTGGTCGGTCTTGTCGCGCTGCTCTGGTCGCGCGGCGGCGAACAGCCGCAGCAGCGGGTGGAAAAGACCATTCCTGCCGAAAAGCTGGGCAAATAAGTTCATGCGTCAAAGCCGGGTGAATGCGAAATGGGCGATGGGGACGCTCGCGCTCGCGCTTGCGCTGCCCGTGATTGCACAGGAATCGCCGGAATCGCTCCTGCCGCCCGGTTTTGGGGAAGCGCCTCCCGCACCACCACCTTCCGCGCCTCAGCCCGCGCGCCCGGCTGTCCCCGTCGCGCCTGTGCCGATGGTTCAACCTTTGCCACCCAGCAGCGAGACGCCCTCTGCGGAGAACGCGATTGCGCGTGAGCCCGTAGACGAACTGTCCGAGGAAGAGCTGGCGGCGCAGAAGCAGAAATATGACCTGCCCGCCGGGGCGCAGCGGTCGCTGGATCGGGTAGGGCTGCTGACACCCGAGCGGCTTGGCCTTGAGCCTGACGCGTTCGGCGGCCAGTCCGGCCTCTTTCTCGCAGCATTGATGAAGGAAACGCGCGCGCCGATCACATCGCGCTGGGCGTCCATCCTTCTGCGCCGTGCGCTGCTTTCGGCAACGGACACGCCGCGCGACATCGATGGGGCTGACTGGGTTGCCGAACGGGCATGGCTGCTGCTGCGGATGGGCGAAGCGGACAGCGCGCGGATGCTGGTGCAGAGTGTCGATTCCGACAAATTCACGCCGCGTCTCTATGCCGTGGCGATGCAAACCTATCTGGCTACCGCGGACCCGGCCGGTCTGTGCCCCCTTTCAACCGGTGCGCTGCGTTATAGCAAGGAACCGGGATGGGATATGACGCGGGCGATTTGCCCGGCATTATCGGGCGATCAGGGTTCTGCCAGTGCGGCGCTCAACCAGGCTCAACGCCGGGGCGTCGTGCGTGGCGTCGATTATCGCCTGGCGGAGAAAGTCGTCGGCACCGGCTTCAATGCGCGCCGTTCGGTGAAGATCGAATGGGACGGCGTAGATGGGCTGACAGCATGGCGTTTCGGCCTCGCTACGGCCCTGAATGTGGAAATCCCTGATGCGCTTTACGCGACGGCAGGGCGCCATGTCCGGGCATGGGAAGCGCGCGCGCCTGCATTGGGTGCGGCTCGGCGCCTGCCCGGTTCGGAGGCGGCGGCGCGGCTGGGCGTGTTCTCCAATCAGGCGCTGGTTGGGTTCTATAGTCAGTTGGCCGCTGACGGGGACGCGACGCCTGAGATGGCCGACAAGGTCGATGCGCTGCGGGCCGCCTATCGCGGCGGCTCAGCCGAAGAGCGTGTCCAGGGGATGCGCACGTTGTGGCGCGACAATGGCAAGCCCGACTATGTCGGCTTGATCGCGTCCGCCAAGGCGGCTGCTGCCTTGCCCGTCGTAACTATCGACGCGCGAGAGGCCGCCAATCTCGTCGCATCCATGCTCACGGCTGGTTATGATCGCAGCGCTGCCCGCTGGAGTGCCGTAGCGCGTCAGGCGGAAGGCGACGGCGCTGGCGATCTTTGGGCTTTGCTTGCGGTCGGCGCGCCAAGCGCGGTGGTCGAAATCAGTGAAGGGCGTGTGTCCTCCTTCGCCGACGACGCCGGCGCGGAAAAGGGCCAGATGCTGATTGCGGCGCTGGCAGGACTTGCCCGGCTCAATCCGCAGACCAGTGCCTCCCTTGCGCAGGATAGGGGCCTTAATCTGGCAGTGAACAGCCGCTGGGCGCGGGCAATCCGCCAAGCAGCAGGGCGGGGAGAGAAAGCAAGTGTCGCCCTGCTCGCCGCTGTTGGTATGCAGGCGGCGGAATGGGGTCGCCTCCCTCCTGCGCATCTCTATCACATCGTCGCGGCTCTGCATCAGGTCGGGCTCGATCCCGAAGCGCGGATGATCGCGGCGGAGGCGATAACGCGGATCTAAGCCCATGGGAGAGGATGGGGCACTGATCGGCCGTTTTCTGGAAATGATGGCGGCAGAACGCGGTGCCTCGCGCAATACGCTACTCGCCTATCGCGCCGATCTGGAAGGCGCGGCGAAGATTTTGGGTGGCCTGTCCGTCGCGGGTAAGGACGCCATAGCGGGGCTCGCAGCCGCTTGGGCCGAATTGTCCGCGTCTTCAATGGCGCGCAAGGCTTCGGCACTGCGCGCATTTTACGCTTTCCTGGAAGAAGAAGGGCTGCGCGGGGACAATCCTTCTGCCGCATTGCCACGTCCCGTCACCCGCCGTCCCTTGCCCAAGATATTGTCAGCGCAGGAGGTCGAATCCCTCTTCGCGCTGATCGAGGAGAGGCTCGCGGTCGACCATCCTTCGCCGCTCGACATCCGTCTCTCTACGTTGATCGAATTGCTATATGGCTCGGGCCTGCGCGCCACCGAATTGGTATCCTTGCCGCGCAGGGCGCTGGCATCGGACCGACCGTTCCTGATCCTGAAAGGCAAGGGCGCGCGGGAACGGCTTGTGCCGATATCGGACCGGGCGCGAGCCGCCGTTTCCGCCTGGCTACCGCATGTGCCCGCGGAGAGCGCCTGGCTCTTTCCCTCGGGCAAAAGCCATTTGAGCCGCATACGCCTCTATCAACTGGTGAAGCAGCTTGCCGCAGCCGCGGGCATAGCGCCGCAGCGTGTGAGCCCTCACGTCCTGCGCCACGCATTCGCCACGCATCTGCTCGAAGGCGGAGCGGACCTGCGCGCGCTCCAGTCGATGCTGGGCCATGCCGACATTGGCACGACGCAAATCTATACGCACGTCGACAGTCGCCGCCTGGTCGAATTGGTGAACAGCCGCCATCCGCTGGCGACAATGCGCCATCGCTCCGTTGACGAAGAAGCGTCTGCACCCTAACGCCGTCGGCCATGGTTAGCTTTCTGGAATTTGAAAAGCCTATCGCCGAGCTTGAGGCGCGCGTCATTGAACTGCGCGCGACGGCGAGTGCCGGTGATATCGACATCAGCGGCGAGATCGAGAAGCTCGAGCAGCGCGCCGCCAGGATGCTGGTGGACACTTACGCCAAGCTGACGCCGTGGCAGAAGACGCAGGTCGCCCGGCATCCCGATCGCCCGCACTTCAAGGATTATGTTGCGGGCATGTTCGATAATTTCATGCCGCTCGCCGGAGATCGCGCTTTTTCGGACGACCAGGCGATTCTTGGCGGCCTGGCGATGCTGGGCGATCGCCGGGTGATGGTGATCGGCCATGAAAAGGGCGATGATACCGCCAGCAGGGTCCGCCACAATTTCGGCATGGCGAAGCCCGAGGGCTATCGCAAGGCGATCCGCCTGATGCAGCTGGCTGATCGTTTCGGCCTGCCTGTCGTGACGCTGGTCGATACGTCGGGCGCCTTTCCGGGCGTTCAGGCCGAAGAGCGCGGCCAGGCAGAAGCTATCGCCCGTTCGACCGAACAATGTCTGGCGCTGGGTGTGCCCATGGTGGCCGCCGTGGTGGGTGAGGGCGGCTCCGGGGGCGCCGTCGCGTTGGCCGCTGCCAATCGGGTGTTGATGTTCGAACATGCGGTGTATTCAGTCATTTCGCCCGAAGGTTGTGCATCGATCCTGTGGCGCACCGCTGACAAGGCGAGCGACGCCGCCACCGCCATGCAAGTGACGGCGCAGCATCTCAAAGGGCTGGGCGTCATTGACCGCATCGTAACGGAGCCGGTCGGGGGCGCGCACCGCGATCCTGTCCAGGCGATCGCCAGCCTTGGTGCAGCGATCGGCGAAGAGCTGGACTCGCTTGCGGGACTTGGATCGCAGGAGCTTCGTACCGATCGGGCTGATAAATTCCTCGCCATAGGCGCTTGATCACTCCGCTGCGCAAGGAACATGCGTCCGGGAACCTCGTTTCGTCCCGGTAACAGGTCCAACATGTGGAGGAGCCGTGAAAAAGGCATTGGCATGGACAAGCGGCGCGATCGCTATCGCCGCCGCGATTGCAGCACCGTCAGTCCTTGGACAGCAGCGCGCGATTCGGACGGTGACGTCGATCAGCCCGCAGGACAAGGCGAGTGGCGCAAAACAGCACCCGCAGTTGCTCAACGAATTTGGCGGAGCCTATAGTGGCCCTCAGACGCAATATGTCGAGACGGTCGGACGCCGCATCGCGGTTCAGTCGGGACTGTCCAACGCCCAGGGCGATTTTACCGTAACCCTGCTGAACTCGCCGGTTAACAACGCTTTCGCTATTCCTGGCGGCTATGTCTACGTGACACGCCAGCTGCTGGCGCTGGCCAATGATGAGGCGGAACTCGCAGGCGTGCTCGGCCATGAAATCGGGCATGTCGCGGCCCAGCATGGCCAGCGGCGGCAACAGGCGGCGCAGCGTAATGCTATCGGCGGATCATTGCTCCAGGTGCTGACCGGCGCGTTGCTTGGCGATTCTGCCTTTGCCGGGTTGCTGCAGAAAGGCATCGGCACGGGCAGCCAACTGCTGACCCTGAAATTTTCGCGCACGCAGGAATATGAAGCCGACGACCTTGGCATTCGATACCTTGCGTCCGCTGGTTATGATCCTCGGGCGCTCTCGTCCATGCTGGCTTCGCTTGGCGCTCAGAGCAGTCTGGATGCGCGTGTCACGGGCAATGCGCGGTCTGTGCCGGAATGGGCGAGCACGCACCCCGATCCTGCCTCCCGTGTCGGGCGTGCGGCCCGGAACGCCTCCGCGCAAAGGGCGGCCGCCGGCGCGCGCAATCAGGATCAGTTCCTGAGTGCTTTGGAGGGCGTTCTTTATGGAGATGATCCTCGGCAGGGCGTGATCGAGGGTAGCCGTTTTCGTCATCCAGACCTGCGCCTCGCTTTTACCGCGCCGTCTGGCTTCGGCATGGAAAATAGCGCGAGCGCGGTTTCGATTTCCGGCTCTGGCGGGCAGGCGCAATTTGGTGGCGGCGCTTATTCAGGCGATCTTGGCGCCTATATCGACTCGGTTTTCGCGAAGTTGGGCGGCAGCAATAGCCGCGTGCCGGAAGGAGAGGTGCGCCGCACCACGGTAAATGGCATTCCCGCTGCGTGGCGCAGCATTCGGGCAAATGCCAACTCTACCCAAGTGGATGCTACTGTATTCGCCTATGATTTTGGCGGCGGCAAAGCATATCATTTCCTGCTCCTGACGCCTGCCGGGCAGGGGATAGGGCCATTCGCTCCCCTGGTG
>JAEZCS010000064.1 GCA_023433445.1 Pseudomonadota bacterium | reverse complement strand
AGTTCGCCAAGCTCTACACCGCACGCCTGCATCACCTTCGAAGCATGCTCGTCATCGATCAGCGCGAGGAGCAGATGCTCCAGCGTCGCATATTCGTGGCGGCGCTCCGACGCATGGGTCAGCGCGTTGTGCAACGTGGTTTCAAGGGCGGGTGCGAAAGATGGCATTTCTATTCTACTCCTGAGCCCGCAAGAGGGGCTGTCTTGAACCATATGTCGGCATTACTCGACGGCGGATCAAGGAGCGGTCCCTGATCGCCGGAATTGCCAGACTGCCCGAACCCGATAAGGCCCTTTTCAGGGCTATAGGGGGCGGGGCGCGGGTTCATCGCTTGAATAACGCCTCGGCACTTGATTTGTGATTAACGGCGCTTTCAATCTTTGATCTTGTGCGGGCTATTTCACCCTCGAGCGCCGTGATGCGCTCTTCCAGATCGGCAAGGGACAGGGGACCCAAATCCTGTCGAAGCAGTTGGGCCAGCGGATCATCAATCTTGCGAGGCAGATCGTCGTCCATGTCCATGTTTGCCAATGTTGACCGCCGGGGCGGCTCTGTCAATAAGGGGCTTGAGCCGCCGATCGATTTCGGTTGGGGTTGGACATCGGGGCTGGGGGACGATCTTCATGGCGGTTGAGGCAGCGTTGCCCGAAGAGATGATGGCGGTCGCCATTCCCGTTCCGGGCGGCCCGGAGGCGCTGGTGCCCGAGCGCCGCGCGGTGCCAGTTCCCGCTGCGGATGAAGTGCTGATCCAGGTTGCCGCGGCTGGCGTCAATCGGCCCGATGTGTTGCAGCGGGAAGGGAAATATCCGCCGCCGCCGGGTGCTTCGGACATTCCCGGACTGGAGGTCGCCGGAACCATCGTCGCGGCTGGCGGCAGCGCGGGGCAACTGATCGGTCAGCGCGTCTGTGCCTTGCTGCCCGGCGGCGGCTATGCCGAATATGCGGTCGCGCCTGCGGGGCAATGCCTTCCCGTTCCGGACAGCTATGACATTGTCGAGGCGGCAGCCTTGCCCGAGACGCTCTTCACCGTATGGACCAATTTGTTCGAGCGGGCCTATGTCGTCGGCGGCGACACCGTCCTTGTGCATGGCGGGACCAGCGGCATTGGCACCATGGCCATTTCGCTCTGCCGGCTGTTCGATATCACCATCATCGTCACCTGCGGCAGCGACGCGAAATGCGAGCAGGCAAAGGCCTGGGGCGCGGACCACGCCATCAATTACCGGGCGCAGGACTTCGTTGAGGAGGTCAAGCGCATTACGGGCGGCCAGGGTGTGCAGGCCGTGCTCGACATGGTGGGCGGAGGCTATGTGCCGCGCAACCTCCAATGCCTTGCCGAAGATGGTCGCCATGTGTCGATCGCGGTGCTGGGCGGCGCGAAGGCGGAAATCTTCATTCCAGCGGTCATGTCCCGGCGGCTGACGCTGACCGGTTCCACGCTGCGGCCGCGCTCCCCCGCCTTCAAGAGCCTGGTCGCCGACGAAATCGTCCGGGAGGTCTGGAGCTTCGTCCAGGAAGGCAGGCTCAGGCCAGCGATGGACCAACGCTTCCCGCTTGCCGAGGCGGCACAGGCGCACGCGCGCATGGATGCCGGTGAGCATTTCGGTAAAATCGTGCTGACCGTCTGACGCGCCGAAAGGGTAGCAATTCCGTCACATTCGGCGCGGGATTGTAACAATGCCGGGCTAAGGATTCGGTCCCGAGGACAACAGCTCCAGAGGCTCGGATCATGAATGCCATCACGCGCTTGCCCTTCCTGGCGGACATGGATGAAGGCGCCCACAGCCTTGACACGCCAGAGCGGCAGGGGAAACGCGAACGCTACCGCACCATCTGGATATCCGACATCCATCTTGGCACGCGCGGCTGCAACGCCCGGCTGCTGATCGACTTTCTCGACAGCGTCGACAGCGACACCATGTATCTGGTCGGTGACATCATCGACGGTTGGAAATTGAAACGGCGCTTCTACTGGCCCGCAGCGCATAATGACGTGGTCTGGCGCATCATGAAGCGGGCCAAGCGCGGCACCCGCGTCGTGTATATTCCCGGCAATCATGACGAAATGTTCCGCCAGTTTACCGGTCTCAGCTTCGGTGGCGTCGAAATCCGGCGCAAGGCAATTCATGAGACCGCCGATGGGCGCAAGCTGCTCGTGCTGCATGGCGACGAGTTCGATACCATCATGCTCGCTCATCGCTGGCTGGCCTTTGTCGGGGATGCGGCCTACACGCTGCTGATGCGTCTCAACGTCGTCGTGAACGCCGTTCGCCAGCGCATGGGCCTGCCCTATTGGTCGCTGAGCAAGATGGCCAAGCACAAGGTCAAGAATGCGGTCGAGTTCATCTCCCGTTTCGAGGAAGTCGTCTCCCATGAGGCCGGGGCGCGCGGTGTCGATGGCGTGGTATGCGGCCACATCCACAATGCCGAAATGCGCGAGATCGGCGGCATCCAATATTATAATGACGGCGATTGGGTGGAGGGCTGCACCGCGCTGGTAGAACATTTCGACGGGCGCATGGAAGTGCTGCACTGGGCCGATGAGGTGGCCGCGCGCACTGCCGCCACCGATGCGAAGATGGCGGCCTGATGCGCATCCTCATCGTCACCGACGCTTGGTCGCCGCAGGTTAATGGCGTCGTCCGAACGCTCCAGACGATCACGGCTGAGCTTGAGGGGCGGGGCCATGTCGTCAAGATCATCTCGCCCGATCTTTACGGCTCCTTCCCTTGTCCGACCTACCCGGAAATCCGGCTCGCCTTCGTCCGGTCGAGCGTCGTTGGTGAGGCGATCACAGCCTTTCAGCCCGACGCCGTGCATATAGCGACAGAAGGGCCGCTGTGCCTCGCCGCGCGGCGCTGGTGCCTGAGGAGCGGGGTACCTTTCACGACCGCCTATCACACGCATTTTCCCGATTATGTGTCGCGTCGCACCGGGCTGCCCGCCACCTGGATCTGGACGTACATCCGCTGGTTTCATGGCCCCGCCCGCGCGGTGCTGGTTTCCACCGGGTCGGTGCGGCAGCAATTGCGCGCGCATGGTCTGGCACAGGTGCGGCCCTGGGGCAGGGGCGTGGATCTTGCCTCCTTCACGCCCGATGCAGAGCCACCATCCTTCTTCGCCGACTTGCCGCGGCCCATCCAGCTCTATGTCGGACGCGTCTCGATCGAAAAGAATCTCGAAGCCTTTCTCGGCAACGAACATCCCGGCAGCAAGGTCGTTGTTGGCGATGGTCCTGCCCGCGTCCAACTCGAAGGCGCCTATCCTGATGCGCGTTTCCTCGGGCCCCTATTCGGCGCGGAGCTTGCCGGCGCTTATGCGGGCGCAGACGTGTTCGTCTTCCCCAGCCGGACCGACACCTTCGGCCTTGTCATGATAGAGGCGATGGCGTGCGGTACGCCTGTCGCTGCTTATCCCGTCAGTGGCCCGATCGATATCGTGACGCCGGAATGTGGCGCGCTTTCAGACGATCTGGAGGATGCGATCGCCGCCGCCCTGCGTTGCGATCGTGCCGCCTGCGCCGCCCAGGGCAGACGCTTCAGCTGGGCACGCAGCGCCGACGAATTTCTTACCGGCCTCCACTATATCGATCCCGCCGCGAGAGACAGCGCGGCCTGACGCTTTTCCTTGCTCCACCGGGCTTCTTGCACTATCTCAGGACGGGCGTGGCCGCCCTGCTTGGGCGGCCCGTGTTGTTTTTAGTGCCGGAGAATCCTCGTGTCCCAGCCTCTCATGCCCCATGCGACCGCCAGCTGGCTGGTCGACAATACCGCGCTCGGCTTTGATCAGATCGCGGAATTTTGCGGGCTGCACATCCTGGAAGTGCAGGCGATCGCCGATGATACGGCTGGCATCAAATATACCGGCCGCGATCCGGTTCGCGCCCATGAAATCACCATGGAGGAAATCCACAAGGGTGAGGCGAACCCCGACTATCGCCTCAAGATGCTGAAGGGCCCCGAGCCCGTCCGCCGCACCAAGGGCCCGCGCTACACGCCTGTGTCGAAGCGTCAGGACAAGCCCGATGGCATCGCCTGGATCCTGCGCAACCACCCGGAAATCTCGGACGGTGCGATCGGCAAGCTGATCGGCACCACGCGCACCACCATCGCCGCGATCCGTGACCGCACGCACTGGAACATCTCCAACATCGTGCCCAAGGATCCGGTGACGCTGGGCCTCTGCTCGCAGCGTGAACTTGATGCGCTGGTGACGAAGGCCGCGAAGAAGGCCGGTATCGAAGCGCCGACTGACTCCCGCCTGGATGGCGATCGCGAAGCGCTGATCGAAGAACTGCGCCGTGAGCGCGAGGACGCCGCCCGCCGCGCCGAGGAAGCGCTCAAGAGCGAGGCCGACCTGATTTCGGGGGCCGCCACCATCCTCGACCCGTTCAGCAACAATCAGGGTCAGGTCTGATCCTCTCCTGACGCCCTGCTTTACGCTTGCGTAAAGC
>JAEZCS010000051.1 GCA_023433445.1 Pseudomonadota bacterium | reverse complement strand
CCGTATTGCCCGCTTGCTCGATCGCCTGCGCGATCCCCACCGGGCCCTGCCGCCGGTCTTCCATGTCGCGGGCACCAACGGCAAAGGCTCGACCTGCGCCTTCCTGCGCGCTGCTTTGGAAGCGGACGGCAGGAGCGTCCACGTCTTCACCTCGCCACACCTTGTTCGCTTCAACGAGCGCATTCGCCTGAACGGACAATTGATCAGCGACGAAGCCCTCGCCCTCTACCTCTCCCGTGTCCTTGATATTGCGGAAGGGATCAACGCCAGCTTCTTCGAAGTCACGACTGCCGCAGCCTTTCTTGCCTTTGCCGAGCATCCCGCCGATGCCTGCATCATCGAAGTGGGCCTGGGCGGACGGCTTGATGCCACCAACATCATCGAAAGCCCCACGGTCTGCGGCATCGCCCAGCTTGGTCTCGATCATCAGGCGTTCCTCGGCGACAACCTCCGCGCCATCGCCACGGAAAAGGCAGGAATCGCCAAACCCGGTGCGCCCCTCGTCACGCAGAGATACCCCGCATCGCTCGCTTCGGTGATGCGTGAAGCCGCCAACCGCGCCCGTACCGTCTGGCTCCCCATGGGGCAAGGCTGGGACGCGGCAAGCTACCGTGAACGGCTCCACTACCGCGACGAGCAAGGCCGTCTCGACACCCCGCTGCCCCGCTTGCCCGGAGCCCATCAAGTCCAGAACGCGGCGCTCGCCTTCGCGATGCTCCGCCATCAAGACACCCTGCCCATCAGCGAAGCCGCTCTCAAGGCCGCACCGCTCTGGGCTCACTGGCCCGCCCGACTCCAGCGCCTCGACCATGGCCCCCTGCTGGCTCCGCTCGCCCCTGGCAGCGAAGCCTGGCTAGACGGCGGCCATAATGCAGGAGCTGGCGAAGCGATCAGCGCTTTCTTCACGACCGACAGGCTTGCCGGCCGCCAACTGCATCTCATCGTCGGCATGCTCGCCAACAAGGATGTGGACGCCTTCCTCGCACCCTTCGCCGGGCGCATCGCACACATCCACGCGCTCCCCGTGCCGGGCCACGATCATCACCCCGCCAGCCGCTTCGGCGCCATCGCGCAGCAGTGGGGCATCGGCTGCACTGCCTACACCAACCCCGCCGGGGCAATCTGCGCGGTCGCAACCGCCAGCAAAGGCCAGCCTCCGCTCCTGCTCATCGCCGGTTCGCTTTACCTCGCAGGCGAAATTTTGCGACTGAATGAGCAATATCCCGACTGAATATACTTGCGATTGACTCGCAATAGCGTATCTTCCGGTCCGTCAAACAACGGATAAAGGTGCTCGCACATGGCCCATGGAGAGATCAGCCCTCTAGACCTGCCCCGCTCGATGCCGCACGGCTACGGCAACCGCCTCTTCCTCTACACGATGCGCCGCATGGCCAGCGCGGGGGTCAACGACGCCCATGCCGCCAATGCCATGCTCGGAGCGTTCGGGCGCAGCTATCGCCGTCCGCTCGTCCTGATGCGCGCCATGATGCTGGAGGTTGCCCGCTGCGCTTCCCGTCGGATAATGGTCGCGCCCTGCTGCTGCGCCCGGATGACCGCCGATGAAGCGACCCTCATGCACGCGATCAGCACCGCCCTGCAGGACCCGCCCTCATCCTACGATCAACTCGCCGCGCTACTCGGCACCGACGATGTGCTGGGCGCCCTCACCTGCTTGCAAGCCGTCGCCCAGGCGCACAGCGATCTCGGCCGCCCGCTTGATCTCTATGCAGGCGCCTGACCGCCCTCATCCGTGGCCGCGCTGCCGACACTGGAATCCACCAACCCGCTGCGCATCATCAACCAGAACAGGATGATGCCCGGCAGCGCCAGCACTGTCGTAAGAATGTAGAAGTCCACATAGCCGAACCGCTCGATCATCGCGCCTGCCGTAGTCCCGGTCAGGAAGCGCCCGAGGATGCTGGCCGCTGCCGAAATCATCGCATATTGGGCAGCGGTAAAGCGCAGATCGCACAGGGCCGAGAAATAGGCGACCACCGCGACGCCGCCGATCCCGCTTGCGAAATTCTCGAACGCGATGGCGCCCGCCATACCCAGATTGCTCTTGCCGGTCGCCGCCAGCAACGCAAAGCTGAAGTTCGAAACGGCCATCAGCACCAGGCTGATCAGGACCGATCGCTTCAACCCCAGCCGCGCGTACAGCACACCACCGACGAAGATACCGGCCAGCAATGCCCAAAATCCCACGCCAACATCGTAGATCGCGATCTCTTCATTAGTATAGCCCAGATCGTTGAACAGCAGCCGAAACGTCAGGTTCGCCAGCGTGTCCCCGATCTTGTGCACGATGATGAACAGCAGCACGAGCAGCGCGCCCTTGCGCTTGAAGAAATCAACGAAAGGTCCGATGATCGCCTGCACCAGCTCCCCGCCTGTCTTGCGCGAAGCAATTTCCCGATGCCTCTCGGGCTCTCCCACGACCAGCGCCGCCAACATCGCAGGCAGCGCGAACAGCGAACAGACCAGATAAGCGAACGTCCAGTCCCAATATTGCGCCACCACCAGCGCCAGCGCCCCCGCCGCCGCCGCGCCGATGCGCCAGCCATATTGCGACATGCCCGCACCTATGCCCAACTGGTCGGGCCGCAATATCTCGATCCGATAGCCGTCAATGATGATGTCGAACGTGGCCCCTGCGATCCCCAGCAGAATCGCCGCCCGCACCGTGCCCATCAGGTCGTTCGCAGGATCGACAAAGGCCAGATTGATCACCGCGGCCATCACCAGCACCCCGGCCACCAACATCCAGGACACGCGCTGACCCAGCCGATGCAACAGGGGCAGCTTCACCCCTTCAATCACCCAGGCCCACAGCCATTTGAGGTTATAGGCGAGCAGCACCAGGCTGAACGCCGTGACGCTCTTCTTGTCGATCCCGTCCTGCGCCAGCCGCGACGCGAGGTTCGCGCCGATCATCGCGAAGGGAAAGCCCGACGAAATCCCCAGGAAAAGCGCAGCGAGCGGCGCCTTCTCCACATAGGGCTTCACAGCATCCAGCCAACTTCTGGTGCCCACGGCAATGTCATTCATGAAAAGCTGCGCCCCTGAAGATGCTTATCGCGCCACCATATGGCCAACGATCGAAGAAACAAGCACAACCGCCCCCCGCTCCATCATCTCCCCTCCCGCAAGCGTTCAAACGAGGCACGTGACTCGTTTGAAGGGCTGAGGGTGGGCCAGCGCAACATCAGTCAAGCAACCAGCCCCACCCCACAAACCCCATCGCAGCAAGCCACACCATCACGACGACGATCAAACCTGCCACCGACACAGGCTTGCTCTGCTCAACGGCACGATCACCAGATCGCCAAGATAACCAAGGATAGGGATAAAATCCCAACTATGTCCTTTATTGTAATCGGACGATGACGCGCGATATAGAGGGCGCATATGAGCACAGGGCGGAAGGGCATGGATCGCAGGAGTGTGATCGCTGGCGTCACAACAGCCGGTATCGCATCCTTGGCGGGAGGGTCCGCGCATGGCGCTTTCGAAACCCCATTGCCCGATTGCACCGCCGCGCCCCGCAATTTTCCACCGCCCTCGACCATCAGCAAGGCCGCGCAGGACTATTTGCGCAAAGGCGCGATGCAGCCCCCTCCGACTCCTGTGCCCGCGCCGAAGGACGTAGCGGGTTGGCACGCCTATATTGCAAAGGGCAACGCGCCCCTGCCGGTTGATATGATCCTGAAAATTCCAGGAGTGGATGTGGAGATGCGGCAGATGGACGGGGCCACCGTCTATGTCGCAACGCCCAAGAGCCTGAGTGATGCTGACCGTCGGAAGGCGCATCTCAGCATCCACGGTGGGGGCTGGGTGCTGTTCGGTGGTCGGCATGCCATGGCCTTGGCCAAGATCACGGCGATGCAATATGGCTGCGTCACCTATGCGGTGGATTACAGGATGCCGCCGGAACATCCGTTTCCAGCGGGTTTGAACGACTGTTTCGCGGTGTACCGCGCATTGCTGAAAGACTTTGGCGCAAGGAACATATTGGTCTCGGGCGGATCGGCGGGTGGCAATCTGGCGGCTGCATTGATGCTCAAGATATGCGATGCGGGCTTGGAAAAGCCGAGTGCGCTGGTTCTCCAGACGCCGGTGACCGACCTCACCAATGCGGGCGACAGCTGGCAGGTGCTCTACGGTCTCGACCCAGTGCTGCGCGACCCCGATGGCGTTGGATCGACCGAACTCTACCTCAATGGCAACGATCCGCGTCAGCCTTATCTTTCGCCGCTTTTCGGCGATCTTGCGACGGCCTTTCCGCCCACACACCTGATCACGGGGACGCGCGACCGGCTGCTGTCCGATACAGTCAGGATGCATGCGGCGCTAAGAGCCGCGAATGTCGAGGCGGATCTCTACGTCAGCGAAGCCATGCCGCATGCCGGTTTCGGCCAGCAGACGCCCGAAGATCAGGCAGTATTGAGCGATACGCGCAAGTGGTTGAAGGGGCGCTGGCCTCGGGCCTGATCGGCACTACGCCTGCCTGCGGATTGGACGGGAAAGCAGCGACCCGCCCATCATCACCCCACATCGTCAAAGACATGCAGCCCCCGAGGAACCCGCGGACGATCCGCGCCGACCATCAGTGCCTCGATCACATCGATCGAAGCCAGCAAATCCCGCGGCAAATAAGGCTTGGCAAGGCACCCGAGCGCCATTTCATGCGCGTCGATGGGGCAGCTTCCGCTGACGAACAGCACTGCCAGCCCCTTCGCATAGGCATGCCGCGCCACGTCGATCCCGGTCTTGTCCCCATGCAGCGTGATGTCGGCGATCACCAGGTCGACCTCATCATGCTCGATCACATGGATGGCATGATCATAATCATCGACGGTCGCGGCCACGCGATATCCCGCCTGCTCCAGCACATGCTCATTGTCGAATGCGACCAGCGGCTCGTCTTCGACGACCAGCACGCTGCGGATCGCCGGTCCCTGCTGCCGTGAGGTTGAGTCCCCTTTGACTAGCCCGAAAAACATTTGCCGATCCGCCCCATATGCGCCATGCAACCGATCAAACGCGCAGCATCCCATGGGAGTTGCGGCCGTGCCTCCGCATTGGGCGATGGCACGGCACCTTTCGTCATTTTCCGGTGCTTGCCATATGGGAAGCACCGCCGCTTCGTTAAAGGAACCGAGCGTGGAGCCGCCGAAAAAATCAGGACCGCCGCGCAGGGCAGGACCGGGCGGGCCCCGGCGCCCGTCGCAGGACAAGCCTTCCGCTGGCACTCGGCCAGCCCGTCCTCCGTTTCGGAAGACGAAGACCGCTCCTGCCAAGCCGGCCAATCCCCATCCGGCTCGGACGGCTGCTGCAGCCAGCGGCCAGAATGAACCGCAACGCATTGCCAAGCTGCTTGCCCGCGCCGGGGTCGCCTCGCGCCGCGAAGTCGAACGAATGATCGAGGAAGGCCGCGTCACCTTGGACGGAGAGGCCGTGTCCACGCCCGCGACCTTGCTGACTTCCCTCAACGGGGTCGCTGTAGACGGCACGCCGGTCGCCCAGCCTGCTCCGACACGCCTCTTTCTGTTCCATAAGCCTTCAGGCTATCTGACCACGGAACGCGACCCGCGCGGTCGTCCGACCATTTACGATCGCTTGCCTGCCGATTTGCCGCGCGTGATGCCCATCGGCCGCTTGGACATGACGACCGAAGGCCTGCTGCTCCTCACCACCGATGGGGAATTCAAGCGGCAGATGGAGTTGCCTGCAACCGGCGTCCCTCGCACCTATCGCGCCCGCGCATTTGGTGAAGTCAGCCAGGCCCAGCTTGAAGATCTCTTCGAAGGCATAGAGATCGACGGCATCCGCTACGGCCAGATCGAGGCCAATCTGGAACGCCGCACCGGGCGCAACCAGTGGATCGAAATGACGCTGACGGAGGGCAAGAACCGCGAAGTCCGCCGCGTCCTGGAACATTTGGGGCTTCAGGTGAACCGTCTCATCCGCACCAGCTATGGACCGTTTCATCTCGGCGAACTGGCTTCCGGCGCTGTGGAGGAAGTCCGACAGCACGACCTTATCGTCTTCCGCAAAAGCCTTAAGACGCCGAAAGCCTGACCTCCCAACTTCGCACCGAGCTTGCCCAAGCCCACCCTTCTTCTGGAATGCCGCCCATGAGAATTATCGCAGGCCAATGGAGAGGCCGTCCCCTCACCGCTCCCAAGGGCGATGCCACGCGCCCTACCGCTGATCGCACCCGCGAAACGCTGTTCTCGATGTTGTTGAGCCGGATTGGCTCCTTCGAAGGTCTGGCTGTCGGTGATTTCTTCGCAGGGTCGGGCGCCCTCGGTTTTGAAGCCATGTCTCGCGGCGCGGCCAGCTGCCTCTTCGTCGAAC
>JAEZCS010000050.1 GCA_023433445.1 Pseudomonadota bacterium | reverse complement strand
CCCTGACAGGGCGGGCGCCGGGAGCATGCGGCGCGCTTCGACTGCACCGCTCAGATAATCGATCAGGTCGGGCTTCCCACTATCCTCGGTCGGGCGCAGGACGTCGCTGGGGCGTCGTAGATCAAGGTCGATGACGATCGCACGGCGACCCATCGCGACTGCTGCCGCCAGCAAGGTCAAGGTGACGGTAGACTTGCCATCGCCGGTAATGGGCGAGGTGATCAGCACCGTCTGCGCCTTCCCCGGCAGAGCAAGTTCCGCAACTTCGCTCCCGAGGCCACGGGCCACTTCAGCGAACAGTGATTGAGGATCCTGAAGCACGGGGTTGGCCTTGGCCGACATGAGAGCGTCGCCGTCCAGTTCCGGCAGAAGGGCAAAGGTGCGCAGGCCGAATTGATGATAGATCTGATCGGCATTCCAGAGCCGGTTGTCGGTCAGTTCAATCCCGAACACAATGAGTAGTCCCAGGATCAAAGATCCGACCAGAGCTGCAAAGGTCGCGGACTTTGGCCGGGGCGAAACGGAATCCTGCGGGACGGCGGCGGGCGACATCAGGCGCGAATGGATGCCCGACGCGTCAAGGCTCGTCCTCACGTCTTGCGTTCGGGTACTCATGGCGGCGAAAGCCTCTCGGGCCGCCTGGGCATTACGCTCGAGGGCGTTCAGTTCGACCGTCGCAGCCGTGTTTGCGAATGCCTTGCCGGTGATCGAACGGAGCGTTCCCTCCAACTGGCCCGCGCGCGATGCAGCAGAGGCCGCCTCGCTCCTTGCTATCCCGGTTTCGCGAGCAGCGGCATTTTGCGCTTGGGTGGCGGCGGCGGCGATCACCCGGGCTTGTTCCTGCCGCATGCTGGCGCTGGTCTCGCTGATCTGCGCTTCCAAACCACGCATCTTGGGATGTTCTGGCCCATACATCATCGCCAGTTCACTGCGCGTGCGAGTCAAATCGTCGAATTGCCGCCGTTGCTGGTCGAGAAGCGGGGATGTCGCGCCAGCGGTCGTGATATTATTGACCGCGCTCGCTATGCCGGCTGCGCGCGCGCTCTGCGCCGCCCGCATGGCCGCAGCAGAGGCGGCTTCCGTCGCAATGCGATTGATCTGCGCATAATCTTCAGAGCCCCCAGCGCCAGTCAGCATCTGGTGCTGGCGGCGAAAATCGGCCACCGCCTTCTCGGCCTGATGCGCCTCGGTTGCGAGCCGCGTCCGCTCGTCGTCGAGTTGACGGATGATCTTCCCCTGTCGTTCGTCGCGCATGATGGCACGATAGGCCGCGAGGCTCGCGGGATACTGATTGGCGATTTCGGACGCGAGTTCAGGCGAGGGAGATCTGACCGTGATATCGATGAAGTCAGAGTCCTTCTGGCTGGAAATCGAGGAACTGGCTATCAGACGGCTCGCAAGCCGCGTCAGGCGCCGGCTGTCGAGGACGGCGCTGGTGGGCAACGGCGACTCAACAAAGCGGGGATCGTAGGCAAGCTTCAGATCCTGTACGACGCGCTCAGCAAGGGAGCGGGACCGATAGATGCCCGCTTCATTGAACACGCGCTGCTGGTTGCGCGCCGCCATGTCCGGCGATCCGCTGTCGTCATTCAGTTCGACCTGCACTGTCGCGGTCGCCTGGTAAATCGGCGTGCTCGTAAGTTGAACCAGCAGCACAATCAGCACCGAGAAGAAAACGATCGCGCCCAGCAATAATTCGTGCCGGCGAATGATCTTTATGACCTGACGCACCGACGGGCTGGAGGCCCTGGAGCCGCCATCCATTGGCCGGTCAACGCTTGTCTCGAGCAGGGGTGCGTTCAGCATTCCCGATTGCGACAGCATGAATCGATCCTCCACGACGGCATTCTTGCCCCATTGGCCGCTGACCCTCGTGCTTTTGGAAGGTCGGATCAAACAATCTTAGGGCGCAAGACGAAGCAATTGTGGTTAACCCATTAGAGCATCGCGTGGCGCAAGCGGCACGGGATCGGCCTCCCCCGCGCCATCCGTCAGGCCGATGCCTTAGCCCTGGCTGGCAGCTTCGCCGCCAACTACTTCCAAAGGACGCTCTTTTTCTATAAGTTACCAATTCGGTTATTTCCGAGGCGACTCAAGAACAGCCGGGTCAATGGCTGGGATGCGCCACGTCATTGGTGGGAGAGGGCCTGTGCCGATTGCGATCGCTATCGTCCTGCTGGTGCTTGGTTCGGTCGCATTTCACCTGTTCAGCCCCTGGTGGCGTACGCCGATCGCTTCGAACTGGAGCTCTATCGACTCCGCGCTGGACGTGACCCTCTGGATTTGCGCGGCAGCGTTCATCCTTCTCAACCTGTTCATGGCGTGGGTGCTGGTGCGCTATCGGCACCGCGCCGGGCATCGGGCGCACTATGAGCCGGAAAACGCCTCTTTGGAAAAAAAGCTGACGATCTGGACAGCTATCGGCATCGCCGGGATGTTGGCGCCCGGCCTCGCCGCATGGGGCCGCTATGTCTCCGTGCCACAGGATGCGACGATCGTCGAGGCGGTGGGTCAGCAGTGGCAATGGTCCTTCCGCTATCCCGGACCTGATGGAGTGCTCGGCGCGGCAGCCGTCAAATATGTGACGCCCGACAATGCGCTCGGCCTCGATCCGCTGGATCCGTTCGGTCGCGACGATCTGCTGGTCGAGGCGGGCGACCTTCATCTGCCGCTCGGCAAGCCCGTCAAGATCGTGCTGCGCTCCAAGGATGTGCTGCATGATTTCTACGTGCCCGAATTCCGGGCGAAGATGGATTTGGTACCAGGCATCGTCACCTATTTCTGGATGACCCCGACCAAGGCTGGCACGTTCGATATTCTGTGCGCTGAACTGTGCGGCACGGGTCATCATGAAATGCGCGGACGCGTCGTGGTGGAGTCGCCCAAGGCTTTCGCCGCCTGGCAGGCGCAGCAAACAAGCTTTGGCCAGATCCTCGCCGAAACGCCGCCCTCCGCCATGTCCATCCTGCTGATCAAGGCAAATGCCTGCACCGTTCCCGCGTCCTGGAGCAAGAGTTGATGGCTACCACCCTGGCTGACGACCTGCGACCGCTGCATCATCCCCACAGTTGGGTGACCAGATATGTCTGGAGCCAGGACCACAAGGTCATCGCCATCCAGTATAGCGTCACGGCCATCTCAATCGGGCTGGTCGCGATGGTGCTGTCCGCGTTGATGCGGTTGCAGCTCGGCTTTCCTGGCGTCTTCCCCTCGATCCAGCCGGACAATTACCTCCAGTTCGTGTCGATGCACGGCATGATCATGGTCGTCTATCTGCTGACGGCCTTGCTGCTTGGCGGCTTTGGCAACTATCTCATTCCATTGATGATCGGCGCGCGGGACATGGTCTTCCCCTTCGTCAATATGCTGAGCTATTGGCTCTATCTGTTGTCCGTGATCGTGCTGGTCGCGGGCTTTTTCGTTCCTGGTGGGCCGACAGGCGCGGGATGGACACTCTATCCGCCTCAGGCGATCAGTGAGGGGACGCCTGGCCATCAATGGGGCATCGTCACGATGCTCGTCAGCCTCGCGATCTTCGTCGCCGCCTTTACCACGGGCGGCCTCAACTATGTCACCACGGTCCTTCAAGCACGGACCAAGGGCATGACGCTGATGCGGATGCCCTTGTCGGTCTGGGGCATTTTCACCGCGTCGATCATGGGTCTGCTCGCCTTCCCTGCCCTGTTCGTGGCCGCGATCATGATGCTGTTCGATCATCTGGCTGGCACGAGCTTCTTCATGCCGACCATGCAGTCGATGGGTGCGATCACCCCGACCGAAGGCGGAAGCCCCCTCCTTTTCCAGCATCTCTTCTGGTTCTTCGGGCATCCCGAGGTCTATATCGTGGCGCTCCCCGCATTTGGCATCGTGTCGGACCTGATCAGCGTCCATGCCCGACGCAATATCTTTGGCTATCGGATGATGGTGTGGGCGATTGTCATCATCGGCGCTTTGAGTTTCCTCGTATGGGCGCATCATATGTATGTGAGCGGCATGAATCCCTATTTCGGATTCTTCTTTGCCACCTCGACGCTGATCATCGCGATACCTACCGCGATCAAGGTCTATAACTGGCTTCTGACCTTATGGCGCGGTGACATCCATTTGCGCGTGCCGATGCTGTTCGCCATCGCGTTCATATTCACCTTCATCCATGGCGGGCTGTCGGGGCTGTTCCTCGGCAATGTCAGCGTGGACGTGCCCCTGTCGGATACCTTCTTCGTCGTCGCCCATTTTCACATGGTCATGGGCGTGTCGCCGGTTCTAGTGATCTTCGGTGCCATCTATCACTGGTATCCCAAGATCTTCGGCCGGATGTGGAACGAAACGCTGGGCAAGCTCCACTTCTGGATCACTTTCCTCGGGACCTATGCGATTTTCCTGCCCATGCATTATCTCGGCATCCTGGGTGTACCGCGCCGCTATTATGCTTTGGGAGAGACCGGTTTCATCCCGCAATCGGTGCATCTGGCCAATGAGTGGATCAGTATCGCCGCGCTGATCGTCTTCGCTGCGCAAGGCCTGTTCTTCTTCAACATGATCTGGAGCCTTTTCCGGGGACCGCGGGCTGATCCAAACCCCTGGGGGGCAACGAGCCTCGAATGGCAGACGCCGCAGACCCCGCCGGGACATGGCAATTGGGGGCCAGCCCTGCCAACCGTCTATCGCTGGGCTTATGATTACAGCGTACCGGGCGCACCGCGCGACTTCATCCCCCAGACGGAGCCGCGCACGTGACGATCCTTGCACGCCTTGCGGAAAAGAGTTGGGAACCAGCCAGCGACCGGGACCTCACCACGGCATCCCGCCTCCGCCCGTCGGCCGGGGGCATAGGCCTCGGCGTCTATTTCGCCGTTGCTCTCGTCATGTTCTCACTGCTTGGCGCGGCATATTTCATGCGCATGGGTCTGCACGCTTCCATGGGCCATACGGACGATTGGGTCCCCATGCCCGATCCGCCGCTGCTCTGGATCAACAGCGGGATATTGATCGCGAGCAGCATCGCCTGGGAGAGCGCACGCCGATCCGCGGAGAACAGAAGGATCGCGCGCGCAGCTGTAGCAGGCGCGGCGCTCGGCCTCGCCTTCCTGATCGGCCAATGGCTGCTGTGGCGTCATTATCTGGCGCAGGGCTACTATCTCTCGTCCAATCCCGCCAACGCCTTCTTCTATCTGCTGACGGCGCTCCATGGCCTGCACATTCTTGGTGGACTCGCTGCGACCGCCTGGGTGCTGACGGGGCGCAACCTGCACAATGTCCGGCTGTGCGCCGTCTATTGGCATTTCCTCCTCTTCATCTGGATTTTGGTCGCCGCCCTGCTCGTCTCTACATGAGGTTCATCCATGGCTCACACAGCATCCGACGGAAGAGACAGGGAAGTCATCACGCCCTCGCTGCGGGAAATCGTCGCCGACTGGTCAGCCGATCAGGAAGTCTTTCGCCATACCCATTGGGGCAAGGCGATGATGTGGATATTCCTGCTGTCGGATACCTTCATCTTCTCCTGCTTCCTGACAGGCTACATGACGATGCGCGCGTCGGCGGTGGAGCCCTGGCCCAATACGGCCGAGGTATTCGCCCTGACCATCGGCGGCCAGAACATCCCGTTGGTCCTTATCGCGATCATGACCTTTGTCCTCATCAGTTCCAGCGGCACCATGGCGATGGCGGTCAATTTTGGTTATCGCCGGGACAAGCGAAAAACAGCTATGCTGATGCTGCTCACCGCATTGTTCGGCGCGGCCTTCGTTGGTATGCAGGCCTTCGAATGGACCAAGCTGATCCATGAAGGCGTTCGTCCGTGGAGCAATCCCATGGGCGCGCCGCAATTCGGTGCCAGCTTCTTCATGATCACCGGCTTCCACGGGCTCCATGTAAGCTGCGGTGTCATCCTGCTGCTCATCATCGCGTCCAAGGTTGCGCGCGGCCATTATGACCGTGCCGGTGATTATAGCGCGGTCGAGATAGCAGGGCTCTACTGGCACTTCGTGGATCTCGTGTGGGTCTTCATCTTCGCCTTCTTCTACCTGTGGTGACGCCCATGGAACACGAGATTGCAAGCACCGAAACCTCGCCAGCCCATGAGGGGCAGCATCATCCCATCAGCCTTTACCTGAAGGTTTGGGGCTATCTGTTCGTGCTGAGCGCCATGTCCTACATGGTGGACTATATGCAGGTGCAGGGGATCGGTCGCTGGACGCTCATCATCCTCTTCATGCTGCTCAAGGCAGGGTTGATCCTGTCGATCTTCATGCATCTCGCGTGGGAAAGGCTGTCGCTGATCTACGCGATCCTGGTGCCACCGCTGCTGCTGCTGGTGCTGGTGCGGATCATGGTGATCGAGGCGGACTATGCCTTCTGGACGCGCGCAATCTTCATGGGCGGGGAAGGATGAAGCCATGAACCGCATGCGCTGGCTGGTGACGGGATTGTGCATCGCGGGTGCGGCGGGCACACTCTGGAGCTTCCATTGGTTCGCGGGGCAGATATACCCGAATGGCGATCCGGGCGCCCTCGCCTACAAGCCGAGCGAAGACATGCCGCCGCGCGTCGACATGGCGTCAGTCCAGCGAGATTGGCCCGCAAGCCTGAGCGAACCGGGCGAGGGCAAGCGTTTGATCGCTTATCATCGCGACATGCGCGGGAAGGCGCCCGCGCCCTCCTCCAGCACAGTCGGCAGTCCTGCCCCCGCACCTGTAGATCTTGGTACATTGCTTGCCAGTGCCGATGTCAATGCTGGCAAGGCGAAGATGCAGCTTTGCGCCAGTTGCCATGATTTCCGTCCGGGCGGCCCAAATCGCCTCGGACCCGGCCTCTGGGGTGTGGTCGGGCGACCGGTCGCCAATCATGCGGGCTTCGCCTATTCTCCCGCGATGAAAGCGCATGGAGGAAGCTGGACCTATGACAGGCTGTTTGAGTTTCTCGCCTCACCCGCGCGTGATATGCCGGGAACCAAGATGAGCTTTG
>JAEZCS010000182.1 GCA_023433445.1 Pseudomonadota bacterium | reverse complement strand
CTGAAACCCCATCGACGTATCAACCCCCAAAATAGGAGGGAAGCGGCCTTATGGCCTGTCATCCCGCCGCTGCGACCGTCCGGGTGAGGGCGCTGTGCCCGCCACCCGCCCGCGTATCAAGTCTTTAGCGCGCTGCCGTATCGATCAGCAGATCAAGCTGTGCCTGACAGCCCTTGGCGATCAGCGCCGACGCCATGCCATCGATCCCGCTATTGGCCGTACCCAGCAGAGCAAAGCGAATATCCGTCGAACGTCCGCCCGAATCGATGCGGTAGGCAGCGCCATCCGTGATCGGCAGCGCTGCGGGCCAGGCGGCAATCGGCTCACTGGCGGCAAAATCGGCGGGAGCCTGCACTCCACCGCCGCTGATGCGGACCGTGGCCGGCTTTTCAGCGTCGGCGCGCCACAGGCGCACGGCCGCAGGATCAGTAACGCAGAGCACCCCTGGCTGCGCGACATCGACCAGCCATAAATTGGGCCGCTTCGTCGCCGCTGAGGCTTCACCTACAGCGCCCCGCACTGCTCCGGTCCGCGCGCGCCGTACGCGCTTGGTATCGAGCAGCGCTGCCATGGTCACGTTGGATGCAGGTTTTGCCGCCTCCGCTGTCACGTTGAAGCGGCCGGGGCCGCGCAAGGTCCGCGTGCTTTTCGCGTCGAGCAAGGTCACCACGTCGCCCGCCTTCAGCAGCAGCGATCCGCCGTCGGCAAGCTTCTTGCCCGGCGCATAGCTTCCGGCGGAGGGCCCCGAAGACCTCACCACCAGGCTTTCAGCCCATGCGGGCGCCGCCGCCAGAGCCGCCGCCATCCCGAGTGCGACTGCCCCCCTAGCCCAGACCATAAGTTCCTCCCTCCCCAATATTGCTATAACGATACACGAGATTGGAAAGTCCCGCATCACCTGGATATTTCTGCGCCACCGCTTTCAACGCGGCCAGTGCGGCAGTCCGCTTGTCCGCTTCGTCGGTATCGAAGGCGGCCAGCGCCGCGCTCAGCAGGTCACGGTCTTCGACCGGGAAGCCCGGCGCGGGTTCGAACAGGTCGACCGGGGTCGCACGCCCACGCAGCCTGACCCGACCCATGGGACGCCACCAGTCGAGGTTCGACCGTTCCGCTGCCTCGCGCGAAACCAGCACGGATGTTTCCAGCGGTTTGTTCGCCGCTTCCAGCCGTGCGGCCGTGTTCATGCTGTCGCCCAACGCCGTATACTGGATGCGGCCCTCGCCACCAAAATTGCCCACGATCGCATCGCCATGATGCAGACCCACGCGCGTTCGCCCGATCGGGGGAACGCCGGGCGGCAAATCCTGCCGGAACTCCTCCCCCGCCTGCCACATGGCATAAGCCGCGAGCGCGGCATTGCGCCCGTCATCCTCCCGCGCGATCGGCGCCCCCCAAAATGCGACGACCGCATCGCCAACGAATTTGTCGATCGTGCCTCCATGGGCCAGCACCACGTCGCTCAACATGTCGAGATAGCGGTTCAGCAACTGGGCGACCATTTCCGGCGCGATGGCGTGGCTGAGCTTGGTAAACCCCTCAAGGTCGGTGAACAGGGTGAAGATCGGCCGCTTTTCACCATGAAGCGCCAGCTTCTCCGGCTCGGCCAGGATCTGCGCGGCAATGTCGCGGGGTAGATATTTGCCAAGCGCGGCTTGCGCGAAGCGGCGCTGCTGCGAATTTACCGCTCTTGCCGCAGCGCTCACCACGGCGAACGCAATGACCCAGCCAAGCGCCCAGCCCACAGCTGGCAACCCCTTGGTATCCCATCCGCGGGCCTGCAACCAAAGCGGCAGGCCCGCTATCGCGCCAGCCTGAAAACCAAATGCGGGGATCAGCCAGAACCATCGCAGATCGGCAAGGCTGGTCAGCGACGCGGCCAGCACGATCAGCACCGCCGCCGCCCATAAAGCCCAGCCGGGCACTGCGGGCAGCAGTGCGCCGTCGAGCAGCTGCGCCAACATGGTTGCATGCACTTCCAGCCCGATCATCGTCGATTTCGCCTGCCGCCCGGACAGAGGCGTTTCGAACTGATCGATATCGACGATGTCGCCCCCGATCAGCACATGACGGCCGCGCACTATCGGCGACAGGGCGTCAGCCATTGCGGGGTCGGCGATCAGGTCGATTTGAAGGCTCGGGATTACCGCTTCTTCCGATCCGTCCGCTTGGGCGCGCGGCATGCGGTACTGGATGGCGCCGCGATAGCGAGCGAAGGTATCGGACGGCTGCATCGCCAGTGACAGCAACGGAGGCTGGCCCGCCACGGGTACCGGCCAGCTGCGCGCGACATTGTCGCTGTCGGTTTCCAGGCGAATGCTGGCTGGCCTGACCCGATCCGTCCGGGCCTGCGCCAGGAACTGGTCGAGATATTGCTGCTGTTCGAAGATGATCTGTTCGTGGTTATCCCCGAAATTGGCATAGCCAAGCCAGACCGGCGTGCGCATGGCATGCAGGGCGGACAGCAGTTCCGCGTCCTCATCCTGCGGCTGATCGAACAGGATGTCGATCCCGATCGACTTCGCACCCATAGTGTCCAGGTTGCGGAGTGCGCGAGCGAGAAGCCCGCGATCCAATGGCGAACGCTTGCGCGTCGCGATCAATGTCTGGTCGTCATAAACGACCATCAGGATGCGCCTGTCCTGCTCCACTCGGGGCGCAAAGGCAGCCACGCGCCAATCGTACAGGCCGCGTTCGGCGTCCGCAGTCGGGATTTCGCGTTGCGATCCGGCTCCGCCAAGCGGTTCGTCCCAATCCCACCCGGCGACGAACAACGCCAGCAACAGCAGCAGCGCAGTTCCGGCAAGCCGCCACCGGCCCGCATCGCTCATCACACGCGCACCCCGGCGCAAGAGGCCGTGCGCCGCCATGGTGATCAGGGCCGGGCGATCAAGGGACGCGCGGCATCGCCGATGATGGCGAAGCCCGACCAATAGAAGGGGTGCGAGGTTTCAGCATCGTCCATCAGGCGAAGCTGGGCCTGGCGCAGCGCTTCGCCCACCGGTTCGTCAGGGGCCGCAGCGAACAGCCCGGCCATCAATCTTTCGGTCGCCCGATATTCTTCGGGAGCGGGCCAGTGGCTCGCGATCACGGACCGGCTGCCCGCGCCGATAAAGGCACGGACCAATCCATCGAGCGCCCCTCCACCGCCGGAAAGGCCCGCTGCGCGCGTCGTTTCCACGCCCGCCGCACCCGCCGTATCGCAGGCCGACAGGATGACCATGTCCGCATTCAGACGCAGGTCGAATATCTCGCCAAATTGCAGCAATCCGTCCGATCCAGCCTTTGGCGCGAAGCTGGTCAGCAAGGCGGGGCGCGCAGGGCACCCGGCGCGCGGCGGAGTGACGAGGCCATGAGTCGCGAAATGCAGGATGCGGAAGCGGTCGAGGTCCCCGCGCGCCTTGACTGCCTCATCGGTGAAGGCCGCGCCGGTCACCAGTTCGCTGCCCGATGCTCCGACCGCCTGCACCGCCAAGCGCAGCTCGTCCGCCGGAATCGGGTGGTTCCACTGAGCAGGCGACCAACTGCAATCCTCCGCCTGACCCGGCAACGTGCCACGCGTCATCGCGGTAAGCCTTGGCCCGGCAAGCGGTGCATTGTCACCAAAGCCGATATAGCTTTGCGGCGCGCCCGATGGCGGCGTCAGCCGGGCGTCGCGGAAGGCGCGGGCCGACAACGCGGTGCTCACCGCATGATCACGGCCCAGCCAGTCGACGCCACGAAAGTCAAACTCGTCCTCGCCCTGTGCCAGCCGCTCTGCATAAGCGTCGACGCCGGGCTGACTGGTCACCAGCAGGTTGACCGGCAGTTGCAGCATCGCGCCGTCCGGTTCAAAGATCAGATGGCGCACGCTTTTCAGCCGCTCATTAACGGGGCCGAACAGATCGAGGTAGAGGCTGCGCGCCACCGGGAGGTCAAGCGCATAGGTGGATTGCACGCCGGCGACATCGATCGAGATCGTTTCACGCAGAGCCGCTACCTTGCGCGCAACCTCGCTCGCGCTCGCCGGAATGCGAAAGCCGGTTGCCCCCTGCCCGTCGATCCACAGCGCATAAAGGGCATCGCCGAGTTGGGCGAGCTTGTAATAGCCTTCCCCCGCCCTCAACGTTCCTCGCATTTCTTCAAGGGTCAGCGCTTGCGGACTGACAGCGCGATATTGCGGATAGACTGCCAGCGCCGTCAGCGTCGCGGCCTGATCCGTCGCCAGCGCGTCAATCTCGGCCTGCCGCCGTGCGACCTCATCCTGGACAGCGCTATCGTCCCTCCCCGCTTCACGCAATTGGGCGAGCGCAATGCGGCCACGCTCTATGTCGCGGGAGAGGGATACAGACTGGCGGAAGAGGCGCGCGGCCTCTCCATCGCCAGCCGACAGTTCCCGGCTGAGCAATTCCAGCGTCTCGGCCGCGCCGGGGCGCACCAGCAGTTGCGACGCTTCGAACAGGTCCGAGGCAAGTTCCGGCCGCCGGGGCATCTCAGACGTGAGCAGCGTGAAATAGGGCTGCAACTGGTTCGCCATCGCCGTCAGCGTGCCGCGGTTCGCCATGGTGGACGTCATGATCGCGCGATAGGTCTTCAGCGCCTCCTCGGTCCGACCGCGCCGGACGAGAAACGCGCCCAACCGGGCACGGGCGCCGTTGAGAGCCATCGTTTCGGGATATTGAGCGGCGATCAGACTGACGGCTTGGTTGAGCCGCGCCTCGGCGTCACCATAATGCCCGTCCGCCTCATGAGTCAGCGCAATTTCGCCCAGCAATTGCGCGCGCAGGCGGGTGATCGACGTCACCCGGCCATCGCGAACCCGCTGCACATCTTCGAGCGCCTGGACAAGGACGGCGCGGGCCTCGCGAGCCTTGCCGGACAGGCGCAGAATCGTGCCGCGCAGTTGCTGTGCTTGCGCATCGAGTATGGCCGCCCGCTCACCCGGCGTCAGCCCCGTATCTTGGCGCACGCCAAGCGCACGCGTTTCAGGCGCGCCGCTGCTCAATTCCGCCGCGACGTCGCTCGACAGGATGACAGGACCATCAGGGCCAGCCGCAGGCTCGGCGACGCCATCGGGCGACCGGTCCAGCAAGGCGAGCGCGCCCGTAAGATCCTGCTGATTGAGACGGTCGACCGCCTCGAAATTGCGGCGCAGGCGGAGCTGGACGGCGTTGGCTGTCTGCACGCTGCGTGCCTGCGCGAACGCAGCGTCAGCCTGATCGAACAGGCCGAGATTGGACAATTGCAGGCCGTGGTTCACGAGATATTCGTGCAGCCGGTCGGCCCGTTCGACAGGGCTTAATGCATCCGCCGCCGGATCACGGGCCAAACGGTCGGTCAGGCTGTCGAAAAATTCGGCGGCCTCGGCATAGTTGCCCGACGCGTTTCGACGATAGCCCTCCGCCAGCACCGTCTGCGGATCAAGGGTAGCGGCCTGCATCCGGGCAAAGGCCGCTGCATTGCTGCCGCCGGTCGTCACGATGTCGATCTTGCCCGGCACGGTGCGCCCCAGCACGACGGTGCGCAGGCCTAGGTCGAGAACTGTGTCATAGGGGGCGAAGCCCTGCGTCGCATACAGCGTCTTGCCGCGTTCGACGGAAAGGATGCGATAGCTGCCCGACTGGCTGGAGCAGTTGCGGACCATTACCGTACCGATGTCGGGCACGATCATCCCGCCCGGAGCGCTACAATTTACGGAAGAACGGCGCGACGCCGCCAGCCGCTCAAGCAATGCTTCTTCCGTGTCAGCCTCGCTTCGCCGCAGGGCGTAGATCCGGCCCACCGGACGCGCGGCATCCCGGCACACGACCGTCCAGGCGCGGTCGAACATGGTACGGTTTGCCGGATCGCCATTGACGCTTTGCGCCTGACAGAGCGCCCCGCCGCCGCTGCCTATGCGAAAGCTGTCCTGCAACAAGGGCCGGTCAAGCCCCGGCTGAGCAGCCAGCGCAGATGACAGGCCCAGAGCACCCAGCCCGGCCAATAACCGACACAAATTCCCTACAGCGATCAAGGCTTTCCCCCCAGCCTCGCCGGATATATCCGTGCAAGCCCCCCACGGCGCGACCCAGCGTGCCTTTCATAGCGCCGCCCCAGCTTGCCGCAAGGTAAAAGAGGGATAGGGAACTACAAGCGGAGGGCGCCTTCTATTCTTTTCCCTTCTCGCCATCCGGTTCCGCGAGCTTGCGGTGGAACTGCGCCATCAGGCTGGGCGGTGCGACATGCGCGGCGGCAACCTGTATCTTGTTCTTCCAGCCAGAGACGATGTGCGCCTTGCCCGCGATCAGGGCGTCCCATCCGTCCCGCGCAACCTTGGCCGGATCATCCTTTTGCATCTCGCCGACATTCGTATCCTCCATGCCCGCGCGCTCGAAAAACTCTGTTTCGGTGGCACCGGGCATGAGGTTGGTGATGGTGACGCCATCGCTGTCCTTGATTTCGTTGCGGACCGCCTCGACGAAATTGTCGATGAAGGCCTTTGTCCCGTTATAGACCGCGTGGAAGGCGCCGGGGATGAAGCCGGCGATTGATCCGGTGACTAGTATCCTTCCATCGTTGCGCGCAACCATCTGCTTCAGCACTTGCTGCAACAGATAGAGCGTGCCGACGATATTCGTGTCGATTACCTTGCGCCAGTCAGCCAGCTCTTGTTCCAGGAAGCTGTGACCGACGCCTCGCCCGGCGTTGGCGCACAATATGTCGATCGGCCGACCGCCAGTGGCCGCGATCAACCGATCGACGCCTTCGATGGTCGAAAGATCGGCCTCGACCGGGTGCACATCGCTGCCATGTCGGCTGAAGTCCTTGGCCGCTGCCTCGATCAACGGTTCGTCCGCAACGACGATCAGGTCATAGCCCTCCTGCGCCGCGACATGCGCGAGTTCAAAGCCGATGCCGGTGGAAGCCCCGGTTACGACGGCCAGTTTACGCGAAGACATGGGACATACTCCACTTCATGCTGCGGCTGCCTGATCCATGCCGGGCTTCAGCACGATCTTGGTCACTTCATTCTGCTTGTCATGGAACATGCGGTAGCCTTCGGCAGCCTGTTCAAGCGGCAGGCGATGGCTGATGAGGAAGGTGGTATCGACCTTGCCCTCCATGATCGCGTTGAGCAGCGCGGGCATATAATGCTGCACATGGGTCTGACCGGTCTTGAGCGTCAGCCCCTTTTGCATGAACGCGCCGAGCGGGAATTTGTCGACAAAGCCGCCATAGACCGCCGGCATGGAGACGCGCCCGCCCTTGCGGCAGGCGATGATCGCCTGACGGATGGAATGCGCGCGGTCCGTGCCCATGAAGGTCGATACCTTGATCTGGTCGATGATATTGTCGGCAAACAGGCCGTGCGCTTCCAGCCCGACGGAATCGATGCAGGCGTCGGGGCCGATGCCGCCGGTCATTTCCATCAACGCTTCGTAGGTCTTGCTTTCCTCATAGTTGATCGTCTCCGCGCCGAACTTGCGCGCCAGTTCCAGGCGGCGGGGGAAATGATCGATGGCGATCACCCGCTCAGCGCCCATCAGGAAAGCGGACTGCACGGCGAAAAGCCCGACCGGGCCGCAGCCCCAGACGGCGACCGTATCGCCCGGCTCGATCTCCGCATTTTCCGCGGCCATCCAGCCGGTGGGCAGGATGTCGGACAGGAACAGCACCTTGTCGTCATCGACCCCGTCGGGAATCACGATCGGGCCCACGTCGGAAAAGGGCACGCGGACATATTCCGCCTGTCCGCCCGCATAGCCGCCGGTCATGTGGCTGTAGCCGAACAGCCCCGCCATCGGCTGGCCGTAGAGCGTCTGCGCTATCTCCTGATTTTCGGCAGGCAGGCTGTTCTCGCAGGCGGAATATTGATGCTTTTCGCAATGGAAGCAGCCGCCGCAACTGATGGTGAAGGGCACCACGACGCGCTGACCCTTCTGCAGTGTCGATTTTGGCCCGGTTTCCACCACTTCGCCCATGAACTCATGGCCCAGGATGTCGCCCGTCTGCATTGTCGGGATGTACCCATCATAAAGATGCAAGTCGGATCCGCAAATCGCGGTCGAAGTGATCTTGATGATTGCGTCGCGCGGATTGATGATTTCGGGATCATCAACAGTGTCCACACGGACGTCATGCTTGCCATGCCAGGTGAGCGCGCGCATCAGTTCTGCTCCTCCTCATATTGTGCCTTGGTCCAGACCGCTGTCGCGATTTCGCCGGTTTCCATCAATTGCTTCAGTCGACGCAGGTCGCGCCGCGCCTGGATGTGCGGTTCGCGCTGGAACATCTTGGCGATGACCTTGCCGATCAGCCCGGCGGGCGGATCATAAAGGATCGTCGCGGTGACGATCGTGCCGCGATCGCCCTGCGCGTCGCGGAAATCGATACGCCCGCTGTTGGGCACGTCCGCACCCTCCTCCGACGCCCAGGCGATATACTCGCCCTCCTTTTCGTCGGTGATTGCCGCCACCCATTCGACGGTGTTCCCGCCTGGTGCGGTCACCGTCCAGTGCGAGCGGCGGTCGTCCAGCACCTCAATCCGCTCGACATTCTCGAGCACGTGGGGAAGGTTGGTGAAGTCTCGCCAGAAGGCGAATAGTTCGGCGCGCGGGCGCCGGATCGTCACGGTGCGCCCGATCAGCGTATCGGCATTGCCGTCCGCCGGATGCGGCAGCGTCGCATTGCCCGCTGCCTCCACGGCAGCACCGCGGTGTTTCGATGTGGAAAGCGGCGCGTCGTCGGCACGCGCCGGGTCGATCGTGTCGGCCATTGCATCCTCCTGAGGAATGCGGCCTTAACGAGTGCAATAGCAGGCCCGTTCCCGACACAATCCGATGAAATCAAAAACTTGCCCGACCAGCCCCTAAAGATTGAAGAAGAAGCGCAGATCGCATCCTGTCGTCGCGCACATCAGATGCAACGTCGATCACCTTCTATATTGATGCAGATCATATCTCATCTGGTCACGATACTGACCCACATCGCATTGTCCGCAGCTTCGAACATGCCACGACTACATCAAGACTGATGGACCCGTCGGCGTGATGCTCCTCGCATC
>JAEZCS010000226.1 GCA_023433445.1 Pseudomonadota bacterium | reverse complement strand
CCGATGCCGACCGTATCCATGTGGCTGAATGGCCCACCGGTCCAGGGCGCAAAGCCCCAGCCGAAGATCGCGCCCAGATCGCCATCCTCCACCGTTTCCAGCACGCCTTCCTCGTAGCAGCGGGCGCATTCCACCAATTGGCGATACAGCAGCCGCTCCTTCACTTCCTCCACGTCAGGCTGAATCGCCGCGCGCGGGAACATCTCCTCCAGTCCCGGCCACAGATGCTTCTTGCCGCCCTCGGGATAATCATACCATCCCTTGGCGCTCTTGCGTCCCAGCCTTCCCAATTCGACCATGCGCGCCATCACCGCGTCGGACGGCTGCGCCACATAGGCGTCGCCCAATTCCTTCTGCGCTGCGACGACGATCTTGTGGCCTAGCTCGATCGACACTTCGTCACCGACCGCCAGCGGTCCTACAGGCATGCCCAACTGCCGCCCAGCATTTTCGATAAGCGCCGGATTGATCCCTTCGGCCACCATCTCAACGCCTTCCTGCACATAGGTGCCGAAACAGCGCGAGGTATAGAAACCGCGCGAGTCATTGACGACGATCGGCGTCTTCTTGATCTGGCTGACGAAATCCAGCGCCTTGGCGATCGCGGCCGGGCCGGTTTCCTTGCCCAGGATGATCTCGACCAGCGGCATCTTCTCCACGGGCGAAAAGAAATGGATGCCGATGAAATTGGCGGGCTTGCTCCATGCCTTTGCCAGCTTGGTGATAGGAAGGGTCGATGTGTTGGACCCAAATATCACATCGGGGCCCAGCACGTCCTCGACTTTCTTCGTCACTTCGGCCTTGATCGCGACATCCTCGAACACCGCCTCGATCACAAAGTCGGCTCCGGCCAGTGCCGCATAATCGGTCGTCGGCGTCACGCGCGCCAGCGTCTCCGCCATCTTCTCCGGCGTCATGCCACGGCCCAGCCGCTTCTTCAGCACGCCCTCAACATGCGCCTTGCCCTTTTCCGCATAGGCAAGGTCGCGGTCGAACAGCATGACTTCCATGCCCGCCTGCGCGGCCACTGTCGCAATCCCCGCGCCCATCATGCCTGCGCCCAACATGGCCAGCTTCTTCGTCGGCGCCTTGGGCTGGTCCTTGGGCCGACGCGCACCGCGTTCGGCGGCGTTCTTGTTGACGAATAGGCTGCGGATCATGTTCGCCGCCTGCGGATCGGCCGCGACCTTCGCGAAATATTTGCTCTCGACCCGGATCGCCCGGTCGAACGGCAGCAGCGCGCCTTCATAAACCGCCGACAGCAAAGCGACCGGCGCGTTCATGTTGCGCTGCGTCTGTTTCAGCGTCATCGGCACCGCGCCGACCATCGTCTGCACAAAGCCGGGATTGAACGCGCCCGCGCCACCCGGAAACTTGAACCCCTTCACGTCCCACGGCTGGGCGCTGGCGGACGGGTTGGCCTTCACCCACGCCTTCGCCTTCTCAACCGCCGTGCCCTGCGGCACGACCTCATCGACGGCCTTCAGCATCGCCGCTTCGGCCGGGCGGAACAGCTTGCCCTGCAACATATACATCAGCGCCGCCTGCACACCGATCAGCCGCGGCAGTCGCTGGGATCCGCCACCGCCGGGGAAGAGGCCGATCAGGATTTCCGGCAGGCCAAGCTGCGTCTTGGGGCTATCGCCCACCACGCGCCGATGGCACGCCATCGCCAGCTCGAACCCGCCGCCGACGCAGGTGCCCTCAATGGCGCAGGCCACCGGCTTGCCGCATGTTTCCAACCGGCGGAACAGTTGGTTCAGGACGAAAAGCTGGTCGAAAATCGCGGCCGGGGCAGGGCGCTTTCCCCCGCCGCTCGCCAGCATCGACCCGAAATATTTTAGGTCCATGCCCGCCATGAAGCCGCTGTCCTTGCCCGAAGCAATCACCACACCCTTGACCGCATCGTCGGAACCGATGCGCGTGATCGCTTCGTCCAGATCGGCGAGGAAATCGGGGCCAATGACGTTCATCGACTGGCCCGGCACATCGATGGTCAGCGTGGCGATGCCGTCGGCATCGATGTCAAAATTGATGGTCTGCATAACGTTGCTGCCTCTCAACTCCGTTCGCCTGAACGGAATAATTCAAACGCGTTCGATGATGATCCCGGTGCCCATGCCCGCGCCGACGCACAGGTTGATCAGCGCCGTGCCCTTGCCCGACCGCTCCAGTTCATCCAGCGCCGTGCCCAGCACCATCGCGCCCGTGGCGCCCAGTGGATGGCCCATGGCGATCGCTCCGCCATTGACGTTGATCCTGTCATGGTCGAGGTCCATCGCCTGCATGTAGCGCAGCACGACGCTTGCGAACGCCTCGTTCAACTCCCACAGATCGATGTCATGGCTGCTCATCCCCGCCCGGCTCAGCAGCTTGCCCGCGACGAACTCAGGCCCGGTCAGCATGATCAGCGGCTCGGATCCGATCGACGCCATTGCCTTGATCCGGGCGCGGGGCTTCAGGCCGTATTTCTCGCCCATATCCCTGTTGCCGACCAACACCGCCGCTGCGCCATCGACGATCCCGCTGCTGTTGCCCGCATGGTGAATGTGGTTCACTCGCTCCAATTCGGGATATCTGAGCAGCGCGATCGCGTCGAAGCCCGGCATTTCCTCGCCCAGCGCGGCAAAGCTCGGCTTCAGGCTGCCAAGCGACTGCATCGTCGCGTCCGGGCGCATATGTTCGTCATGGTCCAGCACGACTTCGCCGACCACGTCGCGCACCGGAATGATCGACTTGGCAAAGCGCCCTTCGTCCCAGGCCGCCTTTGCCCGCCGCTGGCTTTCCACCGCATAGGCGTCGGCATCGTCGCGGCTGATGCCGAACTTGGTCGCGATCACATCAGCGCCGATACCTTGGGGCGCGAAATAGGTTTTGTATGCGACCGCCGGGTCCATCGCGATGGCGCCGCCGTCCGCTGACATGGGCACGCGGCTCATGGACTCGACACCGCCGCCGATCGCCAGCCCTGCTTCGCCCGAATAGATTTTGGCGGCGGCCATGTTCACCGCCTCCAGCCCCGACGCGCAGAACCGGTTGATCTGCACGCCTGGCACCGTCTGCTCATATTCGGCATTCAGCACGGCGGCGCGGGCAATATCCCCGCCTTGCTCGCCGATGGGGGTGACGCAGCCAAGGATCACATCGTCCACATCCGCCGTGTCGATGGCATTGCGGTCCCGCACCGCCTCCAGCACCTGCGTCGCCAGCTGGACAGGGGTGATCTCATGCAACGATCCGTCCGGCTTGCCCCGGCCACGGGGTGTCCTTACGGCATCGTAGATATAGGCTTCCATCGCTTGGT
>JAEZCS010000176.1 GCA_023433445.1 Pseudomonadota bacterium | reverse complement strand
GCCTGAACTGGAGCCATCGGAAGTCACCACTTACGAGCCCGTCGTTCTCAGCGCGCGGGAGCCCGCACGCAATCCGGTCGCCCTCATGCGCCTGGGCAAGGTGAACGAGCTATTGGATCAACTGCGCGAGCAATTTGACCTGCTGATCATCAATGCGCCGCCTACGCTTGCCACGCGGGACTCGCGCATGCTGATGGATGCGGCGGACCACACATTGATGGTCGTACGCTGGGGCCGGACGACTATCGAGCAGGTGCGCGCGGCTTTGCAGGTTCTGCAAAAGCCGGTGGATGGCGTCGTCATCAATCGCGTCGATTATGCCGAACATGCCCGGCGCGGCTATGGTGACCCAGTCCAGTTTTACATGGACTCCGGTGAATATTTCAGCGGTGAGATGCCCACCCGCCGCCGCTGGTATGAACGCATGGCCACACCCTTCCGCTCGCGGGAGCGTGCCAGCGGAATGGCTTGATATGCGGATGGAGTTCCGCCGGTGAATATCGGCGGCGGTCTAGAGCACGCTGCGTTTAATCGGACGCGGGCCGCGTGCTCTAGCTTTTTGTTTTCGCACCGTTTTCAGGGGGAAGCCGGTTTCCACTTTTCCGCACGATGCTCTAGGCGGCCGCTGATTTCCTGTTTCGGATATGAGTGCAGAACGTCGGCGAGACGCCTCTCCGGCAAGTGCGTCCCAAATCTATCGGCTCTCTGATGAACGTAGGTTTTGAATGGCAGACGCCCACATAAGGATGTGCGGGCCGGCTATCTTTATATCAGATCATTCCGCCGCCGATGGGATCGACAGCGTTTCAGGCCGGCTGTGATAGCTCCATCCTGCGTCCAGCAGCGTAGCGGTCACCACTGCCAAGGCGATGTGTGCGGCACTTGCGCCGATGGGTCCGAAATAGATGAGGCCGGGGATGGCCACCGCATAGAAGATCACAGTGCTTAGAGCGAAGACGCGCAGCACCAATTGGGGTTGGCCCATCGCCAGCAAGCCGCTGCGGGCCGGGGCCGAATGCATGATGAACAATACAGCTACGACCTGGCTCATCAATAGCGGGAAGGCCGGGATATATTGGACGCCGGGACCGACGCGCAGCAGCCATTCGCCGAAGAACCATGTCAGGATGGCAATTGCCGTTCCCGCTCCGCTGAGCAATAGTTGCGTATTGAAAAGAGTGCTGCGGAACATCGACCGGTCGCCGCTACGCCACATGCGAGCCAGTTCTGGGTAAATCACCGTCTGGACCTGCGCCGCGATCTGTTGCCCAAATTTCGCAATCCGCTTGGCTAGATTATACATGCCCGCCGCCGTCTGGCCGGCGAGGGCGCCGACAACCAGTTCGTCCGCCTCATGGGTCAATGTCCGTAGAGCTGTGGACAGGTTCGTCGTCCATGCAAAGGACAGGAAATCGGGGAAATCTATTCTCAATCCGCGCAATGAAACGCTCAGTGGAAAGGGGATGCCCTGTCGGCTGAGCGACTGATGCCCCAGCCAGGCATAATAGAAGTTGAAGGATATCTCGGCTACGGTCCAGGCGATGATAAAGCCGATCAGGCCCGCGTTCAGCCACAGGCAAAGCGCGGCAAGGATCACGCGCAGGATATTTGACAGGATCTGCGAATAGGCAACGGCGGTGAACCGACCGTCCATGCGGAGAGCCGCTCCCGGCGCCCCGATGAATTTGGTAAGTAGCGTCAGCGAATATATGGACGCCGCGTCCAGCGGGATGCCATGGATGCCGAAAACGGACGGAAGGATCGCGGCGATCACTACAAGCAGCAGAGCCGACAAGCCGGCGGTGCTCATGTCCAGCAGGACCCCATAGCCATAGAGCCGCGCCATGCGCACCGGGTCGGCGCCGACCTCTTCCTCGGCGGCGAACTTGATGAGCGGCTGCCAGGACTCGAAGCGTACCAGCCGCTCGATCGTGCTGGCGAGGGCGAGTACCAGCGCCATCGCGCCCCACGCTTCCGGTCCAAGACCGCGCGCCGCGATCGCCACGGCGATCAACATCACTCCCGCATTCACAAAATTACCCGTCAACATATGACCGATGTTGATCAACCGGCGCCCCATCGGCCCGCCGGAAATGTTGGCAAATATCCTCACTGCGGGATGTCCTTAGGCTTTTATGAGCGGTGCAGGGCCGCGCGCGCTGCGGCGTCGCCCAAAGAATGGCAGGACGTTCGGGCTCAGTATCTGGACTCTCAAGGCCGGACTGACTGCCAAAAAGACGAACAGGAACCAAGCGCGGTTATAGACATGGGCTACCCCCATGACCGCGTTGGCAAACACCATCAGTGTCGTCACCGTTGTTAGAAGTACCAGCTTTCCATGGGGCAAGGGATTTGCTGTGATGGCGACCAGTATCGGTACGCTCAGCATGACCAGGAAGCCCAGTAAAGAAAGCCCACCTCCTTCGTTCAATAAAAGCAGGTAAACATTATGAACTGGAGCGCCGTAACGGCTGACCAGGCGATATTGATCAGCGCCTAATCCGATGATCAGGTTTTCATCGGCCATATGCAGTGCTTCCCGGTTCAGCTCCTGCCGATCCTCAAACGTGCCCGCACTGCTTAAGTCGCCCGAGACAAGCGCGGGCAGAACTCGGTCCTGGAATGTCGCAGGCAAGTAATTCTGTCCAAAAGTCAGCACTGCAGTTCCTAGAAAGGCTAGCGCCAGCAGTGTCTTAAAATTGCGGCGGCCGCCGAAGAAGACGAGGGCAGCGGCGATCATGCTGAAGAGCGCGGTATTCGAACTGGTCAGGATGACGGCGATCACGAGCAAGCCGAGGCACAGGAACGCGACCCATGCGCGCATCTGCTTTGACAGTAGCAGGAACCAGATGCACGGCATCACCATGACCGTCATCACGCCCATCGCGTTGGGATTGTCGACAAAGCCCGCCAACCGCCCGTTGCCGGTAATCAGCGCCATTTGGCCACGGCCCGAGCTGACATAGCCCGACCAGTAGAGAATGGCGCCGATCGCGCACATGAGTGTCATGCCCGCGATGCCGCATTTTATCAGCCGGATGACCTCTTCCTCAGATCGATTGAGCAGCACGAGCGGAACGAGCAGATAAGCGAAGCAATATTGCGCCAGCAACACCAGGCATCGAACCAGGTCACCATGGAACGCGCTGCCGATGAATAGCCCGGCTGTCAGCATCAGCAGCCCCAGCAGCCACAGCCAAGTCAGGCTGGCGAACGGCGCCGCAAGCCGACCGTTGGCTAGTCGCAGGAGAAATGCTCCGGCGAATAAAATGTCGCCGATCGTGATGAAGATCGCCGGATGCCGGAACGAGATATATGGGGCAAAGAACACTGCGCCTTGCAACAGCACGAACTCCCAGCGGTGAAGTTCATTCGCCCAATGCTGCGTTGCGTTCAGCCTTGCGCCTTGAGCAGCCCGTGGCCGCGGGGGATAGGCACCGGCATGATAAGGATTGGTCTGCACGCGGAGTGCTCCGGCTCAGGCGTTAGGCTGTTTGGCTCATCGAACAGCATGCAAAGCAGGGTTGGCTTAGTCCATTGCACATATTGCCTGCCACACATTCAAAAGGGGCAGGCGGACTATCCCATTGGATAGTCTCTATGGCCAATAAAAACCGTTAGTTAGGTTAGTAGCGTAGTCAGGCGTTTGCTGCACATCCATTGGCTGAATCCTTGGAGGCGGCACCGCTGATCTTGACGGCACGATCCATCGTCAAGGCATCCACCCCGCCCGGAGAGGAACTGGCGCTGCCTTCTGGGGCCAGGCTCTGCAATCCTTGCGCGGCCGCCCAGATTGCTGCCTGAGTGCGGTTGGCCACTCCTAATTTGCGCAGCACGGCCTTTACATGAACTTTGACCGTCGCCTCGCTGATAGAAAGCTCGCGGGAAATGACCTTGTTGGGAAGGCCCGCAATCAATCGCTGCAATATCTCCTTTTCCCGTGCCGACAGATTGGCGGATTCGACAGTCAAAGCGTTCGCTGGGTCACTATTGGGTGCGCTGTACTGTTCGATCAGCTTCTGGGCCAGTTGTGATGGAAAGATCTTCTCCCCCAGCGCAATGAGGTCCAGATAGCCGGTCAGTCTCTCCCATGACAGGTCGTTGGTAAGATATCCTTCGGCACCAGAACGGAAGGCCGCGAGCATGGTGTCGAAATCGAACTGGTTTGCCAGTATGGCGATACGCGCTGAAGGGAAGCGCTGACGCGCTTGTGCCAGCGTCTTGCCACGCCATTCGACCCCTGGTTCCTCAATCAGAAGGAGGAGGTGCCCCTCGCCGGCGACATAGGCCTGGTCGAGATCGTCCAGGGAAGCGCAGGCATGAAGGACTTGATGTTCCTGTTCAGACAGAAGCCGCCGAAGGCCCTCCCTGACTATCGAGTTGCCGCCAACGAGCACGACCTCTGACGTTACAGTCATCCCCATCTCCCTTCAGCGTCACAGCGGTTGCGACGAGTTATCATCCGTACGCTCTGGACCGATGCGACCCTATCTTTTGGAAAGGGAGGATATCACATGAAAGATATGGGGCAAGGTACCGTAAATCCTAAAAAATTTAACTCAAGTGTGTTTCAATGGAGGAGAGCGGTAAATCTTTGTAATGTTGTTATTGTTGCGGACGCAAATATGCTGATTTCGAAATTAGAATCTGAGTTGAGCGTTCGTCTTCTGCGTCGCGCGCTCTGCGGGGGCGGCGGGTAGATGAAGCGGGGGAACGGAAATATCTGATTCATCATTTTCGGCCGGTCAAACCTTGAGCGTGGCGATCAAGGTCATCTGTACATTCTCACCGCGCAATAGCTGATGAGTGCGCACTTCAGGGACTCGGTAGAAAGGCAGCGTAGCCTATCGTGCGAGTCTGAGCGCAAATGCCGCCCAGTGAAGATCCGTATTTGTCAACTATCCAAAAGATGTAGCGGGGGATACTTCACCAAATCATTGGGTTCTTCTGGCGTCGCAACGCTTGCTCCTTCGGACGATACTTTGCCGCAACCTGCCACAAGGGATGATAGCTGTCTGGTTCATTGCAGACGAAAGCGAAGTCGCTACCGTCTATGACGTGATCGAGATGGTGCTGTTGCATCCGGGCTAGAACCCTTTCTGACTTCATGCAGGGCGTCCACCAAGATCTTTTCTGATACACAAGGGTTTTGCTATGGATGCGAGCTCGCCGCCCGCTGGATCTGACCCGCTTCTGAACGAGCTTTCGCAATCGCGGGCTGAAGTTTTGCCAGGCACGCCCTTATGGGCGCTTTTGTTGCATGACCTGTTGACACGCCCGACCGGTTTTTCAGGACCGGCACGATTTGCCGCGCTCATGCTGATCGACGGGTCACTGGTCCTTCTCACGCTGCTGCTCGTCGTGATGGCCATGCCGAGCCCCGTATCGGCTGCCTTTTACGGTCGACCAAGCTTGATGTTCTTCTTCAGCCTGACCGCTGTATTCACACTCTGCCTGACAGGGCTCTACTGGCGAAGCTGGCGCTTCTTGTCATTCGATGATTGCATTGCCCTGACAACGGCAGTGGCAGGCGGCATGGCCGCGGCCTGGGGTGTGTGCCTCATCATCGAAACGAAAATCAGGGCTGTGCCACTTCATGCGGTCGGTTTTGCTTTGCTCCACACTGCGTTGTTGCTTGTCGCGATGATTGGCGCGCGGACTGTGCGGCGCGGCCTGCGTGAATTTGCGTTTGCGCGTATTTTTCCGCCGGGCGGCCGTCACAATATCTTGCTGCTGGGAGAGTTGGAATGGATCCGCTCTTTGATGGAAATGCTCCGGGCCGAGCGCGTCAGGCGGTTCAATGTCGTAGGTGTGCTGACCTTCGATAGCCGGGAAACCAGATTGCAGGTAGCGGGTGTTCCGGTACTCGGCTCACCTGAGAAATTGCCGCAAATCGTCGAGATGCTGGCGGTGAAGGGGCAGAAGCCGGAAAGCCTGGTTGTCCGTGGAAACCAGTCGATGCCGCGTCAGGCCTTCTCCAATCTGGTGAAACTGGCGGACCAGTGCGATCTCACAGTGGCGCGCGCCAATGATCTTCAAAAGAGCGACGATGGCGAGCCGCAAATCGAGATCAAACATTTCGAGCTGGCCGACCTTCTCGGCCGCCCCGAAGTTTCGCTGCAACGGGACATAGTCGATCGACTGATCCGGGGGCGGCGGGTTCTCGTCACCGGCGCGGGCGGGACAATCGGCAGCGAGTTGGTCCGGCAAATATCCACCTTCAAGCCTGCCGAGATCGTCCTCCTCGATCATTGCGAGTTCAATCTATACGCTATCGAGATGCAGGTGCGGGACAAGTTCCCGGAAGTGGTTTGTCGCCCTGAGCTATGTTCTATTCGTGAACGCGCCGCGCTCAACGATGTATTCCGGCGGCACCAGCCTGAAATCGTCTTTCACGCCGCAGCGCTCAAGCATGTTCCCATCGTCGAGCTCAATGCCTGTGAAGGGGCGCATACCAATGTGCTGGGCACGCGCAACGTCGCCGACGCTGCCTGCGCCTATGGCGCCTTGGCAATGATCCAGGTTTCGACTGACAAGGCGGTGAATCCGGTCGGCATAATGGGTGCGACCAAGCGCCTGGGCGAACTTTATTGTCAGGCGTTGGATCTGATCGGTCAATGCGATCCGGACAGTCCGCGCTTCATGACGGTTCGTTTCGGCAATGTCCTGGGGTCGAGCGGCTCACTTGTTCCGCTCCTTCAGCAACAGATGGCCGCGGGGAAGCCGCTCACCATTACGCATCCCGACATCAAGCGCTATTTCATGACCGTTGGCGAGGCGGTGCAGTTGATACTGCAGAGCAGCGCGAGCGCGATGGAGGCAAAGATCGATCGCGGAACGATCTTCGTTCTCGATATGGGCGAGCCGATCAAGATCGTCGATATTGCCCGTCGCATGATTCGCCTCGCCGGACTGCGGCCAGATGTCGACGTTCCGATCCAGTTCGTCGGGCTGCGACCGGGAGAGAAGCTCTATGAAGAGCTGTTCGATGCGACAGAGGAGCGGATGCGTTCCAGCATTCCTGGCGTCATCGAGGCCAGCCCTTGCCCGGTGCCGCTCGAAACGCTCGTTGATGCTTTCGCAGACCTCGCAAATCTGATTGCCGCTTGTGACGAGGAAGGGGTGCGAGACCTGATGAAGGAACTGCTGCGCGCGCCCGCCCAGTCGAATTGGGTGAAGGCGCTGCGCGAACTCGCTCGCGAAATCGATGTGGTGGGCAAGGCTGCGAATGAATGACCGGCAGAACTTCTGCACGTCCGTATCGGGGATGATATGAAACACAGTTTCCAGGCAAGGGACGTGAGAGTTGCTCCCGTCATCGGTTCCTTTCCTCCGCCCAGCCAACGCTGGCCCCAATATGAATCGGATGAGGTGGCGGCGGTCGCGCGCGTGCTGGAAACTGGCCGCGTCAACTCTCTGGTGCATGGCGAGGAATGCCGGGCGTTTGAACGCGAATTTGCGGACTATTGCGGGGCGCCCTACGCCATCTCCCTCGCCAACGGCACGCTAGCGCTGGAACTGGCATTCCGCGCACTCGGCATCGGAGTGGGGGATGAAGTCATCCTTCCGGCGCGGAGTTTCTTCGCCAGCACCTCGGCTATCGTCGCGGTGGGCGCGGTGCCTGTATTTGCTGATATCGACCGGAACAGCCACACGATCGATCCTGGCGCCGTGGTCCCGCTGATCAATTCCCGGACGAGGGCGATACTTTGCGTTCATCTCGCCGGCTGGCCCTGCGACATGGATGCGCTTGGCATGATTGCGCAGCAGCATGGCCTCTGGCTGGTTGAAGACTGTGCTCAGGCGCATGGCGCAGGCATCCGGGGGAGGAAGGTGGGGTCCTTCGGACATGCCGCCGCCTTCTCCTTTTGCACGGACAAAATCATGTCGACCGGAGGCGAGGGCGGCATGTTGCTGCTGAACGACGCCAACCATTGGGAACGAGCCTGGGCCTACAAGGATCATGGCAAAAATCCCGCTATGCTTTCCATGCCCTCCGCAGGAAACGGCTTCCGTTACCTCCACGAAAGTTTCGGCACGAACTGGCGCCTGACCGAAATGCAAGCTGCGATCGGCCGGGTGCAATTGCGCAAATTACCGTCCTGGCTGGCCAGGCGCCGCGCCAATGCGGCCATCCTGGCACAGGCTGTAGAAGGCCATCCGCTGATCGAACTGCCCCTCATTCCCGAAGGAGTTGAGCATGCCTTTTACAAATTCTACCTGATGGTGGACCCGGGCCGCATCGACCGGCAAAATGTTCTGGATGGGCTTGGCCGGCGGGGTATTCCCGCTGGAACGGGCTCCTGTCCCGATATGTCGCAAGAACTTGCCGTTCGCAACAGCCCCTGGCCTAACCGCCGGCCGCTTCCGGTGGCCGCGGCGGTGGGTGAACAAACCATCATGCTGGCGGTCGACCATCTGCTGAGCGAAGATGCGATGCGGATGGCGGCTGAAGCATTGGTTTCCGAAATCGGGATCTGGACTGGGGGATGAGGGAATTATCCCCATCAAACAATTTACTATCCAGCACCGATTGACTTTAATTTATTTCTGTTCAGAAACAGAAAAAAAAGGCCGAAATCGGCGATAAAGATACGGGAGGTGGTCATGCGGATTTTCCAGACTATCTGCGTTTTCCTGATGGTCAGCCTCACAGCGGCCTGTTCCGGTTCCATCTCGGGACTGCCGCCTGTGTCGACAGCGAACGCCAATCAGTACAGGCTTGGTCCGGGTGACGAACTGCGGATCATCATTCCAGGCCTGACCGAGATAGAAAATGGCACATCCTTCGTCGTCAATGACCGGGGTGAACTAACGCTTCCGCTCATGGGCGGTGTGCCGGTGAGCGGGACAACCATTCCGGACCTTGAGCAACGGATTGCCACCTTGCTGGTCGAAAGGCGGTTGATGGTCTCGCCCGCTGTCAGCGTGCAGCCGGTCAGACTGCGGCCTATTTATATTCTGGGGGAAGTGCGTAGCCCGGGGGAATATCCCTATCGACCCGGTATGACGGTGGTTACCGCCGTGTCTGTCGCAGGGGGGTATACATTCCGCGCCAATCGCAATGCCGTTGCCATCATCCGCCAGGTGGATGGCCACGCCTCCACTGCCAGAGCATCTGAGAATACGCCGATCCAGCCCGGCGATACCATCAAGGTCGTAGAGAAATGGTTTTGACTATCCGCTCTGTTCCGCTCGGCTCCTTCGTCATTTTGGCCGCGATGACCCATCCCGCCTTTGCGCAGCAGCTGGACCGCGCCACCCCGCTGTTGCAAACGCCATCGGAATATGAAGCGCGCCCGGTCCAACTCGGCAATGTGTCCGCCTATTTAGGGGTTGATGCGCGGCTTGAATATGATTCAAACATATATGCGCTGCCCTCCAATGAGATTGACGACGAACGGCTGACGATTTCCCCTTGGGTAAATCTGCAACTGACGAGCGACAATCTGCAGTTATCGGCGGAGGGCCGTGCCCTGATCCGGCGCTATTTTGAAACGACCTCAGAAAATACCGAAAGCGGCAATGCGAGCATCGGCGCCGTGTACAAACTGTCGAGCAGTGGGACGCTGACGGGCAGGGCGGGTTGGACACGCCTGGTTGAACAACGGGGTGAACCGGAATCCGAAACAACGCCGGGCGGCCCTCCACGCCGTTACAACCAGTGGCTGGGCGAACTCGGCTATACGCATCAGGGCGCGCGCTTCACCGCCGGGATTAAAGGTACGGCGCTCAAAAATGATGCACTGCCCGCGATCGACGCCGAACGCGACTTTAGCCAATATTCGGGTTCCGCTCGGCTGGGCTACCGTGTCAGCGGCAATATGCACGTCTTTGGCGAGGGGTTCTTCTCATCCCGTGACTTCCGGCTGGCCACAGACAGTTCCGGCGTCGATCGCGATAGCAGGACATATGGCGCACGGGCGGGCATATCCCTAGATCCCGGCGGCCTGATCCGGGGCGAGGCAGGTGTCGGCATCTTCCGTTTCAATCCCGCCGATCCCAATCTGGACAGCCGCAACGGATTGTCGATCTCCGGTTCACTGACCTACACCCCGTCCGAACGCTGGGCGGTGACGCTGGACGCCTTTCGTGGCGATGTCGCGACAGTCCAGAATGGCGCGCAGTCACGTACGGACACCCGTCTTCAGCTCGGCGTGCAGAATGAGATCTATCACAATCTGCGATGGATGGCTGCCGCGATCTACAGGCGCAGTAGTTTCATCGGCAGCGGTCGCCATGAACGCACTCTGGCCGGTGTGGCAGAGGTCGAATATCTGATGAGCCGCAATATCTCCGTTGCGGTCACTGGGCGAGTTGCCAATCGTGACAGTACGGACCCGGTCGATGACTTTGATCGCGCCATCTTGGGCCTGGAGCTTCGATTGCAATATTGAAAGCTTGCAGATCAGCGCACCTGTCGGCCCGCAAGAGCTTCGCGATGCGCGAAGTCTAGAAATTCGTCCATGTTAAGCCAATTGTCATGATCGATATCCTGCCACGCATCGTTGCGCCGCGTATCCAGTCCATTGGCTCTTTCCCAGTTGTCCGCCATGCCATCCTCATCCAGGTCGACATAGGGCTCGCCCGACGCGATCTGAGGCAGCGGGCGTGGCCCACTCAACATCTTTGGGTCCTTGAGGATTGATCCTGTCCGCGTTCGCACTTCCTGCACGGTGCTGGCATCCAGTGAATCTCGCGGGAAGGCTCCCGCCCGTTCAAGCGCCTGAGCATAGGCCTGATCGGCAGAAATGACGCGTGTGCTCAGCGGACACACCGGAGCCGATACCTCCGCTACGGCGACAGTGCTGGTCTTCAGATTTCGAACATGATCCAGCTTGTTATCGGCGATGAAGATTTCGGACTGACCGGTGCTCTGGACTAGAACGCGATCAATGGCCGGAATATTTTCCCGGCTGCTTGGGCCCTTCTTGTAATAGTTCCCCACGATGCTGACTGACGTGCCACCATAAGTTTCATGTACCTCTGTGAACTGGGAATCTCCGTTGTAGAAGACATTGTTGATTATCTCGATGCAGGATTTCGGAGTGAAGTTCACGTCAGGGTTTCGGTCGCCATTATGAGCGCACAGATTCCGGATGAAGCTGATCTTTTGTGGTTCCCGGGGGTTGGACCCGAGCAGGGCGCATTTGTCATGGCGCGGAATGCCTTGCGTGAAGATCGAATTTGACACTGTGATATTGTCGTTCAGGCCATATCCACTCATGATCTGGTCCAGCGCCCAGGCTCCGCTGACATGATCAAAAATAACATTGTGGCTGTTTTCGAAGAGGAATGATCCATTGCTTCCTCTTTCCGTGCCATTTAAATCTGTGCGGACACGAATATGGCGAATGATGACGTCATGTGTATCCTTCACGATGATTGGCGTATAGCCGTTTGCACCGCCTCCATGGGCGATGATTATTCCGCCACCGGGAGCTGTCTGTCCCGCGATCGTGATGAACGGATTGCGGATAACAGGCCGCTTGTTGGTGAATCGGATGACACCCGCAACGCGAAAGACACAGATGCGCGGGCCGCTCGCGTCCATGCAGGCGCGTAGCGAACCGGGGCCATGATCGGCCAGCGTCGTCACCGGTATGATGACGCCGCCGCGCCCGCCCCGCGCGCGCCGTCCAAAGCCTTCCGCGCCGGGGAATGCCTCGGCCCCAGGCACTTCGGGCAGCACGGACGTCCCGTCGAGCGTGTTTGCGCCGCGCAATTGCTGGACTATGTCCACTGGCGTTACGAAGGGGGCCACCAGCAGAGCCGCGATCGAAATGCCCAGCACTGTAATCGCGTTCGGATTCACCATGATCATCTCACACGCCACGCGCAATTAAACGTGTTGCCGCACCTACTTAGGTATCCGAATTGGACGCCGGTAAGCGGTGCTGCAGGGTAAGGCACAAATTGCGTCGTTGCTGATGCCATAGGCATGGAGCCTACATCGTGGAGCGGCCGCTTGAAGCTGGGCGCTTGGCTAGGATGGCAGCCAATATGGATTACCCCGGATGCGAGCCGCGGGTCAAACCTGACCCGTCGGTTCCGGCCGTTCGGGGCTGGCCTATTATACGCAAGGGCGATGGATTTGCCTGCCGCGCGAGGCCAATCTGCGCCTATGGTCAAACTGGTGCAGGCGGATGCCACTCCCGCGGCCAAGCCGCATATTGCCTTCGTTCTTCCCGGGCTGCGTGCTGGCGGGTCGGAACATATTGTCAGCCTGTTGTGCAATCATTTCAGCCGCTCTGGCTGGACCGTCAGTCTTTACGCGTTCGAGGATGCACACGCCCCTCCTTATTATGCACATGACCGCGCAATACATGTCTGCCAACTGGGCTATCCGGCGGGGCGCCTGCCGATGCTGCAATCCCTGCTGAACATCCGCAACCGGATTGGGACGCTGCGCCGGGCTTTGTCGCTTGCGCGACCCGACTTGGTTGTCAGCTTCCTCACGCGAACCAATGTCGTGAGCGTCCTTGCCGCGCGACCATTGGGCATTCCTGTTATCGTATCAGAACGCAACAACCCGGCGGCGCAGCGCCCGGGCGCACTTTGGTCGGCCTTGCGCCGTTACGCCTATGCCCGCGCAGAAGGGCTGGTTACGATGACACGAGGCGCGATGATGCAGTTTCCCAAGGTCATGCGGCGCAAACAGTGGGTGATCCCCAATCCTACCTATGCGCCCATCGATCTTGATCCCGGCCGGCCCCCAATTATGCAGCTGGCTGCGGTAGGACGGCTCGTTCCGCAGAAAGGATTTGACCTGCTGCTTGACGCTTTTGCCCGCGTCGCAAACCGCATCCCCGATTGGTCGCTCGTAATCTGGGGCGAAGGTCCCGAGCGCGCCAGGCTGGAAGCGCAACGCGACGCGCTGGGGCTGCGTCACCGGGTCTCCTTGCCCGGCGTAACGCGCGAACATGGCGGCTGGCTGCGTGAGGCGGGCATCTTTGTCCTGTCCTCCCGCTTCGAGGGTTGGGGGATCGTTGTAGGCGAAGCCATGGCAGCAGGCATCCCGGTCATTTCATTCGACTGCCGTTGGGGACCGGGCGAGATGATCTCCGATGGGGAAAGCGGCATATTGGTTCCCGATGGCGACGTCATCGCGATGGGCGACGCGATCGCCGGTTTGTGCGCGGATCCCGACCGCCGCAAGTTGCTTTCCCAAAATGCCCGCATCGCATCCAGGCGTTTCCAGGTCGATGCCATCCTGCAGCAGTGGGAACAGGCTGCTACCGATGCGCTAGCATCCCGCGCGGCCGCCCCGATCTTCACGGGTGCTCCCGCCCAGAGTGGACCGCCCGATGCAGCTGTGGGATCAGCAGGCGCGCGTCCCGCATATTGAGTTTGCTGCTGCTGAAATAGATCGGGCGTGGCGAGGGACATCAACCAGCATTCATACGGAGCGCGCTGGGTACATCGCTATCAGACAGGTCCTGTTACCGGGGCCGCCCATTTAGCGTTTCACTTTGACCTCAGTGCGTGGCGATCGTTTCCGGGCGTCGTTTCCATTTGACGACGCGCGGCATGCTCATGATCGACTGCCCAGCGTCAACCTTGTGGAGCAGCGTTGTGCCGACGCCCACAAGCGCGCCGTCCTCTACCCGGGCGCCGGGGCTCAAGACGCTGCCGCTCCCCACCGTGGCCGCATAGCCGACGCTGCAATTCGCCAGCACCGTGACGTTGGTCAGCAAGGTCGCATAGTCGGCGACGCGCAGCCCATGGCCCAGCATGCAATTCCACAGGATGTGCACGCCCTTGCCGAACTGGATGTCGAAATTGACCTTGACCCCTGGCATCAGGACCAACCCCGGACCATGGATTAGATCGTCCGCGACCAGCGCGGAATAGTGGATGATCGTCGCCAGCCTCTGCCCGCGCCTTTCGATCAGATCCTCCGACATGCGCTTGCGCACGATCGGGTTCATCGTTCCGCAGATCGCGTGCATGTCCGGGCCGAAATCATGATCGGGGCCAAGGACGGGAAGCCCGTCTATCGTGGATCCGACCTTGGCCGGGTCCTCATCGACAAAGGCTACGGGTTCCCATTCCGCTAGGTGGCGGTTCGAATCGCGAATGCTCACCAATATCTCGCGCGAACCGGACCCCGCCGTGTACAGGATCAGCTTCTTCATGTTCTTCTTCCCCTATCACCGCGAGCAAGGCCTCATGCGTATGGCCATTGCTGGCGAGAATTTCCCTGGTTTCGACGCCCACATCTTCGCCTGCGAAGTTGGTGACCATGCCGCCAGCCTCGCGAACGAGCACCACGCCGGCGGCAACGTCGAACACCTTGGTATTGTTGAGCACCCGCGCGTCGATCTTGCCCCGTCCGACCAATGAAAAGTCATAGACGGCCGATCCCAGCACCCGCGTCGTAAAGGCCGCTTCAGTCAAGCGCCGATACCGCTCGAACCCATGGGGTGAGAGATGGAATTGATTGTCATAGGCGATCATCGCCTTGGACAGGACCTTGTTGGGCGACACACGAATAGGCGCATCGTTGCGGAAAGCGCCTTCGCCCTGCACCGCCTGATAGATCTCCCCGAAGAAGGGGATGCTTATCACGCCCAGAACGAAGCGTCCGTCCTCGACCAGCGCGATGGACACGCCGAAATTGGGAAGGCCGGCAATATAGTTGTGCGACCCATCCAGCGGGTCGACGATCCAGCAGAGCTGATGCCCGAAATCAAAGCCGCCCCGCGTCTCTTCCGAAACCACAGGCGCGCTGATGCCCAAATGTTCATGGGCAATCGCATGGCATTCCAGATCGACGCTGGTCACAAACTCGCGCTCTTCCTTGCGCAAGACCCGGAAATTTTGGTCAAACCGTTCCATTTGGGTGGCGGCGATCACCTGAGCGGTATCGAGCGCCAGCTTCAACTCAGGGCTCCAGCGGCTCATGATGCATGCCTTTGCATTTCGCGGCGCAGGAACTTGCCGGAATGGCCGGCGGGAATCGCGCTGACGAAGGAGATATGGTCTGGCACCTTGCTGCTGGACAGGAACGACCGGCAGTGCGCCTGTATCTCCGCTTCTGTCAGCGCGGCTCCCTCCGCGGGCACGATGAAGCTGTGAATTTTCTCCCCCAGATAATCATCCGCCTTGCCGACGGTCAGCGATATGGCGACACCGGGCAGCTTGTAGATCACCTCGTCTATCTCGTCGGGCGCGATATTGACGCCGCCCTTGATGATCAGTTCCTTCTTTCGGCCAACGAACCAGAATCGGCCATCTTCGTCTACCCGGCCCAAGTCTCCAGTGAAGAAGGCGCCGTCCCGAACGACGCTGTCATAGAGCGCCTGATTGCCGCGATAGGCGATGAAGACGTTGGGGCCGCGCACCGCGATTTCTCCCACCTCGCCGTCGGGCAGGGCCTGACCATCATCGTCTGCGATGAAGCAGTGGTTGCACGATAACGGGACGCCAATCGATCCTGGCTCCCATCCGGGCTCCAGCGGATAGTCGACATGGGTTGGTCCGGTCTCGGACAGACCGTAGAGATTGGCGACTTTCACCGCGAACCGGTCGATGAAACGCCGCTGTAGCTCGTTCGGCAAGGTCGATGATCCGCACCCGATGAAGCGCAGCGCGGGCAAGGCGTCGGACGCGTCCGCCGGGAAGGGCGTTTCCAGCAGCGCGGCCAGCACGCTCGGCACCACTTCGACATAGGTGATGGCATGGGCGCGGATCAGGTTCCAGAAGCGCGGCCGCGCGCTCCAGAAGCTGTTGGCGATCACCACCGATCCGCCGGCCAATGTGCAAGGCAGCAGCGAATAATTGATCGACGCCGTATGCCCCATGGGCAGGACGATCAGATGCCGCTCCTTACTGTCAAAGCGGAAGCCTTCGACGATGGCGCTGATATTGGCGATCATGTTGGCATGGCTGAACAGGATGCACTTGGGATTGCCGGTGGTGCCCGACGAATAATAGAGGCAGGCGGGCGACTTGTCCTCAGGTGCGAACATCGGCCAGGCTTCGCTGGCTTGGGGAAGTTCATCCATGAAAGCGGACCCTAGCAACCGGACCCGATGCTGCTGCTGATCCGACAGCCGCGCATGATGCTGCTCCCGGCAGAAGACGACGCGCGGCTGGATATGCTGGAGGTAAGACAGGATATCCTGTGCTTCCATCGTGAAGGGGAAGGGGTTGAACACCGTCCCGAAACGCAGCGATGCCATGTAGAGCACGACATATTCCGCACCATTTTCCACGACGGCGCTCACCACGTCGCCCTCGGCAAGGCCCTGCTGAGCAAACCAGGCGCAGCAGCGGTCTATGAGAGTGTTCACCTCGCCATAGCTGTAGGTGCGTTTGCCGACGGTCAGATAATCACGATCGGGATCGGCGGCCGCCGTGCGGACGATCGCTTCCGAAAGGTTCCTTACCCCCTCAGTCGGCATCGCCGCTAACCCCATGCCTTTGCAGCACCGTCAATGCGGATTCCGCATCGACGATCTCGAACATCTCGTTCATCTCCAGCGTGATCTTGAACCGTTCCTCGATGGTCTGGACCAGCACCAGATGCCCCATCGAGTCCCAGGCCGCGACATCCTCGGCGCTGGTCGTCGCATCCACCGTCTCCGCCGGGATGGCGAAGACTTCGGCGAATAGCGTGGCGACATCGGCCATGCTGATATTGCCGCCCCGCGCCATGCTCAGCACGCCTCGAGCGGCTGGGTGAATGCCACCACCTTGCCCTCGTCCTTGTCCGCCAACCCCAGCCGATTGCGCGCGACATAGGTCGCCAGATCATAAAAGCGGTTCACCGAGTTTTCGGTGTCGAAATAAGTCTGGAAATAGACCTCGTCATGCAAGACTCGCAGTGAGTTGCGAATGATGACAGCCGAATAGCTGGTGCAGTTGTAGACTTCCGGCCCGATGTCCGCGACGTCCATGTCATACAGGCCCGCCAGCGCGCCGCCGTCCGCCATCGCCAGCGACAGGTCGCTCGCCAATTGCTCCGCCGTGGGTGGCCGTTGGCAGCGGAAGCGCATGTCCATCATCGACACGCCGCTATAGGGAACGACTGTATAATTGACGATGAAACGGTCTTCAGCCAGCCAGTCGAGCAATTGTGGTCCCGACTTTTCCAGCGTGCAGAATTTGCGCAGCAAAGTTTCGCCGTTGCGTTTGTGGCGCGCTTCATTGTGAATGACATTCACATCGCTGCTGACAACGCCATAGGTGTCGTTGAACCACTGGGCGAGGGGCACGAACCCGTTCACCGTGCAGCTGCCATAGGAAATCGTCCGGTACTCCGGCCGCCAGTCCTTATGGTTGAAGCCATAGACCAAAGTCCTGTCCGCATCCCAGGATGTCGCGGAAATAAGCACTTGGCTGGTATTGCCGGTCAGGAAGTCGTCGCACCGTTCCGCGATCGTGTTCTTGCCCGAGCATTCGAAGAAGAGATCGGGCTCGCCAGCCCAGGGAATCTGGTCCTTGCGGCTATTGGTGTAGCGCAGAACATGCTTGCGGCCGTTGGGCTGAAGGAAGGTAAGCAATTCGTCTTCGGCATAGACCTTATATTTGTTGAAGATCACATATTCATCGCTGAGCATCAGCGCATAGGCATCCTTCAGCGACAGGCTGTCATCGTTGATCCAGCCGATGCGCCAGGGGGTGTCTTCGTTGCGATCCAGCCAGTATTTCAGCAGATGCAGGCCGAAGCGGCCAAAGCCATTGAGGCCGACTGTCAGCATCTCAGTCATGTGATGATCCCCAATTCTTCCAAGGTTTCACAAACTTATAGCAGGTCAGGATGCGGGGTGCGGGGGCTCTTAAGGGTTACTCCGCCGGGCCTGCGGGCTCTGCATCGTCGCACAAACCTGGCGCGGATGCCCTTGGGCTAGCCCTTGTGATTAGCTCAAGCGGCGGACTGCACCGCACCGGCGGCTCGCCCCAGGCTGACCCCGAAACGGGCAAGCAGGCGCGCGTTGTCGGCCTCATAATAGCGCCGGATTTCTTCCTTCAGTTCCGGTGTCACGCTTGTCCGATAGCCCGAGCCGCGATTGATTTCGCGCAACCGGGCGAGAATGCCAAGTTGCTTGCCAGTGAGTTGCGTCAGCATGGCCGACGACTTGCGTACCCAGGCCGGGGGTATCTGGGTTAGCGAAGCCATCAGCTTGCTTTTGTGATATTTGGCTTCGTTGATGCGGGGGAAGCTGGAGCGCCCATCATCCTCAAGACCAAGAAACTCTAATATCTCGCAATAGGTCTTGCGCGGATCACCGACCCAGTCCTGAAAGGCGATCAGGCGGATTTGCTCGGGCTGGAAAACCGCAAAATACCGCTCAACCTGTTCGTAAAAGCGACCCATCGCGGCATAGTCCAGAAAGCTCGGCTCCCGGCAGCCGGATGCGATGGTGCAAGCGGGCCGCTGGCCTGACAACCGCCATGCTATTTCGAAATCCTCCATATTCTCATCGCCATTATAGAGCTGCTGATGATGCAGAGAGGGCAGGAAGTCCTGCTGGTCGCGCAGGAAGATCAGGATGCGCGCATCCGGATTGAACGCATGGATCTCGCGCGCGGCGGCCTTCGAATAGAGGTAGCGTACCGACCCTTCGCCCACAGCCTGCGCATCGCCGCTATCCTGGAACAGGGCGAGATAGTCTTCCAACCGCGGCACAAAATTCCATTTGGGAAAATCGCGCGAGAAATGGTGCGGCTCCTTGGCATGCGAGATGAAGATGCCCGGATGCGAACGAAGATACTCGACCCAAGCCGTCGTGCCGCATTTGGGCGCTCCGACGATGAAGAAATTCGGTTTCATTCATTCGTCTCCATATGTGGAAAGGCAGGTATTTTTCGGCCGTCTGACAGTTCTCCCTTCAATGGTTCGGTGGTCACCCGCCCGGCCTCGTCATTGGCCATGCCCGATGCTTTATCTGCTTGCCCAGGTTCGGTGCTCCATTTGGGCTGCATCGCGACAGGACGGTGCGACAAGCGATCGCCTAACAGCACCACCAGAACGGTCCGGCACAGGATGGCGATATCCAGTCGAAGGCTCGCGGATCGAATATACCAAAGGTCGAGGTCCAGCTTGTCTCTCAGGCTGAGCAGCGGTCCCCCATGCACCTGCGACCAGCCGGCCAAGCCAGGCCGCACGCTGCATCGCACGATCCCTTCTTCTCCCATCGACGCGATCGTCGGCGGCAGCAGCGGGCGCGGACCAACGAAACTCATCTCGGCCCGGACAATGTTCCACAGCTGCGGCAATTCATCCATGCGCGTGCGGCGCAGAAAGGACCCGAAGGGTGGCGTGCGGCACGCGTCGGGCAACAAGTCGCCTGTCGGACCACGTGCATCCGTCATGGTCCGAAACTTCAACAGTTTATAGGTCTTGCGGCCAAGGCCAGAACGGATCTGGGAAAAAATAACCGGCTTGCCCAGCGTCAGCCGCACGGCGAGGGCGATGATCAGCATGACCGGCGCCAGCAGGATCAGCATGAGGGCTGCGATCGCCCGTTCGATCAGGATACGCGTGCTCATGATTGGCCTGACGGGGTCCACTTGCTTGCGAAATTACGGACGTCGGCAATCCTCACGCCTTACCTCCCGGAGACAACAGCGTTCGTCCGATTCGATGCCTGACCGGGCGGCGCGCATATGGGCAGAGGATAGAGGCGGTCGTCGCCGAACTGATGGGTGATTAAGGCTAGTAGCCCTTTTGGTCGCCCTGACGCCCGAACGGCGAACCTGCGTCAGCTCTGATCATTTGGCGCCCAGCAGGATGGTGGTGTTGGCCGTTTCCGAAGGCGAGGGCTCCGCGGCTGCGCCCTCCCGGAAAAGTGAGGCTCCTGCCTGAATTCGGCATCGGGCGTTTCAAGGTCGCGCGGCTGTTGAGGCCATTACGCTATCTGCCGGACAAGCATGAACGCTTCCGCTGCCCGCCGGAAAACCGATGCGCCGCGCATGATTGCCAATGCATGCAGCGCTTCCAGGGATCTCTCGTCGGGAAAGGGTCGCACCTGCGACCTGTAGGCGGCGAAAGCGTCCAGCTTTGCCTGCAATGTGTCACTGATGTCGACGAAGAAGTTGGGAATGAAGGCGGGCGTCACGCCGGGCGCCAGCCAGTTGGTTTCGGATAATGTTTCATAAGCCAGGATCAGCGAGGGCGCGCGGTCATGACGCGGCCGTGCCGCAACCATGGCGGACAGGAAGGCCATTTGATGGTCGAGGTGAATGTCGCCGATAAAAGGCAGGAACAGTGCGTCGGGTTGCGTCTGGCTGATGATGTCGCCCACACGCTCATTGATCTCCGCATGTGGCACCTGGTCCAGCTCGGCGGCGGGCAGATCGCAGAAATGCGTCTGGCTCACCCCCAATTTCCGGTGCGCCGCCGCGCCCTCTCTTTCAACTTGGAGGGTCAAAGCCTCTGGAATGCGGGATGCATGGCCGCGCGTCACGATGCAGACCTGCACATCGCATCCCTGACGCGCCAGACGGGCGATCGTGCCCCCGACGCCCAGCACTTCGTCATCGGGATGGGGCGCGATTACCAGTGCCTTTTCGATTTGGTCCAGCGCACTCCACCGCCGCGAACCGCGCTGGCCTGCTTCAGGGATCAATGGCAGGGGCGGGGCTCCGTCGCCCGACGGGGTTGGCACGACATCCGCCCCCCGACCGTCGGCCAACAATCTGCGCAGATCTCCTGTCACATTGTCCTCCCGCCCTTTCGCCTCTGCCGCGACATTCGCACTAGGCCGCCGTTCGGGCGGCTGGCTTACGGATAAGGCAATTGCCAAGCGCCAGTGTATCCATGCCGGTGCCGAAGAAAGTCCGCACCGCATCCACCGCGCTGCAGACGATTGGCTCGCCTTTCACGTTGAAGGATGTGTTGAGCAGGATCGGAACGCCCGTCAGTTCCTCGAACGAGGATAGCAGCCGATGGAAAAGCGGATTGCTCTGTTTGTGCACCATCTGCACGCGGGCTGTTCCGTCGACATGCACCACGGCAGGCGCATCCTGTGACATTTCCGGTTTGGCGCGGAAGGCGATGACCATGAACGGCGCATTGTCGGACCGTTCCAGATAGCGTTCGGCGGCTTCGGCCTTCATCGATGGGCAGAAGGGCCGCCAGGGTTCGCGATATTTGATCACCGCATTGACCTTGTCGCGGGCCTCCACTGCGCGAGGATCGGCAAGGATGCTCCGCTGCCCCAGTGCGCGCGGCCCGGCCTCCATCCGCCCCTGGAACCAGCCGACGATCCGCCCTTGGCTCAGGTCCTCCGCCACCGACCGGGCAATGTCATTGGGCCGGTGATAGTCGATACCGCAACGGTTCAGCATCGCCTCGATATCAGCGTCATTTTCCTCCGGCCCCAGCGCCAGCGTGGACAACTGCTCGGGTCTGGCGCCCGTCTGTTGCCAGCAGGCGGCAAAAGCCGCCCCTGCAGCAGCGCCGCTGTCGGAACATAGCGGGTGCGGGAAGATGTGTTCGATGCCTTCGACATCATACAGCTTGCTGTTCATCTTGATATTATGACCGACGCCTCCGCCCACGCAGAGGTTGGTGCAGCCGGTTTTCTTCTGACCCCATTGGACCATGCGGGTGACGGCTTCCTCCAGCGCCTCTTGAACAGCAAAGGCGAAGTCGTGATGCCATTCCTCGATCGGCTGGTTCTCGGCGCGCGGTTCGCGGCCCAGCAGGCGAGGAAGATAGTCAGTGAAACGGTCTGACCAGCTGCGCGGCCCATAATGGATCATGTGCGGATCGATCCGGTAGCCAACTCCGTCCGCCGCTGGGGAGAGGATCTGGTTTACCGCGGCCTTGATGGCCGGATCATGCTTGCCATAGGCGGCGAGGCCCATGACCTTATACTCGCCATCATAGGCTTCGAAGCCCAGATATTCGGTCGCCGCGGCATAGAGCCAGCCCAGCGAATGCGGCATCGGCACTTCATATATCGGGATGATTTCGTCACCGCTGCAATGCCACAGCACTGTGCACAGCGTATCGCCCGACCCGTCCACAGTCAGGCAGAGCGCTTCATCGAAGGGTGACTGCATGAAACTGTGCAGAGCATGGGTATAATGATGTGGCACCGGATGGATGGGCGGCGCAGCCTTCGCCCCCAGCGACTTGCGCCAGGCGGCATTGTGCCGTGCTATCACCACTTCGTCGGAAAAATGGTGCAGCAGCATATTCTGCCAGGCGACCGTCTTGGCATCGACTGACCAATCCTTGCGCATGTCGGCAAAGAAGTTGTGCATGGCCCCATTCGTGTAGGATGGCACGTCCCAGTTGATCGCCAGCGCGCGCACGCTTGCCGCGTCGATGCCTCCCCGGTCAAGGCAGAAGCGGATCGATCTTGACGGATACCATCCGGTCGCATGCTTGTTGCGCAGGAAGCGTTCTTCCTCAGCGAAGGCGATCAGCGATCCGCCGCGAACAAGCGCGGCGCTGGGGTCATAGCCGCCCTCGAACAATCCCAGAAAACTGTCCATTATACCTCCTTAGATCGCACAACGCGTTCGTTTCGTTGATGACTGGGGAAGAAATCAGCCAATCAGCACCGCGCCTCGGATTGTTCGAAGGGCGGGGTGGCTGCCGACCGGCGCCCGGCAAGTTCACGAATGGATGTGGGGCGGCCTATCCGTTCAAGGACGGAAAGGGCAGCCGTAGGTGGAGCGTAGCGCTTTTTCGCAGCATGCCGCAGGCGGGAATAGCGGCGGACCATCTGGCGGGAGAGGAACACCATGCTGGCGCATTCCAATGCTTCCGACAGGGCATTTTCATCACGCACGTCGCGATAGATGACTCCCGGTATATCGAGCGGCATTTCCTCGACCAGCGGATCCAGGGCGGCATCCACTTCGAAAGGAGAGACGCCGTTCAGCGCCAGCATCACGCACCCGCGCTGGCTGGCCCGATAGGCAAGGCTGAGCAGCCTGTCAGGCAGCGAGCCATCGGGCTGGCGGGTGATTTCCAAGATGATCAGCGCATGCATTCTTTGCTTCCTCTGGCACGAAGCATCGCACAGGCGCAGATGCAGCAACATAGGCGCATAAGGATGATCTCAACTGGAACTGCGCGGCATGCATGGCTCTGTTTCTTCACCCAAATTCGCAACTGGCCCGCCGCGTCGCCCCGGGCAAAGGTGGTGCACGCTCGCTTCTGCTCGGCCGCGGCCGAAGGCACAGGAAAACCGGCAGCAGGTTAATCCAGGTTGGCGCTCGGCGGCGAACGGCTTGTCTCCGCGCGCGTTGACCTTGTTCAACCAGTTGGAGAGCAGCATGCCGTTCCAAAACCTGCCTTCGCCGTCATCTATCATTCCTTCCGCGGCCCTAGCTGCCGCGCTTCTCCTGTCCGCCTGCAGCCCCGCCGCCCAGAATGAAAGCGGCCGAGTGCCCGGCGGCACGGACCAGCAGGACGCGATCAACGCCGCTGGCGATAGCGGCGCCTCGAACGTGATGCCGGGCATTGGCGCGCCGGGCACGGGCGGAGAGGGGACCCAGCCATGATCCGCCCCGCAGCCCTGCTGCTATGCAGCGCAGCCCTTCTTCTTTCCAGCGCCTGCGACCAGACGAGCGGGGTCGCCGGGGACAGCCCCGTCGCCAATGGCTCCGCCACGGTCGCCAGACATTATGAGGGGCCAAAGCCCGAAGGCGTTTCCAGTCCCAACGACGCGGTCACCACCACCTTCTATATTCCGCAGGCCGCGATCGGCGATATGTATGAGATCGAGGCGAGCGAGATGGCTCTCGTCCGGGCGAAGGCGCCGGAGGTGAAGGCCTTCGCCAGGATGATGATCGACGATCACAAGAAGACGAGCGCCGCGCTCAAGCAGTTTGTCGCCGACAACCCGGTCAATATCGCGATCCCCGCCAATATGGACGCACGCCGACAAGCGATGTTGTCGAACCTCAAGAGCGCGAGCGATGCCGACTTCGACGCTGCATATGTGGGCCAGCAATCCGCAGCGCACCAGGAAGCGTTCAATCTGCACAGCAGCTACGCCAACCGTGGCGATTATCCCGCACTCACGACGCTGGCGCAGTCGACCGCGAAGCTGATCGAGAAGCATCGCGAGCAGGTCGCTGCTCTCGATAAGAAATTCGGCAGCGCTGGAGCACCCTGACCGGAAATATCGCGGCTCGTCAGAACTCAGGGGTGACGGGCCGCGCCTCTTCCTGCGTCAGCGGTCCTTCAAGGCCGTTTCCGGTCCGCATCCGCGTGACGATGTTCCACGTCGCGATGAAGAGAGCCGCGATCACCGGCCCGATTACAATCCCGTTGAAACCGAATAACTGGAGCCCGCCCAACGTGGTGATCAGCACCACATAGTCGGGAATACGCGTATCCCGCCCGACCAGGATCGGTCGCAGCAGATTGTCGATCAGGCCAATCACGAACAGGCCGCATAAGATGAGGATGATCCCCTTGACCACCGCGCCCGTCGCCAGCAGGTAGAGCGCGACAGGCACCCAGACGAGGCCGGTGCCTACCGCCGGGATCAAGGAGAAACAGCCCATCAACACGCCCCACAGGAGCGGCCCCTGTATGCCGAGCATCCAGAACACGATGCCGCCGACCATCCCCTGAACGACGGCGACGACGACGCTGCCCTTGATCGTGGCGCGGATGACGATCACGAACTGATTCATCAATGCCTGCCGATGAGTGGCGCGCAACGGCGCCGCCCGATCCAGCCGCGCCGCCAGCGCCGGCCCATCCCGCAACAGGAAGAAGGTGAGGTAAAGTGAGACGCTCAACGCCACGAAAAAGCTGAACGCGCTCTGCCCGACCTGGAAGACCTGGGCGGCGACCGACTGAAAGCTGTTGGCGATCCCTTCGCCCAACATGGTTCGCACCGTCGCGAAATTGGTGATGCCGACCCGCGCCAGTAGCGACGACGCCCAATCGGGCAGGCTTGCCTGGAACGCGTCGAACATCGCGGGAATGTTGATCTGCCCCGACTGCACCTTGGCGTAGAAGAGCGTCGCTTCCTGCACCAGCGCCATACCCAGCACGATCGCGGGCAGGATGACCATCGCGATGATCAGTATCAGGGTAAGGCTGGCGGCGCTGTTCGGCCGTCCCGGTATCTGCCGCAGCACATTCTGATTGATCGGCTGAAAAAGGATAGCAGCGATAACGCCCCACAGGATTGCCGCGAAAAAGGGCTCGATCACCAAGGCGAATGCCACAGATACCAGCAGCACCAATCCAAGGAAGACACCATCTTCGATACGAACATTTTGCGGCCGGTCGGTCATTCACTGGCTTTGGCAGAAATGAGGGGCAAAAGTCCATCGCTGGACAAAACGTATCTGCTGGCCGCCGTCGGCATCAGCTGTGTCAAAAAGGTCGCAGTGACGCCAATTTTGTCCAGGCGATTGAATCCACGCACATGAAGCTTAAGAGCCTTAAGGACAATTATCGGAAAGCAGGACATGGCAAAACCCGAATCCTGGCGGCTGAGCCCGGAAGCCTACAGCTTCATTACCAGCATGGACACGCGCTTTCAGGATATCGACACGATGGGCCACATCAACAATGTGGCGATCTCAGGCATCTTCGAAACCGCTCGCATCCGCTTCCACCACCATCTTGGGCGCCATCCTCAGGAGCAAGGCGTGCGCTGGCTGGTCGCGGCCGTTTCGTTGAACTTCGTCGAGGAATCGCACTTCCCCTATCCGTTCGAAGTCCATTGCGGCATCGGCCATATCGGTCGCACCAGCTGGACGGTCAGCTCCGCGGCCTTCCAGAAGGGCGTCTGTGTCGCCACCTGTGACACAACCGTCGTAACCCATGGCGCGGAGGGCCGTCGCAGCATCGACGCCACCCTGCGGGAATCGATGGAACGCAATTTTCTTCGGAAGCCGGACTGATCAGCTCTCGTTAGCGCAGCGCAGATTGGGGTTTGTGAGGGCGTCAGCGCAGCGTCCGCTGTTCGCCCTGAACCTGTCCAAGGGCTCAGCCGGAATGGGCCCAAGCGATCTGCATAGATCGGAAATCTGGTGAAGGGGGGAGCCTCAGGCCGGACCCAACTCCTCCGGGCGCAGTTCAGCCAGCGAACCCATCCATTCGACGAGCCCATTGAAACGCGATCACCGCGCCTTTGACCGGCTGGATCATCACGCCCGCCAGCACCATCGCCAGTCCAGGCCACAGCAGCGCTTGCATTCCCAGCGGAATATTGAGCGCGCTATTCACCTCGATCATCAGTGGCACCAATATGTGGCCCAGCAGCAGGATCACGATATAGGCCGGGAAGTCATCGGCGTGAGATACATTCCACGCCTGCCCACATGCGCTGCACGCCGGGCTGGGCTTCAGGAACCGCGCGAACATCGCGCCTTCGCCACAGGCGGGGCAGCGCCCCTTCAGAGCCCGCGGTAATGCGGACCTGAGCGGTCGGGCCGCCATGTCGGGAGAAGGAAGATCGCTCATGCTTCGTCCCTATTGCTGCCCCCTGATCCATGCAACAGATGTTTAAGCGTCCGTCACCCTTCCTCCCGGCCAAAAGGCTGTTAATACGGCGCGGATGCGATTGCCGGGTCCTTCCGAAGCCTTTGTCCTGTTCGACGACGCGCGAGAGCGTAATGCCGCGCCCGCGCGTCTTTATCGCGACCCTGTGGAAGTCATCCGCGCCGACAGCCTTGAGGAAGTGCAGCCTGCGCTCGACCGCCTTTCAGAAGCGGCGGAACTGGGTCTGCACGCAGCAGGCTACATGAGCTATGAGGCGGGCCTTGTTCTGGAGGACCGCCTGCTTGCCGTCGCTGCAGGGCAAGGAAATCGTAAGCCCGGCATGCCGCTGCTCTGGTTTGGCCTGTTCGAAGGCTATCGATTGATCGACCCGGCGCTGATGCCGGACCTGCTGCCCGACCCCGCCACCGCAACAGTCGAACCGCCTCGGCCTCTGCTGGACGAAAAGGCTTATCATGCCGCCTTCGTCCGAGTTCAGGACTATATTCGCGCAGGCGACATCTATCAGGTCAATCTGACCTTTCCCTGCGTTACCCGCTTTACCGGCGATGTCATGGCGCTCTACGCCGCCATTCGTCCCCGCCAGCGTGCGGGCTATGGTGGCATCATCCGCACTGGTGCGCATGATATCCTCTCCTTCTCGCCCGAACTTTTCTTCACCAATGTACGTGGGCAGCTGACTGCGCGGCCCATGAAGGGCACCGCCCGGCGCGCGGCCGATCCCGTGGCCGATGCGGCGCTGGCTCGCGAATTGGAGCAGGACGCAAAGCAGCGCGCTGAAAATCTCATGATCGTCGATCTCCTGCGCAATGACCTGTCCCGCGTGTCGCACGCTGGCACGGTGACGGTGCCAGACCTCTTTCATGTCGAAACCTATCCGACCGTCCACCAGATGGTTTCGACCATTCGCGCCCGGATGCTGCCCGGCCTTTCGCCCATCGATATATTGCGCATCCTTTTTCCCTGCGGATCTATCACCGGCGCACCCAAGGTGCGGGCGATGGAGATCATCAACGCGGTCGAGCCCTACGCCCGCGATGTTTACACGGGCGCCATGGGCTGGATCGATCCCAACGGAGATGCCGCCTTCAATGTTGCCATTCGAACGATTTGGGTTGAAGAAGGCAGCAAGGAGGGGCGCCTGGGATTGGGTTCGGGCATCGTCGCGGACTCGGATGCAGCATCCGAGTGGGCGGAATGTCTGGCGAAGGGGCGCTTCCTCACGACCGCAGCACAATAGGGGGCTGGAATAGTTTCGATGTCGTTGGCTGACGGACGGTTTGATCTGCTCGAAACTATGGCTTTCGATCCCGTCGAGGGTATCAGGCTGCTGGAACTGCATCTGGAACGGCTGAAGGAAAGCGCTGCGGCGCTCGATTTCAGCTTCGACCGCCATGAAGTCCGCAACGAATTGCAGGCTGCGACCTTTCGGTTGCGCGAACGCAGCCGTCTGCGCCTCCTTGTCTCGCGGCGCGGTTCGATTGCCATAGAGGTGCGCGAACATCGCACCTGGCCCCAGGCGATCATGCATGTGGCTGTCGTGCCCCGCCAAGGCTCCGCCAACGACCTCCGCCTCATCCACAAGACAACCGATCGCAGCATCTACCGCGATGCATTGAAGCGCGGCGGCACCTACGAAGTGCTGATGACCGACGAGGACGGCTTCCTCACCGAAGGCTGCTTCTCCTCGATCTTCGTGGAACGGGGCGACAAGCTGGTGACGCCGCCGATTTCGCGCGGCCTGCTTCCTGGCATCTTGCGCCGCAGTCTTATCGAAATGGGCGAAGCGGTTGAGGACGATCTGCGCCCCCGCGATCTCGCCCGCGGCTTCTTTATCGGCAACGCCGCCAGGGGCATGGTCGCCGCGTCGCTGGTCAAGTAAATTACTCCTTCTGGCAGGCGGAGGGGCCTCCGGGGGGGCAGCAACCTCCGCTACCTGCTTCATTTTCGTCATCCCAGCGGGAGCTGGGATCTCAAGCCAATTCGCGCCAACCCTCCGAAGATTCCGGCTCTCGCTGGGATAACGAAAACCATCTGGCGGTTGCCCCCTGCGCGATAGCGCACTAAGGAGCCTCGCGTCCGTCCGCGCGGACTCACTATCCATCAGAAAGAGTGTCACGATGAGCCAGACTTCCGCTGCCCTCGGTCGCATCCAGCCCTCCGCCACCCTGGCGATGAGCGCGCGCGTGAATGCCCTTAAAGCCGATGGCGTCGATGTCATTGGCCTCTCGGCGGGCGAACCCGATTTCGACACGCCCGACTTCGTCAAGGAAGCGGGCATCGCCGCGATCCGCAAGAACCTGACCCGCTACACCGACGTCGACGGCACTGCCGACCTCAAGGATGCGGTCGCTTTCAAGTTCAAGCGCGACAACAGCCTCGACTATAAGCGCAGCCAGATCAGCGTGAATTCGGGCGGCAAGCACACCCTGTTCAACGCGTTGGTCGCGACCGTCGATGTGGGTGATGAGGTCATCATCCCGGCGCCTTATTGGGTCAGCTATCCCGACATCGTGAACTTCGCGGGCGGCACCCCCGTCTTTGTCGAGGGGCCGGCGAGCCAGGGCTACAAGATCACCGCCGCGCAGCTCGACGCCGCGATTACGCCGCGCACCAAGTGGCTGATCCTCAATTCGCCTTCCAACCCTTCGGGCGCGGCCTATTCGGCGAGCGAGCTTAAGGATCTGGGCGAGGTGCTGCGTCGTCACCCGCATGTCCTCATCATGACCGACGACATGTATGAGCATGTCTGGTACGCCCCGACCCCCTTCGCTACCATCGCGCAGGTCTGCCCCGACCTCTATGAGCGCACCCTGACGGTCAATGGCTGCTCCAAAGCCTTTTCGATGACCGGCTGGCGCATCGGTTTCGCCGGTGGTCCCGAATGGATCATCAAGGCGATGGGCAAGCTCCAGTCGCAATCGACTTCCAATCCTTGCTCGATCAGTCAGGCGGCCGCCGTCGCCGCGCTGACCGGCGATCAGGACTTCCTTGAAGAACGCAACGCCGCCTTCAAGAAGCGCCGCGATATGGTCGTGTCGATGCTGAACGATGCGCCGGGCCTCGATTGCCCGACGCCGGAAGGCGCCTTCTACGTCTATCCCGACGCCAGCGGTGTGATGGGCAAGACCACGCCCAAGGGGCAGCTGATCGATAGCGATGAAAAGCTGATCGGCTATTTCTTGGACGAGGCCCGCGTTGCTGCGGTCCATGGCGCGGCCTTCGGTCTCTCGCCTGCTTTCCGCATCAGCTATGCGACGTCGGAAGAGGTACTGGCCAAGGCGTGCAAGCGCATCCAGGAAGCCTGCGCTGCCCTCAAATGAGCTGATCGGCCCTCTCCATTTTAGAAAGGGGGAGGGGCTAGCGAAGTGTGAAGAGGAAAGGGCGCGGTTGTGTCTCTTTTCCTCTTTCACTGAAAAAAGCGGACCCACACCCGAAACGGCCTCTTGCACATAGAAGTCGGCCGCTTATATCGCGTTTCAACTCGAAACTTATCGGCAGCCTCGTTCAGCAGAGGCTAACCCGCCTGCCGTTATCCCGCTCCGATCGGGCAAGGAAAGGAAGGAAGAAAGCCATGCTGACATTCCTCAAGTCGGACCTCTTCCTGCGATTCCTCGGCGGTTTCGCGATCGGCTCCGTAGGGTTGTTCGCCTTTCACATGACTGAGCCTCCGGCGCTCACCACCTCCGCCATGGCCGCGCCCGAAAGCGCTCCCCAGGCGATCGCACATGCGGCGCGTTAACGCTTTTCTCCTAGCCTTCTCTGCGGCCATTGCCGTCGCCTCTCCCCTGCGCGCAGAGCGTCCCGTGCTCGCTCCCGCGCCCACGATAGATGCTCCGGCGACGCGCAAACTCGAAACAGCTGTGTTCGCCGGCGGCTGCTTCTGGGGTGTCGAAGGCGTTTTCTCCCATGTTAAGGGAGTGCGCCTTGTCACGTCCGGGTTCGCCGGCGGCCCTGCCAACCTCAAGGTCGATTATGATCGCGTCAGCCGAGGCGACACGGGTTTCGCCGAAGCCGTGCGCGTCACCTATGATCCTCGCCAGGTCAGCTATGGCACGCTGCTGCGGGTCTTCTTCTCGGTCATCGCCGATCCCACCACGCTCAATTATCAGGGGCCGGATCGCGGCACCCATTATCGCAGCGCGCTCTTTCCGCTCACGCCTGGGCAGGACAAGGCTGCCCGCGCCTATCTGGTACAGCTGGGCAAGGCGGGGCTCTGGCGCGACCCGATCGTGACCAAGGTCGAGCGTTTCACCGGATTTCAGTCCGCTGACGCCTATCATCAGGATTTCCTGATCCGCAATCCGCGCCATCCCTATATCAAGCGGTGGGACATGCCCAAGCTCGCCGCGTTCAAGGCGATGTTTCCCAGCCTCTACAGCGTCCGCCCCTCAGCCTGAGAAAGGAAAGCCACATGACCCGGATCCAAGGCCTGAAACTCCTGTCGACCTTGGATGAGGACGGTCGCTTGATCGTCGAACTTACCGAAGAGACGCTTCCGCCGCCGCAAGCGGACGAGGTGCTGGTCCGTGTGGAGGCCGCGCCCATCAATCCGTCCGACCTTGCGCTGCTCTTCGCGTCCGCCGACGTCGAAAACGCCGAATATAGCAACGGCCGCATCGTCGCACGCATGCCCGACCCAGCCCGCCGCGCGCTTGCGGGCCGCGTCGGCCAGCCGATGGCGATCGGCAATGAGGGCGCGGGCACCGTCATCGATGCAGGCGAATCACCCGAGGCGCAGGCTCTGCTCGGCAAGCGCGTCGCCTTGATCAGCGGCAGCATGTTCGCGCAATATCGCACGGTCAACGCTCGCGCCTGCATGGTCTTGCCTGACGACGTGACGGCGGAGCAGGGCGCTTCCGCTTTCGTCAACCCCATGACTGCTCTTGGCTTTGTCGAAACGATGAAGCGGGAAGAGCATAAAGCCATCGTCCACACCGCCGCCGCCTCCAACCTTGGCCAGATGCTGGTTCGCATCGCACACGAAGACGGCATTCCGCTGGTGAACATCGTGCGCAATGATGCGCAGGTGGCTATCCTCAAGAATATCGGCGCGGAACATGTGCTCAACAGTTCGGGCGAGGGGTTCTCCGCTGACCTGGAGTCCGCCATCGCCGCGACCGGCGCAACCATCGCCTTCGACGCGATCGGCGGTGGCCATCTCGTCAGCCAGATCCTGCACGCCATGGAGCAAGTGGCCAGCAAGGATGCGCCGTACAGCCGCTATGGTTCGGACAGTCCCAAACAAGCCTATATCTACGGCGCGCTTGACCTGTCGCCCACCATTTTGACGCGCAGCTTCGGCTTTGGCTGGTCTGTTGGTGGCTGGCTCCTATTTCCATTCCTGCAAAAGGCGGGGCCAGAAACGATCCAGCGGATGAAGCAACGCGTGATGGACAACATCACGACGACCTTCGCCAGCCACTATAAAGGCCATATTTCACTGGCCGAAGCGCTCAGCCGTGATGCCGTGCTCACCTACAATGCCCGGCGTACCGGTGAAAAATATCTGATCGTTCCAAACTGATCTGGAATTTCAGGAGCGTGAAACCCCGCTCCTGAAAGTTGGTCCGGTTCAGGCTGCCATCTGGTGCAACGCGCACAGCTTGTTGCCGGCGGGGTCGCGCAGATAGGCGAGGTACAGCTTGCCCATGCCGCCCTCACGAACGCCGGGGGGATCTTCGCACGTCGCCCCGCCTGCCGCGATGCCCGCCGCATGCCATGCATCGGCCTGCTCAGGCGAGGTAACCGAAAATCCGATGGTGCCCCCATTGGCGCCTGTTGCCGGTTCGCCGTTCAGCGGCTTGGAGATCGCGAAGATGCCACTTGGCGTCATGTAGAAAACGCGGCCTTTTTCGTCGGTGAAACCTGGCGACACACCCAGCGCACCCAGCGTGGCGTCGTAAAATTTCTTGGACTCCTGAACGTCGTCGGCACCCACCATGATGTGGCTGAACATATTCATCCTCTCTACAAAAGCTAAGCTTTCCAATCCGATGGGTCGGAAATCTTCCTTAAGGTTCACGGCTTTCTACGCCGCGACAGATGCATGAACGAGCCGGAGGCCGCTGTCGATCATCATCGGAGTCGGCGACTCATGAAACATTCTCGCCCCGCATGTCGGCTCGGCAGCTTCCACGAGGCCAAAAAGCAAATTGGGCGGAGCCTGAAACCCAGGCCCTGCCCAATTGCATCTGCCAAAGGCGGCACGCTTACTTCGGCGCCAGCACCATCAGCATCTGGCGGCCTTCCATGCGCGGATAGGCTTCGACCTTCGCAATTTCGCCGACATTTTCCGCCACGCGCTGCAGCAGCTGCATGCCAAGCTGCTGGTGCGACAATTCGCGGCCGCGGAAGCGCAGGGTGATCTTCACCTTGTCGCCATCGCCGATGAAATCATGGACCTTCTTCATCTTCGTATCATAATCATGATCGTCGATGTTCGGACGCATCTTGATCTCTTTGAGTTCCTGCGTCTTCTGGGTCTTGCGGGCGATGTTCGCCTTTTTCTGGGCCTCGTACTTATATTTGCCGATGTCCAGGAACTTGCAAACCGGCGGATCGGCGGTAGGCGACACTTCGACCAGGTCCAGGCCCAGCTCGTAAGCGCGCTCCACGGCCTCCTGCGTAAACATCACGCCCAGATTTTCGCCTTCGTCGTCGATCACGCGCACCTTGGGCACGGTGATGAACTCATTGTAACGGGGACCGGACTTAGGCGGCGGCGCCATCGGGCGGCGCATCATTGGGGGACGTATAGCGGCTTCTCCTATCGAAACTTCAACAATCTGGCGGGGTCTTTAGCGCAAAGCCGAAAGGGGCGGCAAGTCCGCAGTTGCGGATTGACCGGCCCCATGTGGCATTGCTGCCTCACTGCATATCGGGAGCGCGGGCGTCCTTTGCAAGGCGCGCGATGACATCATCGACGGCAAGGACGCTTTGCCCTTCCTTGCCCAGCTCGCGCAACGCCACCGTGCCTTCATCGGCTTCGCGGCGGCCCACAACCAGCAAATTCGGGACTTTGGCAAGGCTATGTTCGCGCACCTTATAGTTAATTTTCTCGTTGCGGACGTCCACCTCCGCACGAATCCCGGCGGCCCGAAGCTTCTCCACCACCTCATTGGCATAGTCGTCTGCATCCGAAACGATGGTCGCCACCACCGCCTGCACCGGGGCAAGCCAAAGCGGAAATTTGCCCGCATAATGTTCGATCAAGATGCCGATGAAGCGTTCATAGGAGCCGAAAATCGCCCTATGGAGCATCACCGGCCGGTGCCGTTCGCCATCTTCGCCCACATAGGATGCGTCGAGTCGCTCCGGCAGCACGCGGTCGGACTGAATCGTGCCGACCTGCCATGTCCGCCCGATCGCATCGGTCAGATGCCATTCCAGCTTCGGCGCGTAGAAGGCGCCTTCGCCCGGTAATTCCTCCCAGCCATATTCGGGCGTGTTGAGGCCTGCGGCAGCAACGGCGTTGCGCAGTTCCTCCTCGGCCTTGTCCCACATTTCCTCGGTGCCGAAGCGCTTTTCCGGGCGCAGCGCAAGCTTGATCGAGTAGGTGAAGCCGAAATCCTTGTAGATTCGGTCCGCCAGTTCGCAGAAGGCCTGCACCTCCGCCACGATCTGGTCCTCGCGGCAGAAGATATGCGCGTCGTCCTGCGTGAACTGGCGCACGCGCATAAGCCCATGCAGCGCCCCATGCGGTTCGTTGCGGTGGCAGCAGCCATTTTCATAGAAGCGCAGCGGCAGGTCGCGATAGCTCTTGATCCCCTGGCGGAAGATCAGGACGTGCGCCGGGCAGTTCATGGGTTTGAGCGCCATCCAGTCGGCGCTGTCGGACACCAGCGGTCCTTCATCCTCGACGTTCGGCACTTCGTCGGGGATGACGAACATATTCTCGCGATATTTGCCCCAATGGCCCGACTGCTCCCACTGACGCGCGTCCATCACCTGCGGCGTCTTGACCTCGCGATAGCCGCCAGCGTCGATGGCACGACGCATATAGGCCTCCAGTTCCCGCCAGATCAGATAGCCCTTGGGATGCCAGAAGACAGAGCCATGCGCTTCCTGCTGGAGGTGGAACAGGTCCATCTCCGCGCCCAGCTTGCGATGGTCGCGCTTGGCCGCTTCCTCAAGCCGCGTCAGATGCGCGTCCAGCTGCTTCTTGTTCAGCCAGCCCGTGCCGTAGATGCGCGACAGCATCGCATTCTTCTGGTCGCCACGCCAATAAGCGCCCGACACGCGGGTCAGCTTGAATGCGTTGGGATCGAGCTTGCCGGTCGAAGCCAGGTGCGGCCCGCGGCACATGTCGAGCCAGTCGCCGCCCGACCAATATACCGTCAGCTCCTCGCCTTGCGAAAGCTCGGCTGCCCATTCCGCCTTGAACGTCTCGCCTTCCGCCTTCCAGCGCGCGATCAGGTCTTCACGCGTCCACACCTCTCGGCGGAGAGGCTTGTTCGCCGCGATCAGCTCCCGCATCTTCGCCTCGATCGCTGGCAGGTCCTCCTCGGTGAAGGGCCGGTCCTTCGGCGCGAAATCATAGTAGAAACCATCGTCGGTCGCCGGACCGAAGGTGATCTGCGTTCCCGGAAACAGCGCCTGCACAGCCTCGGCCAGCAGATGCGCGAAGTCATGCCGCGCCAATTCCAGCGCATCGGCTTCGTCCCGCGACGTCACGAGCGCGAGTTGCGAATCCTGCTCCAGTGGACGCATGATGTCGCGCAGCTCGCCATCCACTCGCGCCGCGATCGCTGCCTTCGCCAGACCCGGGCCGATCGCCGCCGCAATATCCGCCGGAGTAGTGCCGGGCGCGACTTCACGCACGGAACCATCGGGCAGGGTGATCTTGAGCATGGCGGACAAGGGGCAAGTCTTTCTGTGAGTGGAATGAAGCGGCGCAAAAAGCCGCGCTTTCCCCTTAAATGGGCGGCCTCGTCTGTCAATAGAAGGGCTTTTGGGGAAGCTCAGGCGAAGAGGAGGCGGGCCTCGTCGCTCGTCTCCTGAAGGAAGGAGACGGGGCCGCCTACCTCCACTCCCGGCGGCAGCATGTCTGCGGTCATGTTTGCAAGCGTCAGGCCGCTCTGGCACGCGAGAATATTCACTCCCAGCGCTGCCGCCTCGTCAATCAGCGTTCCGAGCGGGGGCAGCCCGGACGCCGCATGTGCCGCGTCCCCCGGCGCTGCAACTGGATGCCGCAGCAGCGCCACCGCATCCAGTTGCAGGAAGATGCTGGCCGCTCCGCCGAGCGCCGCCTGCGCACTCGCCAGCACCAGCGCACCGCGCAGCCGCTCTGCATCAGCCGTGGCGACGACTATCCTCAGTTCGCGCATAGTTCAGCGGCGCACGCCTTGCAGCCCGGGTCCTTGGCGATGCTGACCGTGCGAAACCGCATGGAGAGCAGGTCGGCGAGCAGCAGCTTGCCCGCCATGTCGGTGCCAAACGGGATGAGTGCGCGGATGACCTCCAATGCGGCCAGACTGCCCATCATGCCGGTGAGGGCGCCGATCACGCCTGTCTCCGAACAGTTGCGCTCCGGCGCGTCCTGCGGATCGCCAACCAGGCAGCGATAGCAGGGCTGATCGCCTTCCCAGCCGCGATAGGTGGCGAGTTGCCCCTCGAATGGCCCGACCGCCGCCGACACGAGCGGAATGCGCAATCGCTGGGCGCAGTCCGCCACTGCCAGCCGCGTCGCAAAGCTGTCGCACCCGTCCAGGACGACATCCGCGTCGCGCAGCATGAGTGCGGCGTTGTCCGCATCGATCCGGGCGTTGATGGGGATCAGCTTTACGTCGGGATTGAGCCTGGCGACCGCCGCCATCGCGGCCTCGGCCTTGGGCGCACCGATGTCGCCGGTGCCGAACAGCACCTGCCGCTGCAGGTTGGACAGTGCGACATGGTCGTCGTCGATGACCCGGATCGTGCCGACACCCGCCGCCGCGAGATAGAGGATCGCGGGGCTGCCGATGCCGCCCGCACCGATCACCGCGACATCGGCCGACAACAGCCGCGCCTGACCCGCGCCACCAATCTCCTTGAGGACGATGTGGCGGGCATAGCGCTCCAGCTGCTCGTCGGAAAAGGTCATGAGGAACTCACTCCCGTCGATCCGAAACCACCCGAACCCCTGACCGTCTCGTCCAGTTCCTCGACCTCGGCAAAGCGCGCCATCTGCACCGGCGCAGCCACCAGTTGCGCGATGCGGTCACCGCGCGCGATGACGAAGGGCTCTGCGCCGAGGTTGATGAGGATGACCTTCAATTCGCCGCGATAGTCCGCATCGATCGTGCCGGGTGTGTTGGGCAGGCTGATGCCGTGCTTCAGCGCGAGGCCCGACCTTGGCCGCACCTGCACCTCATACCCATCCGGTATCGCCATCGCAAAGCCAGTCGCCACCGCATGCCGCCCGCCTGGCACGATGGTCACATCCTCGGCGGACACGACATCCATGCCCGCTGCATGGTCGGTCGCATAGGCAGGCACCGGCAGCCCCTGCCCGTGGGGCAGGCGCTTCAGGCGGATCTCAATGGGGGAGAGGGGAGAGGGCATGGGCGACCTTTTCAATGATGCGGGTGGCAACGGCATCCTTGGGCAGATGTTCCCAACTCTCGACGCCGTCCGCCGTCACGATATGTACGCTGTTGCTGTCGCCGCCCATGACGTCGCCTGACACGTCATTGGCGATGATCCAGTCCGCGCCCTTGCGCGCCAGCTTGGCCTGCGCATGTTCCGCGACCTTCTCGGTCTCCGCGGCGAACCCGATGAGCAGGGCAGGGCGCTGCGCATGCTTCCCCAGCGTTGCCAAAATATCCGGATTCTCGACCAGCGCGAGCGGGGCAGGATGGCCCGACCCGTCCTTCTTGAGCTTCTGTTCGCAAGCATCAGCCGTGCGCCAATCGGCAACTGCCGCAACCATGATCGCTGCGTCAGCGGGCAGCGCGCCCTCGACCGCTGCCAGCATCTCCCGTGCGCTTTCCACATCGATGCGCTCCACGCCCGCGGGCGTCGGCAGATGCACCGGCCCCGCGACCAGCGTCACGCGCGCGCCAGCCCGCGTCGCCGCCGCTGCGATCGCGAAGCCCTGCTTCCCCGATGAGCGATTGGCGATGTAGCGCACCGGATCGATCGGCTCGTGCGTAGGCCCAGCGGTAATCAGGATATGCCGCCCCTTGAGCGGCAGGTCCGCGCCTTCAAAATCCGGCTGCCCGGCAAGCGGGTCTTTTGCCGCCGGACGCTCGAGCAACCGCTCAACCTCCGCAACGATCGCTTCGGGATCCGGCAGACGTCCCTTGCCGAACTCGCCGCACGCCATCTCGCCGCTGTCCGGCTCCATCAGGTGAACGCCATCGGCATGCAGCCGCGCCAGGTTCCGCTGCGTCGCGGGATGATGCCACATGCGCACATTCATCGCCGGCACGGCCAGCACAGGCTTGTCCGTTGCCAGCAGCAGCGTCGTCGCCAGATCATCGGCAATGCCATTGGCCATCTTGGCGAGGATATTCGCCGTCGCAGGCGCGACCACCACCAGATCGGCCTGGCGGCTCAGCTGGATATGCCCAATCTCCCGCTCTTCCTTCAGGTCGAACATGTCGCCATAGACATGGTCCTCGGTCAGTACGCCGAAGGATAGCGGGGTCACGAAATTGGTGGCGCTGTCCGTCAGCACCGCGCGTACAGCAATGCCGCGCTTTTTCAGCAACCGCACCAGCTCCAGCGACTTGTAGGCCGCGATGCCGCCGGCAACGATCAGGAGGATGCGGCGCTCTGTCATAGCTGCAGATGTAGCAGGGCCGTAACGACCGCTCCAGTCATGGCGGCAATTCCCGCGACAGCGGCATAGCGCCACCCGCCGCCGATGCGGATCAGCCGGACTTCAGTCAGCGGCGGCGGCGGCGGCGCACCACCCTTTTCCGGGAAGGCTTCCTCGATCCGGCGGACGAGGCCGGGCAGCCGCTGGAGCGTCCGCCAATTCTCGATCAGCGCATCGGCAGTTTTGGCCTCCGGTCCCAGTTCCGCACGCAGCCATTCCTTCACATAGGGGCCGCTCGTTTCCCACAGGTTGATGTCGGGATCGAGCGCGGTCGCCACGCCTTCCACCATCACCATGGTCTTTTGCAGCAGCAGCAGGTGCGGCTGGGTCTGCATGTCGAAATCGCGGGTGATCGCGAACAGCCCGTCCAACATGCCCCCGACCGAAAGCTCCCGCACCGGCTTGCCGCGCATCGGTTCGCCGACGGCGCGCAAAGCAGTCGCGAACTCGTCCACATTATGGTGGCCGGGCACATATTGCGCCTCGAAATGGATTTCGGCGACTCGCTTATAGTTGCCGGTAATCAGGCCATAGAGGATCTCCGCCAGCCACATGCGGGCCCGCCGGTCGATCCGCCCCATGATGCCGAAATCGATCGCCACGATATCGCCATTGCCGCGCACGAACAGGTTTCCCTGATGCATGTCGGCGTGGAAGAAACCTTCCGAAATCGCCTGGCGCAGGAAGGCGTTGACCAGCCGTGCCGCCAGATCCTTCACGTCATGGCCTGCCGCTATCAGGCCGTCTCGATCGGAGATCTTTATTCCGTCGACCCACTCCATCGTCATGACCTTGCCGGTCGTGCGATCCCAATCGATCGACGGCACGCGATAGCCCGGCATCGCCTCCATCGCTTCGGCCAGTTCGGATGCGGACGCGGCTTCGCGGCGAAGGTCGAGTTCGCGCGCCGTCCAGCGCTTGAGGTTCGCGATGACGAGACGCGGACGCAACCGCGCGACCTCGCCGCCCAGCATCTCGACATGAGCAGCGGCCCATTCATAGGTCTGGATATCGCGGTTGAACTGGTCGGTGACGCCCGGCCGGATCACCTTCACGGCAACGTCGCGGCCGTCCGCAGTGACCGCCCGATGCACTTGCGCGATTGAAGCGGCACCCACCGGCACTTCATCGAAGCTGCGGTAGATGCTTTCCAAAGGGCGCCCGAAACTCTGTTCGATCTGCGCGCGGATCGTCGCGAACGGCACGGGCGGCAGCGCGTCCTGCAAGCGCAAAAGATCGTTCGCCGCTTCATCCCCTACCAGGTCGGGGCGCGTCGCCAATGTCTGCCCCAGCTTGATCGCTGCAGGCCCGATCGCCTGAAAGGCGTCGGCATAGCGCGGCTGCTTGGGCACGCGAGCGCCCAGCCGAGCCACTCGCACCAGCCGCCGAACCGGCGTGGGGGTCAGCGGATCGCGCTCAATCCCCCGCAGCGCGCCATGCCGCGCCAGCGTCCGGCCCCATTTCAGCAGCCGCCAGATATGCGTGATGTGGGAAGGCACTACTTCACTCCCCTCCCGCAAACGTCGAAGGGAGGCACGTGTCTGTCTTCGAGGGCCGGGGTGGGTTTGCAGCGTCGCCCATTAAATCTTCCACCCCGAATGGATCGCCACCAATCCGCCCAGGATCGGCTCGACCTTCGTCTGCACGAAGCCTGCCTCGCGAATCATTCGCTCAAATTCGGGCATGGGTGGAAAACGCCGAATCGATTCGATCAAATAACGATAGCTGTCCTCATCATCTGCCAGCAGCTTGCCCAGCTTGGGCACCAGGCGATGCGAATAGACGTCATAGACATCGGCAAATCCCGGCCACGTCGTCGTCGAAAATTCGAGGCAGAAAAATCGGCCACCGAATTTCAGGACGCGATGGGCTTCCCGCAACACCTTGTCGATATGGGTCACGTTGCGGATGCCAAAGGCGATCGTATAGGCGTCGAAGCTCCGGTCCTTGAACGTCAGCTCCTCGGCATTCTGCTCGGACCAGATCAGCCCTTCGAGGCCCTTCTTCTTCGCGCGCTCGACGCCCACCGCCAGCATTTCCGGGTTGATGTCGGACACGGTGACGCGTGCGCCATGCTTGGCCAGGCGAAAGGCGATGTCTCCGGTTCCCCCCGCCATGTCGAGGATCGCTTCATCCTTGCGGGGCTTTACGCGCCCTACAAACTGGTCCTTCCACAGCCGATGCGCGCCTGCGGACATGGCGTCGTTCATCAGGTCATATTTGGACGCGACGTTGGAAAAGACCGCGCGAACCATCCCCTGCTTTTCAGAGGCGTCTACGTCGCGATAGCCGAAAGAAGCGGTGTCGTTCATAGGCGAGCCTCCTAGAGCATTTGCATGTCCGGTGGAAACTCCCCAGATCGGCGAAAATGTTCAGTGATTTGTCACTGCCTCTACACCAGCTCCCGGAACGGTCTGAATGCCTGAACTGCCAGAAGTTGAAACCACGGTCGCGGGACTTCGCTCGGTCCTGGAAGGCGCGGTTCTCACGCGCGTCGAGCCACGCCGGGCCGATCTGCGTTTCCCGATCCCCGTCGACCTGCGGCAGAGGCTGACCGGAGCGAGGGTCACCTCATTGTCGCGCCGCGCGAAATATGGGCTGATCGATACGGATCGCGGCGACACGCTGATCTTCCACCTTGGCATGTCGGGGCGGTGGCGAATCGACCCGACCGAGGTTGGTGCGCATGACCATCTTCTGATCGAGACCGGCAACGGGCACCTGCTATCCCTCAATGATCCGCGGCGTTTCGGATCGCTCGATCTGGTGCGGACCGACGGCTCGCCGACCTATGGACCTTTCACCCGAATGGGGCCGGAGCCGCTCGGTCCCGAATTCTCCGCAAACTATCTGGTGCAGGCACTGAAAGGGAAGGCGACGTCGATCAAGGCGGCGTTGCTGGACCAGCGAATCGTCGCCGGTCTTGGCAACATCTATGTGTGCGAGGCGCTCAACATGGCTGGTATTTCGCCTACGCGGGAAGCCGGGCGGATCAGCCGGGCGCGGCTTGGCCTGCTGGCCGACGCGATTCGGGACGTGCTGGCAGCCGCGATCGCGGCGGGAGGCTCGACTTTACGCGATTACGCCCGACCCGATGGGGAGCTTGGCTATTTTTCCAAGCAGTGGCGCGTGTACGGTCGGGAAGGGCAAAGCTGCGCCTGTGGCGGGGTGATCCGGCGCCGCGTGGATGGTGGCCGATCGACCTTCTACTGCCCCAAATGCCAGAAATAGCCCATGTCTTCCCGTTGACGCTTCGGCTTATCCCCTGTAAGGGGCGCACCTTCACGGGGCTGGTTGGCGATTCCGACGAGCCCTATTTACGCGATTTGACGAGACTGAGGACTTTAAATGGCCAATACGCCGCAAGCCAAGAAGCGCATCCGCCGCAACGCACGCCGTGCCGAAATCAACGGCGCCCGCATCAGCCGGATCCGCACCCTGGTGAAGAAGGTCGAATCCGCTCTCGCCGCTGGCGATAAGGCGGCTGCGGCCACGGCGCTTCAGTCCGTCCAGCCTGAACTGGCCCGTGGCGTTGCCCGCGGCGTGGTGCACAAGAATACTGCGGCTCGCAAGTTCGGCCGTCTGACGAAGCGGGTCAGCGCGCTCGCCTGAGCCGCTACCACTCGATCGTCAAACAATTTGAAAAACCCGTCCCGCTCTGGGGCGGGTTTTTTCATATTTCCGTCACGTTGCCGTAACGGAGTCCCGCGGATTCCCGCGATTCCCCAACGATTCGAGCCAAACGGCGCGACTCCGCTAATCTTCTAAGTAATTGAAATATAATGAAATAACGGAATTTTTTCCGTTTCCCCCGGTTTTCCGAGTCAACGTGTTTATTTCACATTTTTGAATGGCCTTGCCCTTGATCAGGCGAAGATTGCCTGTCTATTTTCAACTCTCTGGTCGCCACTCGAATCGATGTCCGGCGATCGTCATTAGGTTTGTTCGACGTGATTTTGTTGGGAAAGTGCTGCTTTTCCAAAAGGATCTTTGCGTCCGATGGTCCTTGCTTCGCAGGGTCACAGTTGATGGGGGTCGACTGTTTATGAAGGGTTTCACGGCAGTGGCGGATATTTTGAGCGTTCAGGCATCGCATGATGATGCGCGTCTGGAATCGGCGTGGGATGCCATCCGTGCCGGGCTTCGCCGCGACATTGGCCCGCGCATGTTCGACCAGTGGCTGAAGGCCGCTCAGCTGGGCGACTATTGCCCAGAATCCCAGACCCTGGACCTGTTGTTCGCCTCCGACTTCACCGCCAATTTCGTTTCCGGTCATTTTGGTGATCGGCTGTGCATGGCCTGGCGCTGTGCCGGCGTGGGCGTCCGCGAGGTCAGGCTGCGCCGCGCGCCCAACGCGGTCGGTCCTCGCCTGCTCGAATCTGCGGCGGTTGCT
>JAEZCS010000136.1 GCA_023433445.1 Pseudomonadota bacterium | reverse complement strand
GGGCGGCTCTCCAGCACCTGGCCGTCTTCGAGCGAGACCTTGCGGATGTCGGACCGTCCCTCAAGGCCGGTGCTTTCATAGAGCGCGCCGTCATGGAAGAAGAGGCCTTGGGTAAAGGCCTTCGGATGATGCGGGTAAGCTTTCACCAGTGTCCACGGCGTGTCCGCCCATGCGGGAGCGGAGAAGCTTAGAGCCCCGAGCAGGGCGAGCAGCAGGCGGCTCATCCTGGGGCATGGTCCGCGATCGCGGCGGCCAGCCATGGGGGTAGCGTCGCGGGATCAATATCGTCGACTCGGCGCAGCTCGATCGAGAGGTTGAGGTCGGGAAGGGCGGCGCGCTGGCGCTTCTGGTCCGCGTCGGCCAAAGGCACGGCGACGAGGCGACGGTTCACCTTGCTGCGATAATGCATGCGGGCAGTGTTTTCCTGACCGACATAGCAGCCCTTGTCGAAGTCCACGCCGTGCAGCTCGCCCGCATTGGTTTCCAGCCATAGCGTCTGATCCTGCCCAAGCTCGCCCGCGCCCTCGAATATGCCGAGCGACAGGCGGTGCGCGCGGAAGGCGGCAACGGCGTTTCCGGGTGCTGGCGGGGCGATCCAGCGATGGCCAAGGGCCGTCAGCCGGGGGTCAGCGGGCTTGTCGGCGGCGTCGAGTGACCAGTGGACGGCGAGTGCTTCCTCCCGTTCGATCACCACCTTGCGGCGGAGGCGGTAGAGGGTGAGCCGCTTGGCCAGTGCGTCGGCCTGTGTCGCCTCGCAATCGACCAGCACATCGTTGCCATCCGCCCAGAGGATGAAGTCATAAAGCGCCTTGCCTTGTGGTGTCAGCAGGCCAGTCCAGCGCGGTTCGTCCTCCGTGAGATTCAGGACGTCGCGGGTCAGCAGGCCTTGCAGGAAGGGCCGCGCCTCTTCGCCTGAAATTCTGATAAGTGCGCGGTCGGTTAGGGTGGTGCCGGTCATCGGCTTTAGGTAGGACAGACGCCGATCATATCCAAGCGGCGAGCAACCATGTCCCAGAATTTCGACCTGATCCTGAAGAACGGCACCGTCCACACGCCCGGAGGCGCTGAGCAGACCGACGTTGGCGTGCGCGGCGGGAAGGTCGTGGCGATCGGATCGTCCCTGGGCGATGCGGGCGAGGTTATCGATTGCGCCGGGCTGGACGTGCTGCCCGGCTGCATCGACAGCCAGGTGCATTTTCGCGAGCCAGGTCTTGAGCATAAGGAAGACCTTGAATCGGGAAGCCGCGCCGCTGTGCTTGGCGGAATCACGGCCGTGTTCGAGATGCCGAACACTAACCCGAATACGGACAGCGCCGAGCGCGTGCATGACAAGCTGGCTCGCGCCCATCATCGCATGTGGTGCGATCATGCCTTCTACGTCGGGGCGACCGCAGACAATGCCGAAGCGTTGAAGGAGCTGGAGCGAATCCCCGGCACCGCTGGTGTAAAGATATTCATGGGCGCATCAACCGGCAGCCTGTTGGTGGACGATGATGCGGCGCTGTCGCGTGTGTTGGCAAGCGGCACGCGACGCGTCGCTATTCATGCCGAGGACGAAGCGCGGATGAATGCGCGCAAGGATTTGCGTGTCGACGGCGATCCTTCCTCCCACCCCGTCTGGCGCGACGATGAAAGCGCGATGATCGCCACCAAGCGGATCATTGGCCTCGCCCGGCAAGCGCGGCGGCGCATCCATATCTTGCATGTGACCACTCCGGCGGAGCTCGAATATATCGCAGGGCACAAGGATATCGCGACCTGCGAAGTGACGCCGCAGCATCTGACGCTCGCTGCCGAGGACGCCTATCCCCGGCTTGGCACCTATGCCCAGATGAACCCGCCGATCCGATCAGCTGAGCACCGCGATGGCTTGTGGCACTGGCTCAATCAGGGCGTGCCCGACGTGCTGGGCAGCGACCATGCGCCGCATACGCTGGAGGAAAAGGCGAAGGCTTATCCGGCGTCCCCCAGCGGCATGCCGGGCGTCCAGACGTTGGTGCCATTGCTGCTCAACCATGTGGCTGAAGGCCGTCTGTCCCTGCGCCGCTTCATCGAATTGACATCATCTGGCCCGCAGCGTGTGTTCGGGCTGGTCGGAAAGGGACGCATTGCCCTCGGCTATGATGCGGACTTCACCATCGTCGACCTCAAGAAGCGGTGGACGGTTGGCAGCGACTGGCTTGCCTCGCGCTGTGACTGGTCACCGTTCGACGGCATGGAGCTTACTGGCAAGGCTGTCGGGACCATCGTGCGCGGCAACAAGGTGATGTGGGAAGATACGCTCGCCAATGAAGCGGTGGGCGAGGCCGTGCGCTTCGAAGCGACTGAATTCGCCTGACGCTCAGGCCTTACGCCGCCGCAAGCCTGTTCTTGCGCGCGGCGGCGAGGCTGTCGGTTACGAACAGGACCAAGCCAAGCCAGATGAAGCCGAAGCTGATCATCTGGCCCTGCGTCAGCTTCTCCCCATAAAGCAGAACGCCGCACAGGAATTGCAGCGTAGGCGCTATATATTGGATCAGCCCCAGCACCGTCAGCGGCAGGCGCTGCGCCGCCATCGCGAACAGGATCAGCGGAATGGTGGTCAGCCCGCCCGAGAGGATGAGCAGGCTGCTTATATAGGCGTCCTGCCCGAAGCTGATCGTGCCATGCCCCCACAGCCATAGCAGGGTGCCAAGCGCCAAGGGGGCGAGCAGCAGCGTTTCCGCGCCCAATCCGACCATGGGCGCAACCGGGGTCAATTTGCGGATAAGTCCATAGAGGGCAAAGCTGACCGCCAACGCCACGCTGATCCACAGGGTCGTGATAGCGGCTGCCGCCATGATGGCCACACCGACGGCTGCGATCGCGATGGCGATGGCTTGCCCTCGGCGAAGCTTTTCCTTCAACACCAGTACGCCGAGCGCGACATTGACCAACGGGTTGAGGAAATAGCCAAGGCTCGCAGCGATGACATGGCCGTCATTCACCGCCCACACATAAACCAGCCAGTTGACCGCGATGAAGAGCGCGGAACCCATGAGGGGCAGGATGATCCGCTTGCTGCGCAAGGCGGCCGCAAACTGCCCAAGGCTGCGCCGTGCCGCGAGTACGCCAAAAATCAGCGCCAGCGACCAGAGGATGCGCTGCGCCACGACCTCCACGGCGCTGACGCTGTGGAGCAGCTTGAAGAAAATCGGCAGCAGGCCCCAGACGCCATAGGCGCCGAGCGCGGAAGAGAGTCCGGCCCTGACCTGCTGATCTTGCGCGTTCAGAAATCTTGCCCGTTCAGAAAATGCCGCCGCCCAGGAACAGCCGGAACGCGCCGATGGCGGCGACGATCAGGCACAGGTTGCGGCCGCCGTTGCGCGAGGATAGGATGCCGATAAGCGCGCCGAATAGGGCGATCGGCACAAGAAGCCAATTGGCCATCCCTAGCAGCGGCAGGAACGCCGGGATCATCAGCAGGAAGGCGAAGAGGCCGATCAGGACCGATAGAATGTTCAGCATAGTGCTGAAATGGACCTTGTACCGGCCGGGCGCAAGATGGTTGCCGATACCATTTGCGTTAGAATGGCATGGGAATATTTAGCGATTTACCACGATCCCTAACGAAAAATTAACTCCTGACATTCACCTCCTGTTTACAAAGGAGTGAAGTCATGCCGCCTTTCCGTTCCGTGTATGCTGCCGCCATATTGCTCGCGCTGCCGCTTTCGGCCTGCGGGAAAGGGGACAAGGACGCTGATCTGAACGCGCTTGATGCTCAATTGACCGGCAACGCTGTCGATCCGGGCCTGCAGGAGGCATTGGGTGGGAAGATCAAGGTTGATCCCGCATTTGTCGATCAGTCTGGACGGGCCGCCGGCACGCCGAAGCTGAAGGGCGATGCGGCCCAGGCATTCGCCCAATCCGTGAAGCTCGCAGGCGGCAAGCTGCTCGCGACGCCCGCTCCCGCGGAAGGCCCAGGGAAGGAAAGCCCCGCTACGCTCGCCGCGTTGGCCAAGGATCAGGACAAGCCCGGCGGCAACATCTTCTGCCGCAAGCAACTAGTCTATGGGACGCAGTGGGCGAGCCGCATGCCGGATCCCTTCGGCGTTTATCCCGGTGCTGAGTTGAAGGAAGCGGCGGGCGCTGACAAGAATGGCTGCACGCTCCGGGCCGCGACCTTCGTGACGCCGGTGCCACGCCAGAACGTCATGGACTATTATTATACCCAGGCGCGTCGCTCAGGATTCGATGCAGAGCATCGGGTCATGGCCGGCGATCATGTGCTGGGCGGCACGCGCAAGGATGACGGCGCCGCCTTCATCATGATGTTCACCGGAGCGCCGGGCGGACGCACGAACGTCGATATTATTGCCGACAAGGGGCAATAAGCGCGCAGAAAGGCGCGCGCCGCCATTTTCTTTGGCGCGATTTGCCTCTAGGGCGGGCGGGATGAATAATATCTTCCTTGTCATGGGCGGCGGCGCGGTCGGCGCGCTGGCGCGCTACCAGCTGGGCCGCTTTGCCGGTCATATGCTGCCGAGTGCGCATTGGCCCTGGGGAACCTTTGCCGCCAATGTGCTCGGCGGCTTTGTCATGGGGCTGCTGGCCGGATGGCTGGCGCGCTTCGGCAGCGCGTCGAACGAGGCCCTGCGCCTGTTGCTGGCCGTCGGCCTGCTCGGCGGCTTTACCACCTTTTCCTCCTTCAGCCTGGAAACCGTCCTGATGATCAAGCGCGGGCAGTTGGTCCTGGCAATGAGCTATGCCGTCCTGTCAGTCATAGCGTCTGTTGGCGCGTTGGCTCTTGGCCTTGGCATGATGCGGAGCGTGGCATGAAGGGTCGTCCTCCCGGCAAGCCATCGGGGCCTTCACGCGGGGGCAAGCCCAGCGGCGGCGCGCCCGGTCGCGCCCGTGGTGGCGCCAAGGCGGCACGCGCACGCAGGCCGGACGCGCCCAAGTCCCCGGGGAAAGCAGCGTCCAAGCCTGCAACCGCCAAAGCCGCTGCGCCAAAGGCTGCCACCTCCAAGGCTGCCGCACCCAAGGGCGTTTCGCTGGACGTGCGCCAGTTCCGCGTGGGCGCGGATGATGACGGCATTCGGCTGGATCGCTGGTTTCAGCGGCACCTGCCCGAGATCGGCTTCAATAGCGTGTCGCGTTGGGCACGCACGGGCCAGCTTCGCGTCGATGGCGCACGCGCCGCGCCGGGCGACCGCGTGAGCGAAGGGCAGTTGATCCGCGTTCCCCCCGCCGAACCCAAAGCTGCTGAAACGGCCAAGCCCCGCCGGGCAAGGCCGGAACTGAGTGAAGACCAGATCACCTTCGCTCAGAATTTGGTGATCCATCGCGACGCGCAGGCGATCGTCATCAACAAGCCGCCGGGCCTGGCGACGCAGGGCGGCACCAAGACCGAGGACCATGTCGACGGCCTGCTCGATGCGCTGGAGTTCGAACTGGACCAGCGCCCGAAGCTCGTCCACCGATTGGACAAGGATACGTCCGGCGCGCTGCTGATCGCCCGCACGGCCCGGTCGGCCGCCTATTTCGCCAAGGCCTTTTCCAGCCGCACCGCCCGCAAGGTCTACTGGGCGATCGTCATGGGCGTGCCCTCGATCGAGGATGGCATGATCGAGCTTCCGATCGCCAAGCAACCGGGCACCGGTGGTGAAAAGATGCATGTGGATGAGCAGGAGGGCCTGCCCGCCCGATCGCGCTACCGCGTGATCGAGCGCGCAGGAAATCGCGCCGCCTGGGTCGAACTGCAACCCCATACCGGGCGCACGCACCAGTTGCGCGTGCATATGGCGGCGATCGGCCATCCGATCGTGGGCGATGGCAAATATGGCGGCAAGGAAGCCTTCCTGTCAGGTACGATAAGCAAGAAGATGCATCTTCATGCCCGGCGCATTCGTGTGGACCATCCCGATGGCGGCCGGGTCGATGTGCGCGCCGAACTGCCCGAACATTTCGCGACCAGCCTTGTTTCGCTTGGCTTCGACATCAACGCAGGCGACCTGCCGCTGGACGAGGAAATCGCTCGCGCGCCGACTCGTGAGGATGAGAAGAAGGCCGCGCGCGCCCATGCCAAGCAGGTGCGAAAGGGCAGGCGCGGCGAGCGGCGGTCGAGAGGATCGGCCGGGCCTGGCAAGAAATGAGCAATCGCCTGGCCGTCTTCGATTGCGACGGCACGCTGGTCGACAGCCAGCACAGCATTTGCACCGCCATGACTTTGGCATTCGAGGGCGAGAAGCTGGCGGCGCCGGACAGGGCCGCTATCCTCTCCGTGGTCGGCCTTTCGCTTCCATTGGCCATAGCGCGCCTGCTTCCGGAAGCGGAGGCAGATTTCCACCATCATCTTTCGGAGAGCTACAAGCGCGCTTTTCAGCAGATGCGCCGGGACAATGGCGTTTCAGAACCGCTCTATCCCGGCATCGCGGAGTTGATACGGCGACTGGATGCGGATGGTTGGCTGTTGGGCGTTGCTACCGGCAAGTCGGATCGCGGGCTTAACCTCTGCCTGTCGCATCACGGCATTCACGCGCATTTCGTGACGCTGCAAACCGCCGATCGACACCCGTCAAAGCCGCACCCCTCCATGCTGCTGACCGCCATGGCCGATGCGGGCGCCGCCCCGGAAACCACGGTGATGATCGGCGATACCAGCTATGATATCGACATGGCGCTGAGCGCCGGCACAAGGGCCTTGGGCGTTGGCTGGGGCTATCATCCCCCTGCCGATCTGATCGCAGCGGGCGCGCATGGCGTGGCGATGGACAGCGATGAATTGAGCGACCATATCCGCGCAACATGACCGACTCTTCTCCACCTCCTCCCCCGCCGCCTCCCGTCGATCCCGAAAAGGTCGCGCGCCAGCGTCACTTCGCGCTCGGCATATTCCGCCTTTCAGGTGCCTTGCTCGTCATGTTCGGCTTCCTCATCCTGATGGAGCGGTTCAGCTGGGTTCAAGGGAGCAAGGCCAAGGCGATGGGCATGATCTTCGTGCTGGTCGGCCTGTTCCAATTTGTCATCGTGCCGCGCCTGCTGCTGAGCCTGTTTCGGAGGCCGCCGCAGTGAAGCGCTTTTACAAGGATGCCGCGGTGATTTCCGGCGAGGCCGGGCACGAGATCCAGCTTGATGGCCGCCCTGTGCGCACGCCCGCGCGCGCCGCACTGGCGTTGCCAACGGCGCAACTTGCGGAGGCGGTGGCGGATGAGTGGCGGCGGCAGGGAGATACCGTCGATCCGCGTTCCATGCCATTTACCGGCCTTGCAAATGGTGCGATCGATCAGATCGCGCCCAATCGTGAAAGATTCGCTGCGGGCATCGCCAATTATGGAACGAGCGATCTCCTCTGCTACCGTGCCGAAGGACCTGCGGAATTGCTCTCGCGGGAGGCGGCGGCGTGGGATCCGCTGCTGGATTGGGCAAGGCAGCGGTATGACGTCACATTTCGCGTGACGCAGGGGATTATCCCCGTTGATCAGCCACCAGAGACGTTGGAGCGGCTGGCGGCAGCGGTGAAGGCCTATGATCACTTCACGCTTGCAGGCTTGTCCACATTGGTGACCTTGTCGGGATCGCTGGTCTGCGGCCTGGCGATCGTCGAGGGCGGGCATGATGCCGACGCCGTCTGGACTGCTTCGGAGATTGATGACGCCTGGGAAGTGGAGCAGTGGGGCGAGGACGCCGAAGCTGCTGCCCGGTCAGCCAGGCGGCGCGAAGAATTCGCAATGGCGCGACGCTTCTGCGAACTGGTGGCGCAATAGGTCCAAGAACTAAGTCAGGCTAAGGCTGCGGAGAAAGCTCAGCCGGTGCGCCTGACGTCAAGCTCCCATGGCCGTAAGCTTGTTGGCATAGATCATGCGGCCCGGTCCGAGCAGGCCGAGTAACTGCGGCAGCATGTGCCGAGCAACAGCGAAGCAGCCCTCACTCCGGCCGACCTTGCCCCAATTCGCGATATGGTCTTCGCTCACATAATCCGCGCCATGGATCACGATCGCGCGCATCTCGGCATTGTTGTTTTGCGCATCCAGGCCCGCGAGCCGCATAGCGCGACCATGTTGCCCGTCGTAGATCAGGCCCGTCTTATATGTGCCCGCCGAACTGGCGAGCGAATTCGGCTCGTTGGAAAATGTCTGAAGCCAGCCCGAATGGCCGGGATCAGACCCCCGGCCATGGGCGACCAGATAAGAACTGGCGTGCCCGCCGAGCAAATCGACGATGTGGAAGCGTAATTCACGCGAGGGCGCGTTGAAGTCGGCCAGCGCGATCCGGTCGCGCAGCTCGAACATATGCGCATGTTCGTCAAGCGCTGCCTTCGCCCGGTCCAACAATCGCGCATAGGGCTGCCGCGCCAGTGGCGTAACCGGATGCGGCGTAACGGGTGGCGGCACAGGCGCGGCAGGCTGAGGGTTGGCAGTCAAAGCCGCGCGCCCCGCGCTATCTGCCAGAAATGTAAAGGCGAGACCGCTCAAAGCGGCCTTCGTAAAACTGCGGCGATCCATGAATCGCAATATAGCAAAGCTCTGCGCCCGCTTAAAGAGCAGCGCAAAGACAGACGGCCGCCATTCGTCCGAAGGCGGCCATCCTTCGGCTTAGTCGGTCGAGTTGCTTGCCTCGGAAGACTGGTCGAGCCGCGCGGTCATGCCCGTGGCTTCGGCGTCATCCTGGATCTGCTGCTGCTCGGAAATGCTTGGGGGCGGCGCAGGTTCCGGCGCGGCCACGGCATTATCAACTGGCGGCAACGGCGCTTCCGGTTCCTCAATGATCACATCTTCAACCGGGGGCTCGATCATGTTGTTGGTCGCGGGCGCTTGTTCTTCCTTTTTCCCGCAAGCGGACAGGGCGAGCGCGCCGGCAAGGGCGGCGAGGGCAAATTTGCGCATGGGGTTTTAGTCCTTCGATGCGATGGTTGGCGCGGTGGCGGCGGTGGGATCAAGGCGGCGGCTGGCCGCTTCGATCTTTTGGGCGAGGAGCTTGTCCCAGCCATAGGGGTCGGACCGGAAGTTCATGGTGCCGTTGCTGCTGGCAAAAGCGGTCCAGTACAGCAGATAGACTGCCACTTCCTTTGGCAACTGCACGCGCTGCGTCTTGCCCGTGTCGATCAACGACTGCACCTTGCCTGCGAGCTTGGGATCGCTCTGCACCATCAGCTCCGCAAGCGGAACCGGCTTTTCGAGCCGGATGCAGCCATGGCTGGCGAGCCGGTCATAGCTGGCGAATTTCGCGCGGGCAGGGGTGTCGTGCAGGTAGACGGCGAACGGATTGTTGAAGTCGAACTTCAACCGGCCCAGCGCACTGTTGGGGCCTGCGGGCTGAACGATCCGCTCCCCGGTTTCTGGCGTGCCGACGATCTTGTAGCCTTGGCGCAACAGCGTCGCGCGGCCCTTGGGCCACAGCTCCTTCTTTGCGATGGACGACGGGACATTCCAGGGCGGGTTGACGACAATGGAATGGATGCTGGACGTCAGCATCGGCGTCGCATTGTCGGGCGACCCGGTTACCGCCCGCATGGACGTGACAGGCTGATCGCCCTCGAAGAGGGTGAGCACCGCGGCTGCGATATTCACCTGAACGCGATTGACGGGTAATTCGCGCGGCATCCAGCGCCAGCGTTCCATATTCGCCATGATGGCGGCAATACGGTCCTCGACCGGAACATTGAGTTCCTTGAGCGTGCGCGCATCAAGCAGGCCGGTCGGGTTCAACCCGTAGCGGCGCTGCGCCCGTTGCAGAACGTCGGTCAGCGTTTCGCCCGGCTGGACGCTCTTGTCCTCGATCGCGATGCGCTTGCGCACGGCGTCGGGTTCAGACTTCGCATTGAGCGCCGGCCAGCCGCCCGCGTCGCGGATGCGCTCATAATTGGCAAGGCCGCGGCGCAGGCCGTCATAGCCGGAATAAGGCGGCGTCAGGCTGGATGCCCATTGCGGCAGGCGGTCTTCCGCAATGGCGCGGGCGAGGCCGGGGCGCGGATCGAAGGCGGCCGGGCGAAGCGCCCAAATGTCGAGGAAGTCTGCGGTATCGACCCTGCCCGTGCTGAGCGCCTTCGCGCGGTCCAGCACGGCGGACACCAGAGCATCGCCGGACAGCGCCCCCGTCGTTTTGCTACGGGCCATCAGGCCCTGTTCAGCGCCATCCTTCAGCCAATCGTTGAGCCAAGCCTGTTGCGCGGCCGAGAGGGCCGGGATGGGCACTGGTGGCGTCACCACGGGCGGCGGTGTCATCACCGGGGGAGCAGCCGGTGGCAGCGTCGGCACGACCGCAGGCGGCTGCGCAATCGCAGGCATGGCGGCAAGGCCAATGAGGGGGCTGAGGCAAAAACGGATCAATTTGGGACGGTTCATGCTGGACCAGATAGCGCAAAGCCCTCATCGTTCAAACTTATGATCGCGGAAAAAGATGATGCTCCACGTCGTTCACCATCCTGCCTATGTCTCTCCTGCAACAGCAGGCAGCCGCTTTCGTTTCGATAAATATGGGCTGGTTATGGAAGCACTTAGGCTAGGTGACGCTGCCTTTACGATTCATGAACCCGTGCCCATGCCCCGCTTTTGGATCGAGGCCGTACACGACCCTGCCTATGTGGAGCAGGTCGCCAGCATGACAGTCCCGCCCGAGAGGGAGCGGCGGATCGGCTTTGCAGTGAGCGAACGGGTGATGCGGCGGTCGATGCTTTCACCCGGCGGAACCTGGGCTGCGGCCAGGCTAGCGATGGTGCATGGCTTTGCCGCCAATGCGGCGGGGGGCAGCCATCATGCGCTCTATGATGGCGGCGCGGGCTATTGCGTGTTCAATGATCTTGCCATCGCGGCCAATCGCCTGATTGGCGAAGGGGACGCGCAGCGCATCCTTATCCTCGATCTCGATGTCCATCAGGGCGACGGCACGGCGCAGCTGATGCAGGGGCGAACCGATGTGTTCACCCTGTCTATTCATGCGGAAAAGAATTTCCCTGCGCGCAAGATGCGTTCCTCGCTGGATGTCGCTCTTCCCGACCGGGTGGGCGACGCGGACTATCTCGCGACGCTGATGGAAGTGCTCCCGCACGCGCTTGATAGTTTCTGCCCGGATCTCATCCTCTATCAGGCAGGGGTCGATCCCCATGCCGACGATCGGCTGGGGCGGCTGGCGCTGAGCGATGCGGGGCTCGATGCGCGCGATCGCACTGTCATGCGGGAAGCGCGCCGCCGCGGCATCCCCCTCGCCAGCACCATGGGTGGTGGCTATGGCGAAGACAGGATGGCGGTGGCGCAGCGTCATGCCGCCTGCATGATCCGCCTGGCGGAGGAGGCGAACAAGGACGTTAGTGCATCGTCGTCGCATTTGGCGAAGCAACGGGAGCCCGGGCAATCAGCCGAGCGGCTATGAGCCCGGCGGCGGCCAGCGCGATGAAGTCGGTGAAGGCGAGGTAGAGAATATAGCCCCAGTGCGCGTGGTTGAACACGGCTTGCCCCACGTCCAGCCACAGCACGGCCGCCAGCGCTGAAAGCAGGGCGATGCGCGCTCGGCTGCCGAAGTCCGCCGCAGCGAACCTGAGCGCCAGGGCGATGGCGACGCCTGCGATCAAAGCGAGCACCAAGCCGCCGATCAGGGAGGCGCTGTCCGGCACAGGGAAGCCGCTATTATTGTAGACTATAGTGGCGATGGGGCCCTTGCCATACAGGATCGTGCCCTGAGCGGTCGCCGGGTCCGGAACAACGTAGACGCCGGTTCCGGTTTGTGTGAGCGACTGGGCCAATGCTGCCTGAAGATTGGCACCGGGCGCTTCGCCCGTGCGATGAAAGGCGAGGGCGCTCAGCGGCGTCTGCCAGAATAGAAAGCGAATCACGAAGAGAGCGAAGCCGCCCAATATGCCGCCCGCGATCGTTCTAACCATGTCGTGATCTCCCTGTCCGCCTTAAAGCAGATCAGGAAACGCTGATGCTCGAATTTCTTTCCGGATGCGTTTCAGTCCTTGGGCCGAGCCGCCTTTTCAGCAATGCCGGATACGCCTTCTCGGCGATCCAATTCGTCCAGCACGTCGTCGAGCGCGATGTCGAGGTCGGCGAGCAAGACCATGAGGTGAAATAGCAGGTCAGCGCTCTCCCCGACGACCCCTTCGCGGTCGGAAACCATGGCGGCGATCACCGTTTCCACCGCTTCCTCGCCGACTTTCTGCGCGATCTTTCCCCGACCCCGTGCCGTCAGCTTGGCGACATAGGATTGCGATGGGTCAGCCGTCCGCCGCTGCCGGATGGTCTTTTCAAGATCGTGGAGGGTTGAGCGCATGGGGGCCATCAAGCCTCCACCGTCCGGTCCGTCAATGAAAATTTGTTCACCGCGAACGTACCGGCACGCCGGCAGCGGCGAGCGCCTGATGGGCCTCGGCCACGGTATGTTGGCCGAAGTGGAAGATGGACGCGGCAAGCACCGCGCTCGCATGACCTTCGATCACGCCTTCGACCAGATGCTGCAATGTGCCGACGCCGCCACTGGCGATGACGGGAACGGATACCGCATCCGCAATGGTGCGGGTGAGGGCGAGATCATAGCCCTGCTTCGTGCCGTCGCCGTCCATGGAGGTGACGAGCAATTCACCCGCGCCAAGCTGCGCCAGCCTCACGGCATGTTCGACCGCGTCGATGCCCGTAGGCTTGCGTCCGCCATGGGTGAAGATTTCCCACCGGCCTTCACCGACCCGCCGCGCGTCGACCGATCCGACGATGCACTGGCTGCCGAAGCGATCGGCTATATCCGCCACCACCTCGGGGCGAGCTACGGCGGCGCTGTTCACGGCGACCTTGTCTGCCCCTGCGAGAAGGAGGGCCCGCGCATCTTCCGGGCTGCGCACGCCGCCGCCGACCGTGACGGGCATGAAGCAGACTTCGGCCGTGCGGCGCACCACGTCCAATATGGTCCCGCGCGCCTCATGGGTGGCGGTGATGTCGAGGAAGCACAGCTCGTCCGCGCCAGCCGCATCATAGACCCGAGCCTGTTCGACAGGATCGCCCGCGTCCCGCAGGTCGACGAAGTTCACGCCCTTGACCACGCGGCCATTGGCGACGTCGAGGCAAGGGATGACGCGGGTGCAGACGGTCACGCCGCCGCCTTCGCGATCGCCAGCGCGGCTTTCAGGTCCAGTCGCCCGTCATAGAGCGCGCGTCCTGTGATGACGCCTTCGATCCCTTCATCGGCGTGCAGGCTGAGCACGCGAATGTCCGCGATCCCCGCCACACCGCCGCTGGCGATCACGGGAATGTCGGTGCTTCGCGCGAGTTCAACGGTTGCGTCGATATTGCAGCCCTTGAGCAGGCCGTCGCGGCCTACGTCCGTGAAGAGCAGGCTGGCGACGCCCGCATCTTCGAACCGGCGGGCGAGGTCTGCGACCGGCATGTCCGACTTTTCCGCCCAGCCGTCAGTCGCGACGAAACCGTCGCGCGCATCGACGGCTACGACGATCCCGCCGGGGAAGTCGCGCGCCGCCGCTTTGACGAAAGCCGGGTCCTTCAACGCAGCCGTCCCGATGACGATGCGCGATACGCCAAGGTCGAACCAGCGCTCGACCGCCTCGCGATTGCGGATGCCGCCGCCGAGCTGCACATGGCCGGGGAAGGCCTCGACGATGCGCTCTACCGCCTCGGCATTGACGGCACGGCCCGCGAAGCTGCCGTCCAGATCGACCACATGCAGATGCTCCGCCCCGGCCTCCGCGAAGATCAGCGCCTGCGCGGCGGGATCGTCGCCATAGACGGTAGCGCGGTTCATGTCGCCTTCGGCCAGGCGGACAACCTGTCCACCTTTCAGGTCGATTGCAGGGAAAACGATCAGGCTCATATCAATATCCGAACGGGCGAAGCGAGGTCAGGGACGCCACTTCAGGAAACGGGAGAGGAAGGAAAGGCCATAGGTCTGGCTCTTTTCCGGATGAAACTGGCAACCGATGATCGTGTCGCGCACAACCGCTGCCACCAGCGGGCCGCCATGATCGGTGACGGCGGCCACATGGGCGGGCTCATCGGCTTCGAAATGATAGCTGTGCAGGAAATAGGCTTCACCTGTCTCCAGCAGCGGCGGCGCTCCATTCAGCGTCACCTTGTTCCAACCCATGTGCGGCACCTTGATCGCCGGGTCCGTCCGCTCGATCCGCCGCACTGTGCCGGGCACCCAGCCTAGACCTTCATGCCGACCAAATTCCTCGCCGGCATCCGCGAGCAACTGCATGCCTACGCACACACCAAGAAAGGGCGTGCCGCGCTGGTTCACCGCCTCGTTCATCGCGTCGATCATGCCGGGAATGGCGGAGAGCGCATCCATACACGCGCGGAAGGCTCCGACGCCTGGGAGGACGATGCGGTCAGCCTTCGCCACCAGGTCGGGATCAGCGGTGATGACGGCATTCTCCGCGCCCGACTTGCGCAGAGCGTTGTGGACGGAATGAAGGTTGCCTGCACCGTAGTCGATGAGGGCCAGCGCGGTCACAAGATCCCCTTGGTGGACGGGATCGCGTCCGCCTTGCGCGGGTCGATCTCGACTGCCTGCCGCAGCGCGCGAGCCAGCCCCTTGAAGCAGCTTTCGACGATGTGGTGATTGTTGCTGCCATAGAGATTTTCCACATGCAGCGTGATCCCGGCAGCCTGGGCAAAGCTGTGGAACCAGTGCTCGATCATCTCGGTATCCCACTCGCCGAGCCGCTGCACGGTGAAGGACGCCTTGAACACCAGCCAGGGGCGGCCGGAAATGTCCAGCGACACGCGGGTGAGCGTTTCGTCCATCGGGGAGTAGGCGGTGCCGTAGCGCGATATGCCGCGCTTGTCGCCCAGCGCCTTTGCCACAGCCTCGCCAATGGCGATCGCGGTGTCCTCGGTCGTGTGATGCTGGTCGACATGCAGGTCGCCGACCGTCTTCACATCCATGTCGATAAGGGAGTGCCGTGACAGCTGCTCGATCATGTGATCGAGGAAGCCAATCCCGGTGGAGACGGTATAAATGCCCGTCCCGTCCAGGTTGACGGTCACGTCGATCTGCGTTTCCGCAGTGTTGCGGTGAATTTCGCCCGTGCGCATGGCTGCGCCCTATACCGAAGTGGGGGCACCATGCAATGTGGCGTTGCATGTGTGGGGCACACTTGACCAGCCGCTCCGCGCCGTTAGGACAATGGGGGATGAGCGATGACTTGCCCGATAGCCTGATTCCCTATGACGAAATCGTGCAGGAGGCCCTGCGCGCCGTGGTTGGCCGGGTGCTGGGCGAAGTGGAGCATTCTGGCGGCTTGCCGGGCACGCATCATTTCTACATCACCTTCAAAACGCACGCGCCGGGCGTTGAAATTCCCAAGCAGCTTGTCGAGCGATTCCCTGACGAAATGACCATCGTCCTCCAGAACAAATTCTGGGACCTTAAGGTCAGGGACGATGGCTTCGGCGTCAGCCTGACCTTCAATCAGGTTGCAGCGCATCTTTCGATTCCCTTCGCTGCGATCACCGCCTTCGTTGATCCGGCAGTGAACTTCGCGCTTCAGTTCCACGTGCAGTCGGATGTGCCGCCTGAACCGCATGAGGAAGCGGAGAATGACGTGCCTCAGGTGACGACCGAAGATGGATCGAACGTCGTGACCGTGGATTTCGGCAAGAAGAAATAAGGGCTGGCGCATAGCGCCCCCGGTTCCCAGATTGGCTCCTGGACTTGATGTCTTGGGAGCCTTTTCATGGAAAGCCGCACCGAAACCGACAGCATCGGCGCCATAGAGGTGCCCGCAAGCGCCTATTGGGGCGCGCAGACCCAGCGTAGCATTGAAAATTTCCCCTTCGGCGCGACGGAGCGCTTGCCGATTGGCATCGTTCACGCGCTCGCCATCGTCAAACAGGCTGCGGCAAGGGTCAATCGTGCGGAAGGACTGGCCCCCGAACTGGCCGAAGCGATCGAGGCCGCCGCAGCGCAAGTGATCGCTGGCGATCATGACGACCAGTTTCCCTTGGTGATCTGGCAGACCGGCAGCGGCACGCAATCGAACATGAACGTCAATGAGGTGATCGCGGGCATCGCCAACGAGGCATTGACAGGCAAGCGGGGCGGCAAGTCGCCTGTTCATCCCAATGATCATGTGAATATGGGCCAATCGTCCAACGACAGCTTTCCAACCGCCCTCCACATCGCCGCAGCCCGCGCCGCGACAGAGCAACTCTTCCCGGCTCTCGACCGATTGCACAAGGCGCTGGATGACAAGGCGCAGGCGTGGGGCAACATCGTGAAGATTGGCCGCACCCATCTACAGGATGCGACGCCGTTGACGCTGGGACAGGAATTTTCGGGCTATGCGCATCAACTCTATCGCTGCCGTCACCGGATAGAGCCAGCCGTGATGCACGGCATGATGGCGTTGGCTCAGGGCGGGACAGCGGTGGGCACGGGTCTCAACGCGCCCGCGGGGTTCGGCATCGCCATGGCACGGGAGATAGCGGCGATCACCGGCCTGCCGTTCCGCACCGCCGACAACAAATTCGAAGCGCTCGCCTCCAACGATCCGCTCGTCCATCTTTCGTCGACCCTCGCCACGTTGGCGGTGGCGCTGACCAAGATCGCCAATGATATCCGTCTTCTGGGCAGCGGTCCGCGCTCAGGATTGGGCGAGTTGGATCTTCCCGCCAACGAACCGGGCAGTTCGATCATGCCGGGCAAGGTCAACCCCACCCAGTGCGAGATGCTGACAATGGCCGCGGCGCAGGTGATCGGCAATCATCAGGCGGTGAGCGTCGGCGGCCTTCAGGGG
>JAEZCS010000135.1 GCA_023433445.1 Pseudomonadota bacterium | reverse complement strand
GAAGTGCTGCGCGGCCCGCAAGGCACGCTGTTCGGCAAAAACACGACCGCCGGTGCGATCAACATCACCAGCCGCGAACCCAGCTTCACGCCCGAAGCCCAGGGGGAACTAAGCCTGGGCGACTATGGCTTTCACCAGCTGCGCGCTTCGGTGTCGGCGCCACTCATCTCCGACCGCGCCGCCTTCCGCATCTCGGTCGCGGACACCCATCGCGACGGGTTCCTGACCAACGTGCATGACGGGTCGTTGGCGCAGGACTATGATAATTTCTCCGTTCGCGGGCAATTGCTGGTCAAGCCAACGGATGCGCTCTCGATCCGGCTGATTGGCGACTATGCGCACCAGAAGCAGCATTATGTGCTGAATATCCCCGTTACGTATTTCGGCGCCTACGACAGCGGCGCGACGATCCCCAACAACATCTTCGCCCGCACTTCGCGCGCCGGTTACACGTTGCCGCCCGCCGACCCCTTCGCACGCGAAGGCGATTCTGACAGCCATTATCAGGCTTTCATGGAGAGCTATGGCGCATCGGGCCAGATCGACTGGGACCTGGGCAGGGTGGCGCTGACCTCCATCACCGCCTATCGCTGGTGGGACTGGGACCCGGCCAATGACGGCGACAGCACCAGCCTGCCGGTGATCACCAAGGCGCAACAGGCCAACCGCCAGCGCCAGTTCAGCCAGGAAGTGCGGCTGGGCTCCACCGGTAGCAATGTCATCGACTGGACCGTCGGTGCCTATTATTTCTGGCAGACGATCCGCGGCTATGGCGCGTCGGCCTATGGATCGGCTGCGCCCAACTGGTTTGTCCCGGCCGTCAACCCGGTCGTCTCGAATGCGGCGCTGAATGGCTTTGAGACCCGCAGCTATTCGGAGCCGACGACGAAGAGCTACGCGTTGTTCGGCCAGGCCAGCTGGAATATCAACGATGCGCTCAGCCTGACAGGCGGCCTTCGTTACACCCATGAGACGAAGAACGGCGTCTATCGTCAGTCGTGGATTGCCGGGCCGGACCTTTCGGTATTGCCAGCGGCTGAAGCGGCCGCCGCCACCGCGATCCGCAACCAGTTCAATCCGATCACCAGCTATACCGCCGCCATCAAGGATAACAGCCTCTCGGGGTTGGTCACGCTGAGCTGGAAGGTCGCGCCAGACGCGCTCCTCTACGGTAGCTATTCGCGTGGTAGCAAATCCGGTGGCCTCAACCTCACCAATATACCGAATGGGGCGTTGCCGCAGGTTAAGCCCGAAACGGTCGATAACTTTGAACTGGGTTTCAAGAGCGCGTGGCTCGGTCGCAGCCTGACGTTCAACGCCGCAGCCTTCTGGACCGATGTCAGCGATTATCAAACCGCGATCACCGAGCCGACGGCAATCGGCACTTTTGTCCAATATATCTCCAACATCCCCAAGGTGCGGTCCCGCGGGATCGAAGGCGACCTGAGCTATGCGCCGAATAAGTGGGTCAGCCTGACAGCGTCGGCATCCTATATCGATGCGACCTATCGCGATTATAGAAATGCCCCCCAGGCGCCGGAACGCAGCGCAGCCCTTGCACCCACGCAGGACCTGACCGGCGTGCAGCTCGGCGGCGTCCCCAAATTCACCTATTCGCTGGGCGCAGACGTCGCGCAACCGATTGGGAAGAGCGGCATCGAGCTCTACGGCCACGCAGATTTTTCCCACCGCTCCAGCTTCAACACCTCATCGAGCAACAGTCGTTATGCGCAGGTGGCCGGATATGGCCTGCTCAACGCCCGCATCGGGATCCGCGCAGACAGCGGCCTGTGGGACATCAGCGTGTGGGCACGCAACCTGACCGAGACGCAATATTTTCAGGCGCTCAATGCCGGCGCGTTCGGGCTCGTCACCGGCACGATCGGCGATCCTCGCACGATCGGCGTCACCCTCAAAACCAGATTGTGAGGTCAACCATGGCTAGCGTATATCACCATAGCGCCTCGCCTCGCGTCCAACAGGCGTCATCGCGGGATGAAGGGCCTGTAAGCGGATGGCGCATGGCTGGCTTCGCGTCGCTGTTCGTGCCCATCACTGCAGCGCAAATGCCCTTGGCGGTTCATCTGCCGGCGATCTACGCACAGCAGTTCGGGCTGTCGCTCGCGGTGATCGGCGCAATCTTTCTGGGAGAACGGCTGTGGGGCGCGGTAGCCGACCCGCTTATCGGCGCTTTAAGCGACCGAACCCATGGCCGCTTCGGCCGACGTCGGCCCTGGATCGTCGCCGGATCGGCGCTGTTCGGGGTTTCAGGCGCACTGCTTTTCTTCCCGGCCGCATCCTGGGTATCGCCGCTCTATCTCACAGTCAGCCTGTTCCTTTTCTATCTTGGCTGGTCGATGGTCCAGATACCTTATCTGGCCTGGTCGGGCGAAACATATAGCGGCTATCACGAACGGACGCGAATCGCCACGTTCCAGACCGTCGCCGGTGCCGCGTCGCTGCTCGTCGTACTCATCCTGCCGACGATCATCGATCAGATCAGTCCGAAGGATGGCGCGCTGAAACTCGCGGCGATGGGAAGCATCGTGCTGGTCAGCCTGATCGTGTCGCTCGTGCTGACGTTTCGCAGCCAAGTCGAAGTGCCTGCCCTGCCTTCGTCCAAGGCGCGCCTGTCGCTCCGCCAGACCGTGGGCGCGCTGTTCGGCAATCCGCTGCTTCGCCGCGTGCTGTTGTCCGACTTCGCCGTCACCACAGGGCAGAGCATCCGCAGCGCGCTAATCATCTTTTTCGTGACCTATTATATGGGCCTGCCCCAATGGGCCAGCGGCCTGTTCCTCTTCCAGTTCATATTCGGCATCGTCGCTGGGCCGATCTGGGCGCAGATCGGCTATCGCATCGGTAAGCATCGCGCCGCCGTCGCGGGCGAGCTGGCTCAGGTGGCCATCAACGCCGGGCTGCTGCTGGTGGTGCCGGGACAGATCGGCCTTCTGCTGGCGCTGACGCTGGCTCAAGGCCTTGCGCAAGGGTCCGGCAATCTGATGCTGCGGTCGATGGTCGCTGACATTGCCGACGAACATCGGTTGCGCACGGGCGAAGACCGCACGGCGTTGTTCTTTTCCGCTTTCAGCTTGTCCAGCAAAGCGGGGATGGCGACTGCCGTCGGCATTGCCCTGCCACTGGTTGGCTGGCTCGGCTTCGATCCGACCGCCGCAGCCAACACACCCGATGCGCTGCACGGCCTTCTTGCCGTCTTCGCGCTTGGCCCCGCCATCGCGCACCTTCTCTCCGCATGGCTGATCCACGGCTTCCCGCTGGATGAGGCCGCGCACACCGAAATTCGCCGCGCGCTGGATGAACGCGACCACGCTTTCCAGCCCGCCGAATAACCCTCCGTTTCATTACCTCAAGGAGACATGACATGACCGATCTGATCCACAATTTCGTCAACGCCAGGGACGCCGAAAGCCCGCTTGACATCGTTCCGGTTGCTGGCCGCATTGGGGCGGAAATTCGCGGAATTGCGCTTTCGGGGGATATCGACCCCGTGACACTCGACGCAGTGCGCGCGGCACTGGTGCGGCATAAGGTCATCTTCTTCCGCGATCAGCATCAGTTGACCGATCTGCAGCATGAAGCTTTCGCCGCGCTGCTGGGCGATCCCGTAGCGCACCCGACAGTCCCTGTGGCGGAAGGGTCACGATACCTGCTCGAACTCGACTCTAAGGAAGGCTATGCTGCATCCAGCTGGCACACCGACGTCACCTTTGTGGAAGCCTATCCCAAGGCGTCGATCCTGCGGGCGATCGCCGTTCCTCAGGCGGGCGGCGACACGCTCTGGGCCAACGGCGCGACCGCCTATGAGGAATTGCCGGAAGCGTTGAAGACACTGGTCGATGGACTTTGGGCCGTGCACTCCAACAAATATGACTACGCCGCCGCTCTCGGCAGCAAGGATGCCAAACGGTCCGAGGAATATAGCAAGATCTTCGCATCGACTGTGTATGAAACGGAGCATCCGGTTGTCCGCGTCCATCCCGAAACCGGTGAGCGCAGCCTGCTGCTGGGCCATTTCGTGAAGCAGTTTGTCGGCTTCAACCCCGCAGACTCGCAGCGGCTGTTCGCCGTGCTGCAGGATCACATCACAAAGCCGGAAAACACCGTTCGCTGGCGCTGGCGCGCGGGCGACGTCGCCATCTGGGACAACCGATCGACACAGCATCGCGCGATCGCCGATTTCGGGCTGCAGCGCCGCACTCTGCGGCGTGCGACCGTGAATGGCGATGTGCCCGTTGCAATCGATGGCCGCCGCAGTCGCTCGATCAAGGTCGAAAAGTCTCCCGAAGCCATCCCAGCCCAATAACCGTCACTTCGCCGGGGGCGGTTCAGCCCCCGGCGACCATCAAACTTGCCGATGTGGATCGGCTCTGGATAGTCGAATGAACAAACGCCTGAGAACAGCTATCATTTTTGGCATCACCGCTCTGTCCAGCGGCAGCATGGCGCAGGCACAGACGACGCCGCTTTCCTCGCGCCCGCCCAAAGCAGATGTTAAGACGCACCGGCCCAACTTCCTGCTGATCGTTGCCGAATAGCGACCTCTGGCGTGCGCTTCACCGACTTTCATACCGCACCCACTTGTTCCCCCACCAGGTCCATGCTGCTCACCGGTGTCGATAATCATCAGGCAGGGCTCGGCAGCATGGCGGAAGCGCTCCAGCCGGAACAGATCGGACAGCCCGGCTATGAAGGCTATCTGAACGACCGGGTTGCCTCGATCGCAGAACTGCTGCAGCAAGGCGGGTATCGCACGCTGATGTCGGGCAAATGGCACCTTGGCCTCACTCCCGAAAGAGGCCCTGCGGCGCGTGGTTTTGAACGTTCCTACGCCCTGCTGCAGGGGCTGGGCAATCATTTCGGCGCTGACCAGAATGCCGCATGGCGGGCGATCAACGCCGCCCCCACCTACCGCTATGACGGCAAGGTCGTAACCTATCCCAGGGGCCGATATTCTGCTGACTATTTCACTGATCGCCTGATAGGCTTCCTGAAGGATGGCGCGAAGGACAAGCGGCCCTTTTTTGCCTATTTGCCCTATTCGACGCCGCATTGGCCGATCCAGGCGCCACGCGAGGTCCTCGCCAAATATAAGGGCCGCTATGATGCAGGCTACGAGGCGTTGCGCGAAGCGCGGCTGAAGCGGCAAAAGGAATTGGGGCTCGCGCCTGCCAACCTTACCCCTCATCCGTTGGTCGATGTAAAGCCCTGGGCGTCGCTGACTCCTGAAGAAAGGACGATAGAGGCGCGCAAGATGGAAGTTTACGCGGCGATGGTCGACCGCATGGATCAGAATATCGGGCGCGTCGTAGCCACGCTGAAGCGCCTCGGCAAATATGAAGATACAGTCGTCATCTTCCTCGCCGACAATGGACCCGAAGGCAATGTCATCGACGCTCCCCTCCAGGCCACATTAAACCCCGAGGGCGCGGCGAAGCTCGGCATCAACAACAGCCTGGGTAACATTGGCGCTGCGACATCCTATCTCGGCTACGGCCCCGGCTGGGCGCAGGCGAACAGCGCGCCTTCTTGGCTGGTGAAGGGCTATCCGACCGAGGGCGGCACCCGCGTTAGCGCCTTTGCGGCTGGCCCTGGCGTCACTGGCGGGCGGATCGCCGATGCCTTTGTCGGCGTCATCGACGTGGCGCCGACATTGCTCCACTTTGCAGGCTTGACACAACCGGCGCGTTTCGCGGGCCGCGCCATCCTGCCGTTTCAGGGGCACAGCCTCGCGCCCGTCCTCAGCGCGAGCCAGGCCGACGTGCGCCAGCCGACCGAGGCAGTGGGCACCGAACTCTTCTACCGCCGCGCTCTGCGCAAGGGGGACTGGAAGGCTGTCTATCTGCCAGCCTCCGGCAACACCTACCCGCGTAAGAGCGTCGGAACCGGCACATGGCAGTTGTTCAACATCGTCCAAGACCCGGCCGAGGCGCATGACGTTGCGGCAAGCCAACCCGCCAAGCTGCAGGAACTGGTCGCCGACTGGAACAGCTATGCCCGGGACAAGGGCGTGGTCCTGCCGCCGAAGCAGGCAGCCGACAATTAACCGGGCGGGGCAGATCACATGGGCAACGTTGCTGCCGATCACGGCCACGTCGCTCCGCGCCGGGGTGCCACTGGCTTGTCCTTCCCCTTCCAAGGCGACACGCTGTGACAGCCGGCACGGGTGCGCGACATGGCCGGCAATGTGTGAGAATGGAGTGGCGAGCAGCGAGGCGGCATGGGCCTGATCAAGGACGGTCCCTGTCTGTGCGCGCTGAACTACTGCGCCAATTTTCGTTCAGTTGCCTTTCGGGGGCAGACTTGACCTAGGCGCATCCCCTCGCCGCTAGGCCGCCATGACGGGATTGGCCAGACTTTCACCCTAAGCAGCGCAAGAAGACGCTGCCCTCGCACGTAGGGTTCTGGCAGTGGGGGATGTCTGGCTTGCCGTGGCGGAATGTCCGGATTGTCCCACAATTAGCCATGAGCCTTAATGTTGGCCGAACATCGCGCTGGCGGTCAGCGACCGCCAGCGGGTGGATGTGTGTGATCAGGGTGCGCGTCGTACCGCCGCGAAGCTGTGCCGTAGCCTCGACCTTGCGCAGGACCGCAAGCGCTTCGTGCGGGGTGGTCTGCGCGATCGGGATCGTGCCGATCACTGGATAGGCCTTGGCGAGCGGCCAGCGGATCTTGTCGACGGTCACCAGGGCGAGGCCATCCCGCTCGCATTTGACGAGCCATTCCTTGGCGACCGCCTCAAAGGCGTTGGCAGCGGCATATTTGGCAGCGATCCGCGCGCGCTTCTTTTCAAGCGCAGGATCAATCCCCTCAGCAATCTTCTTCCTGGCCGGATTTCGCCGGACGGTGTCTGGCGATTCTCGGTCAAGGAATGCTGTAAAACCAGCCGCTTACTGGACTTAGCTGGACGTTGCCAGAGCCAGTAGTGGTGCCCCACAGACGACAAAGATGGGCACTCAAATTATTGGGAAATTTCAGTCGCGCGCGGCTAAAAGCGACCGATTCAGGTCATTCCCGGCTCTCTCGCTGAACGGCAGTTTGCGCTGAAACCTGCCAGAGAGTGACGCTGAAAGTACGGTCTGGCGATAGTTAGCGTTGCCAACGAAAGACATGGCTCGGCGGACTAGAGGAGGCTTAGTTGCTGGGGTTGCTCGTTGAGCGAAGCTCGAAACAGGTTCTGTTTCGTGGCTGCATTTCTGAAGAGGCGGTAGGTCGAGATATTCGGGCGGTCCTTGACGAACTCGGCCAACCGCCGCTCCGCCTCAGGGATTAGAGGGCTGACCTGGTCGAAATCGAAGATGTCGATGTTGGCCCGGTCCGCGAGTTTCCTGACCGCGAAGGCCAGATGATACAAGCCCTCGACGATCCACGCAGATTCGATTTCCTGCTCCGCAACCAGCCTTGATGCCCTGCGCGCTTCCTGCAGCTTGGCGCGGCGGTGCTTCTCGATCTCGGTATAGAGGCTCCACACCGCTATCACCCGCTTCGCATCCATCTCCGAAGGATCGAAGACCAGCGGAAAATACTCTCCGAATATTCGATCTGAAGCCGTCTTCGCCTTATCGGGTTCAGCGCGGACATAGGCTAGCCAGACCTGCCCAAGCTTCAGGGCATCTATGCGCCTGCTTTCGTCGATCTTGGAATGCTGGTCGCGCTTTCGATCCAGATGCCAATCGTGATGCAGCAGAGATGTCTCAAGGCGGACGAGTACGGGATCGTTCGATCTCAGGTCGCGGCTTCGTATCGGAGTCTGGCTGTTCGTTGCCTCGGCGACCTTCGCATAGAGGCTCTTGTCCTGCGTCTCAATAATGCGGACGAGAAGCCGAACGCGCTGCACGGAAGCAAAGCTGGTACGGGATGCCTGGAAGAGCGCGTGCGAGGTCTGGCCACCGTTTACCACCTGAGGATTCAGGAGTCGCAATGGCGCATTCTTGAAGCCAGGCTGATAACTGAACCGCTCGCAAACAATAGTAATGCCGTTGTTGAAATACCAAAACATGCCGGCTTCGTTGGAAACGGCGGTATCGTAGATGCGCCGGTTTATGTCGTTCTGTTCACCGAGGTAGACGCGGACGTTCTCCTCAAACAGATCGGGGTCGAGCTGCGTCGGCTTGGTGGGGTCTGTCAGCGCCGCGATAAACTCGTCGCCGCAGACCGTCCCGATGACAGCCCGCACGTTGCCGTCCGTGCGCTCGTATACCTGTTCCTCCACGATCCGGAGGTGGATCTCCCGTTCTGTTGCTGTCCGGTGCGAGACCGTGTCAGACAGGGAATCGAGATCGGCCTCATGGAGCTGGAAGAACTTGAACCGGGCAAGCGATGATTCAAAGCGAGCCTTGTGGTCGGGGATGAGCCGCTCCCCATTGGAGCAAAGGTGTACTTCGACCTGGCACGCCCCCGAATTCACGAAGTCCCAGATGTCCAACACCTTCTGCCGCAGCAGCGGATTACATGTGTCGAGAAAGCCGTCGACCTGTCCGAAACAGTCCCCGATGAAGGCAAGGAGTTTGTCAATCTCAGTCGACGGGAAGTTGCGGTTGCTGCCGTTGAATTTGCTGTGGCACTTGAACTGGAAGAGATGGATTACACGGCGCCCGAAACGCTCGTCGAGATAAACCGCGTCAATGCCCCTGTCCTCACCTCCATCGGTGATCGAGCCCCTCGCCTCATCGAAGTCGATGCGTAATAGAGATGTCACGCAGAGGAGGGAGAACGCTTCCCGCCGGGTTTCGAGATTGAGAGTCTTCTCAATCTGAGCGGCAGCCGCGTCTACGTTTCCCCAATCAAGAAGTGTTGCCATGCGATACTACTTGCCCTGTGCCTCCGCCCGTTTCAACCTTTCCTCGATATGGCGCGTCAGCCGCCTCTACGGATGCCCTGGCACGGTGCTGAATGTCGCTAGACAGCACCCAGCCATGCCGGCCGTTGTCGACAAAAGCCGTTCGTCCGCCGCGTAAATGGTGTATCGCCAGCCAGAGGTTTGACGTCCATGTCGGCGAGAATGGCCCAATAGCCTCTCGAGCTCAGCTGCGGGCCGCGCATATCAGCTGGAGTTACCACCAGGAAAATAGGCTCGATTGCAGGTCGTAACCACATTAGACCACTGTAACTGTTTAAACGAGGGGATGGTCGGGATCGTGGAATTTACGGTTCCGAGGAGTGAGGCCACTTGATGACGTTCGACGAGGCGATTGGGGACAGCGAGCAGTTCAGTAAGCGGCACCTGCTGCTGGGCAATGGCTTTAGCATCGCGTGCCGGGCCGACATCTTCCACTACGGGTCACTGTATGATCAGGCCGACTTCTCCGCGGCTCCCGAACTGGAGCAGGTGTTCGGGGCCTTGGGCACCAAGGACTTCGAAGCGGTTATCCGCACGCTGGAGAGCGCGGCGACCATCCTGCCGGCCTACGTGGCGGACGGCGGAGCTGCCCCGCAGAAGATGCTCGACCATGCGGCCATGCTGAAGGAGATCCTGGTCCAGACGATCGCCGGCAACCACCCGCATGTTCCGTCCGAGATTCCCGACGACAAGTTCGACGCCTGCCGCCGTTTCCTGTCCCACTTCCTCTCGGGCGACAAGGCAGGCTGCGTCTTCACTCTGAACTACGACCTGTTGCTGTACTGGACGCTGATGCACGACGATCCGTTCTTCGGAAACACCGCCGATCTCGCAAAGAACGACGGCTTCGGGAACGACGAGGACGAGCCTGATGCAGAATATGTCGTATGGCAGGGCGAGACGAACGCGCACAGCGCCAGCGTCATGTTCCTCCACGGCGCGCTGCACCTGTTCGATTCCGGCAAGGATCTGCTCAAGTACACATGGGTGCGCAGGGGCGTGCCCCTGATCGACCAAGCCCGCGCTGCGCTGGCCGGAAACAAGTTCCCGTTGTTCGTGGCCGAGGGCACCAGCGCCCAGAAGAAGGCCAAGATCCGGCACAACGCCTATCTCTATCAGGGACTGAAGCAGTTCACCGCCAATGTGACCAAGGGAACGCATTGCTGGTTCATCTTCGGTCATTCGCTAGCGGCGAATGACGATCACATACTCACCCGCATTGGACGCGGCAGGTTCAAGAAACTGTATGTCGGCCTCTACGGCAATCTGTTGGAAGCGTGGAATCAGGACATCATCGCGCGCGCGAACTGGCTAAAGGGCCTGCGTCACGACAAGTGGCCGCTGGAGGTCGAGTTCTACGACGCCGAGACTGCGCGCGTATGGGGCTGATCGGGCCGCATTTATGCAGAGCGCGGCGGCGGCCGTATCCGGGATCAGGTCCATGGCTAGCGCAACTGGCTCGCCGGGCGCGGACGCTTGCCGGCTGTGGCACGATCTCCCTGCCTATGTCGTCGACTGCCCTATGCCAGATTTTATTGGCGCGCGAAGGGTTTGGGCGTTCAATGTCGCGGCGGGGCGCGAGATTGCGGCCTGCGCCTACACCTATCTGCTCCGGCAGCTAAAATATGACGACACGGACAAGGATCGCATTGTGGCGTCATTGGTCGGAGCCAGTGCAATGATGGCAACGACCTGACCAACGCTGCCGCCCATCGTCACGCGACTTCGGCCAGCTCGGCCTTGATCCGCTCGATATGATCGAGCGTCTCGTCCACGGCCAGGACGGCGCGGATTTTTGCTGCCTCGAGGCTGCTGCGCCAGTGGGGAACGGAAGGGCTGTAGCCGTCCGGCCCGTCGGCCACATGGCGCGCGTGGATTGACCAGCGGCCACGAGACTGAGGGTGAAGCGTCAGTCGTACACCCTGAATTTCCGCGGTCAGGCCGCCATTGTCGCGTTCGGTCCATCGTGTCGCCTGGGCGATGCGGCGCGCACGCGACTCCTCGCGCTGGAGCAGGGTCAGGATGACCTGCATCTCACCCGAGACCCGCGCATCGGCACTTGCCATCCGCTGGATGCTGCGCAGGATGGTCTTCAACTCACGCTTGTCGCCCAATTCGGACAACAAGCCTGAGCGATGCCCACAGCACAGGTCCACTCCGAGCCAAGCCCCACGGGCGCCATGCCGAACTGGCCGTCAACCTCGCCGGTACGATGTCTACTTTCCTTGTCTCCACCTGGGAGCATTCGATGACTGACGCCCAGGCGCGGAGTTAGCGATACCAAATAAATACGCTACATGCAGGCCGCGCTAGCCGAGCGCCTTAGGAACGGCGAGGACGAGCTAACGTTCAGCGGCTCGTTTGCGGACGAAAGCTTCGTCCCAAGCTTGGTCGATCGCTGCTGCGCGCCAACTGTATGAACGAGCGGCAGGTTTTAGGAAGCCGTCTCGAGCGATCGAATGTCTGCAATGTTGACGCGAACGGAGGTCCGCCCGCTCCCGCACGAGGGCCGAATTCGACGCGGTGGCGCTCCGAAGCCGCCCGTCGCAAAGGCCCCACTTGCGCCCCTCAATCAGACCAGCAATAGAGCAATATGTGATCTCAGTTGGTATCAGATTTTGATCGATCATCTAAAGGAGGCTCGGCTCCAAAGAGGGTGGTCGCAGGCGACGCTGGCGGCGCGTTCGGGTGTCAGCGTTCAGGCGGTGAAGCGGCTGGAGCGCGGTGTAGGCAGCCTCGAAACGGTCATGAGCGTCATGACCGCCTTAGACTTCCATTTGATGGGACTGGGTGAAGGCGGCACTTTACCCGAACAGCTAAAATCCGCCCGACGCAAGCGGCGCATGTCAATTACGGCGGTCGCGTCGAAGGCAGGATTGTCTCGCGCAACAGCGGCAAATCTTGAACGAGGCAAAGGCACAGTCAGTAGCTTGATCAAGGTGCTCGCCGTGGTGGCACCCCGCGCTCGCCGCAGAGCACCAGAGCGTGCATATTGGGGACAGGCGAAAAAAGTCGATCGCGATAGCCGCTTTACGCCTCCGGAATTCATGGGAGGCATTTATGCCGCCTTTGGTCCCGTTGATCTCGACCCATGCGCCAACATTCACAGCCCCGTCATTGCGAAGCGTAAAATCCTCCTCACTGAAGGCGGTGATGGACTGACGGATGCATGGTCCGGCGATCTAGCCTTTGTAAATCCGCCTTTCTCCCGGCTGCTTGTGTGGCTTCGCCGCGCCCATGAGCAATGGCATTCAGGGAGTGTCAAAACTGTAGTTTGCCTAGTTCCAGTTCGAACAGATTCCGCATGGTTCCACGAAACGCTGAGCATTGATGCCGACATGTTTCTGTTGCGGGGACGAGTGCGTTTCTTGGATGCCGCCGGCAAAAGCCAGCATACGCCATTTTCCCTCATGCTCGTGACACTGGGCGCGACGGAGGAACAGAAGCAGCGTTACGCGACGCTCGTTCCTGGCTATTGGTTAACGCGAAGCAACGCCGTTGCTTGATCTCCTTGATAGCAAGTGACTCAAGCAGCATTGCGAAAGGCTGGACGTCTAGCGCGCGAAGCTGCCTGCCTCGGCAAGGTCGGTAAACGAGTGCCGTTCGGCAGGTCGTGTGCACACGACCGCTTGGTCCCGTAACAATGGTTCCCGACAATTGTCGAGCGCGCGCAATGAATGCCTATCTTCACAGCAAGATAAAGGTTCAGCTGACCGTGCGTGGCGCACAGCAGCGTCCAATCCCTGTTTTGATCGGCTTAAAATGCCAGGCTGGTTTGCACCGGCTTCGACAGCATCTCTTCGATCGAGAATAATTTCGCCGGCGGCGTCACCAACAGATCAGCCTCTCGTCCCTCATGATCCAGCCACTGCATGACCTGCCGCCGCTGAATGATGGCGCCGTGCCGCTCCTGATAACGCATAACTTCCGGGTTCGCATCGACCGTCAGTATGCGGTAGCTGACCGGCCAGTCCCCCATCGGCGGTTCCCAGATGGCGGCGAGATAGAAAAAGTTGCCATTCTCCAGGCGTACGCAAAATTTCCTGTCGCCGTTGCGGATATGAAACTCCGACGCGGGCACCAGGCAGCGATTGGTCGGGAAGGTGCGTCCTTCGGAGCGGATGAACTCATAGCGGACGCCGTCACTGAAGCGCGGATTGGAACCCCAGACCGCCTCGATCATCTCAATTTGCTGGACGTCCTCTGGATTGCGCCGGATGATGGCACGGCAGCTCCCGAGCGCGTCGGCATCAAAGGGCGTTGCTTTCGAGTCCATGGCAAGAACATACAAGGAACAATTTGCGGGAGCAAGCACGGGGAAAAAGGAGGAGCGATGTGCAACGACTATAGGCTGGAGGTCGACATCGCTTCGATCGCCGTGGATTTTGAGGACCTTCAAATCAAGATCAAGATGCCCGAGGGCAAGCCCAATGTGCCTGCGCGGGAGGACATCAAGATTACCGATGTTGCGCCGATCGTGCGATCGATCGAGGGTGAGCGGGGATCGGGCGAGCTGGTCAATCGGCGGTGGAGCTGGCCAGGTCCAAAGGGCAAGCCGGTCTATAACTTCCGCTCTGAAGGCCGTGCGTTCACCTCCAACCGCTGCTTGATCCTCGCCGATGGCTTTTACGAGTTCACCGATCCCACCGAGCCGAAGCAGAAGCGGCTGGACAAGTGGCTTTTCACCATGGCGGATCACCGCTGGTTCTGCATCGCCGGCGTCTGGCGGGAAAACCCTCAAGGAGAAGCCTTCACCATGCTAACCATGGACGCAGGGCCCGATGTCGCACCCTATCACCACCGGCAGATCATCCCCTTGACCCGTGACCAGTGGGCCGACTGGCTTGATCCAGCGGTGCCTGCCGCTGATGTGCTGCGCTGGCTACCGCAAGGCAGCCTGCCTGTGACCCAGGTCTATGGCACTCCGCCAGCACAGGGAGCACTGCTCTGATGACCCGCGACGCGACCCTTGCCCGCTTCGTCGAAGCCCAGGCGAACAGCTATGCAACGGCTCTGGCCGAGATCCGAGCCGGAGCAAAGCGCTCGCACTGGATGTGGTTCATCTTCCCGCAGCTGCGCGGCCTGGGGCTGAGCGAGACCGCACATTATTACGGCATCGCTTCAATGGAAGAGGCCCGCGCCTATCTTGCTCATGATCTGTTGGGCTCGCGCTACAGGGAATGCGTGCAGGCACTGCAGCGGCTTCACACCAGCGACCCGGTTGCCGTGTTCGGCAGCGTCGACGCGATGAAGCTGCAGTCATCACTGACCTTGTTTGAAGCCGCATCTCCGGAGCCGCTATTTTCTGCTGCGCTGGATCGCTGGTTTGGCGGTGAGCGCGACGCAGCCACCCAGCAGATGCTGGCGCGCTGAGCCTTCGCCCAAGGTAGCGGAAAGACAGGATTCATCCTGCTTGACGAATCTCGCGCCACGCTGGAACATAAAGGGAACATTTGAGTCGATATGTCCCATGACCCGCCTTGCTCCCACACCTGATCCGCTCCGCGCCGCGTCGCTTGCTGCACTTTTGGCAGAGCTGGCGCAGGCGCGCGCCGCGCGTGGCCCTGCCTTGCCCTTCGGCATTGGCGCGGTTGATGAGCGCCTGGCCGACGGTGGCCTTGATGGGGCGGCCCTGCATGAAGTTGCAGCGGCTTGTCCAACGCTCAGCGATGATGCGGCAGCCACCCTGTTCATTGCCGGCATAGCCGCTCGCTTCGCCAGCCAGGCGGACTTTACTGCCTTCTGGGCGCTGACCAGGTTCGACCTTTATGCGCCGGGCCTTGAACAGGTCGGGCTTGGTCCGGACAAGGTCCTCTATGCGCAAGGCGCGAGCGATAGCAGCGTGCTTGCTATGGCCGAGGATGCCCTGCGCGATGGCTCGCTTGCCTGCGTTGTCGCTGAGGTCAAATCCGCTGATCAGACGGCGACACGGAGGCTGCAACTGGCCGCCTCCGATGGCAAGACGCCGATGCTGCTGTACCGGCGGCACCGTACCCGTGATCGCTGCCCCTTGAGTGGGCTTTCCTCCGCCATGACCCGCTGGCGGATCGGCTGCGTGCCCTCGGAGCGCCTTCCTCATCCCGGGGTAGGCCGTCCACGTTGGTCGGTCGAGCTTGTCCGCCAGCGAAATGGCAATCCCTTCTCCCTCCAACTGGACGCGTGCGATGATCAGGGTCGCCTCGCTCTACCTGCCGCAGCTCGCGATCGAACGGCTGTGGCGGCTAGAGCAACCAGCCAGGCTGCCTGAGCTTGCGAGCTTATCGCTCGCGCCCCGCCTTTCTGGACCGATCGACGATAATCCCGGCGCCTGTTCAGTCCCGCGCGGCGGCGGCTGGCGGCCCGGTGCGCGCTGGGCGCGAGACGATGGGCGGCGGCCAAGCCAGAGCGAGATTGACGCATTGCCTGCCCACCAGCGCCCGACCATGCGCGAAATGGGCCGCCGCAGCGAATCCGCTGAACATCCCTTCAAAGCCATGCCGCCTGATGAAGGCGGCGCCAGCCTTCGCTCTGCGCCTGCGCTCAGCTGGGCAACATTGTGGGCACGGCCGACGATCCTGATAACCCGCGCCGGGCAGCGCGACCTCGTGACCGCTGCGTGCCCGGTGGCGCTTGGCTTAGGCCTGCGACCGGGGATGGCCGCTGCTCACGCCCGTGCGCTGGTGACTGACCTTGAGGTACGAAACGCAGAGCCTGAGGCTGATCGCGCCTGGCTCGACCGGCTTGCCCTCCATGCTGCCAGCCATTGGACGCCCACTGCATGCCCGTCAGGAGACGATGGCCTATGGCTGGACCTCAGCGGCACGACGCATCTCTTTGGCGGCGAAGCACGCTTCTGCCGACGGCTCCTGCGCTTTCTCGAGCGGCTGGGGTTCACCGCCAGCATCGCGATCGCCGGCACGCCGGGCGCTGCCCACGCCCTGGCGCGCTATGGTGGCGAGACTATCACCTTGCTGCCACCGGGTGCTGAGGCCCAGGCGATTGCCGACCTGCCGCTCGCCGCGCTCCGGCTTGACCCTGAGGCACTGGCATCTGCCGCACGCTTTGGTCTGGAGCGGATCGCTGATCTTTACCCCATGCCACGCGCGCCGCTGGCCAGACGCCTTGGCCTGGCCACTGTTCGTCGCCTCGACCAGGCGCGCGGGCTGGTTGCCGAGCCGATCATTCCCGTCGTGCCGTTCGAAGCGCCTCGCGCGGAGCGGCGGCTGCTTGAACCTATTGGCACGGCAGAAGCCATCACCCAGGTCATCGCTGATCTGGTCGATGATCTGGTGATCCTACTGCAGGAGCGGGGCCTTGGTCTGCGCGCGGCTCAACTGGCCTGCCTGATCGTCGATGGCAGCGAGCAGCATGTGGCGATCGGCACATCTCGCGCGACACGCAATGCCCGTCATTTGCAACGCATGCTCAGCATGCGGGTCGAGCGGATCGATCCTGGGCTTGGCATAGAAGCGATGACCCTAACCGCACCACGCGTGGAGGCACTCAAAGCCCAGACGCTGGAAGCCGCGCTTGGCGCCAGCGGCAGGCCGCCCGACATTGCGCCACTGGTCGATCAGCTTGCCGCCCGGATTGAGCCTGACGCACCATTCCGCTTGTCCTCGCAGGAGAGCGACGTGCCCGAGCGTGCGGTCCGGCGGATCGAGGCGCTGGCAAAGCCTTTAGGCTGGCCGGCATGGAAGCGGCCGGTGCGCATGCTGAAGCGGCCTGAGCGCCTCTCCCATGTCGTGGCGCTGCTCCCCGACCATCCGCCGCGGCGCTTTACCTGGCGCGGCACAGCCTTTCGCGTCGTCGCGGGCGACGGGCCTGAGCGGATCCATGGCGAATGGTGGCGCACGCCCCAGGAGCTCTGGGCAGTGCGGGACTATTTCCGGGTAGAGGCAGAAGGCGGCGAGCGCTTCTGGTTGTTCCGCCGCGGCGACGGTGTCGATGAGCAGACCGGCAATCTAAGCTGGTACATGCACGGGATGTTCGGCTGATGGCCCGTTATGTCGAGCTGCAGGTCACCAGCCACTTCTCCTTTCTGCGCGGCGCCTCTTCGCCTGAGCAGCTCTTCTCCGCTGCCGCCTTGCTCGGGCACGAGGCGCTGGGCCTTGCCGATTGGGGCAGTGTTGCGGGTGTGGTGCGCGGCTGGGAGGCGCAGAAAGCCACCCAGGTCCGGATGATCGCTGGCGCGCGCGTGGATCTGACCGAGGGCCGCGCCCTGCTGCTCTATCCCACCGATCGGCCTGCCTGGTCGCGCCTGACGCGCTTGCTTTCGCTCGGTAAGGCGCGCGGTGGCAAGGGCTGCTGTCTGCTCGACTGGGCGGATGTCGCAAACCATGGCGATGGCCTGATCGCCATATTGGTGCCGGATCTGCCGAACAGTGAGACCTTCGCTAATCTCGCTGATCTGGCCCAGGTCTTTGGCAGCCGCGCCTATATGGCGCTGTCCTTCCGCCGACGGCCAGATGACCTTGCCCGTCTCCACGGCCTTCATGCGATGGCGCGGCAGGCGGGGGTGCGCAGCGTCGCCACTGGCGACATTCTATATCACACGCCCGAGGCGCGGCCGCTTCAGGATGTGATGACTGCAATCCGCGAAAGGACAACGATCGACGGCCTTGGGTTCAAGCGCGAACGTTATATGGATCGCAACCTCAAGTCTCCGCAGGAGATGGAGCGGCGCTTTGCCGCCTTTCCTGACGCGATCCAGGCAAGCGCCGATATCGCAGCTGAGTGCCGGTTCGATCTTGGCGAGATCCAGTATCAATATCCCTATGAGCAGGTGATGGAGGGCCGCACCGCACAGGAGGCGTTAGCGGCGTTGACGGGCGAAGCTGCTGCCAGGATGTTCCCGACCGGCTTGCCCGACGATTATCGCAACCAGATCGACCATGAACTGCGGCTGATCGACCAGCTGGGTTACGCGCCCTATTTCCTGACAGTGCATGCAATCGTTGCCGAGAGCCGGCGGCGCGGCATCCTCTGTCAGGGACGCGGCTCGGCGGCGAACAGCTGCGTTTGCTATATGCTCGGCATCACCTCAATTGATCCGATCAAGCATGAGCTGCTGTTCGAGCGCTTCGTATCGGGCGAGCGCAAGGAGCCGCCCGACATTGACGTCGATTTCGAGCATGAGCGGCGCGAGGAGATCATCCAGTGGATCTATGAGACCTATGGCCGCACCCGCTCGGCATTGACCGCCGTGGTCACCCGTTACCGCACCCGCGGCGCGGTGGCGGAGGTTGGCAAGGCGTTAGGCTTGCCGCGCGACCTGACCAAGATGCTGACCGGCCTTGTCTGGGGCTGGTCGATGGACGGGATCAGCCAAGAGCAGATTGAAAGCCTGAACCTTAATGCCGATGATCATCGGCTCAAACTCACGCTGGAGCTGTCGCGCCAGCTGATCGGCACGCCCCGGCATCTCTCGCAGCATCCCGGTGGGTTCGTGCTGACCCAGGACCGGCTTGACGATCTGGTGCCGATCGAACCGGCGCGGATGGAGGATCGGCAGATCATCGAGTGGGACAAGGATGATATCGATGCTCTGAAGTTCATGAAGGTCGATGTGCTGGGCCTTGGCATGCTGGGGTGCATGAACCGCGCCTTCAATCTGCTTGATGAGCATAAGGGGATCAGGATCGGCATGGCCGATCTTCAGGATGATGATCCGGCCGTCTACGCGATGATCCAGCGCGCGGACACGCTCGGCGTCTTCCAGATCGAGAGCCGCGCGCAGATGTCCATGCTGCCGCGGATCAAGCCCAAGGAATTTTACGATCTCGTCATTGAGGTGGCGATCGTCCGGCCTGGCCCGATCCAGGGTGACATGGTTCATCCTTACCTCCGCCGGCGCGAGGGCAAGGAGCAGCCGGAATATCCCAAGGATGAGCTCAAAGCCGTTCTCAAGAAGACGCTGGGCGTGCCGCTGTTTCAGGAGCAGGCGATGAAGGTGGCGATTGTTGGCGCCGGGTTCACCCCTGCCGAGGCTGATCAGCTGCGTCGCGCCATGGCGACGTTCAAGCTGACGGGCGGGGTCAGCCACTTCTACGACAAACTGGTGAACGGCATGGTGTCGCGCGGCTACCCAAAGGACTTTGCCGAGCGCACCTTCAAGCAGATCGAGGGCTTTGGCAGCTATGGCTTTCCTGAGAGCCATGCGGCAAGCTTCGCCAAGATCGCCTATGCCTCTTCCTGGATGAAGCATCATCATCCCGACGTCTTCTGCGCCGCGCTCCTGAACGCCCAGCCAATGGGCTTCTACGCCCCGGCGCAGATTGTGCGCGACGCGCGTCAACATGGTGTTGAGGTACGGCCGGTATCGGTCAATCACAGCCATTGGGACTGCACGCTGGAAGCCGCACGCGGCCCATACAAGGCGGTGCGGCTTGGGTTGCGGCAGGTGCGCGGCCTCGCCAATCTGCATGGCGCGGCGATCGTCGCAGCGCGGGGACCAGCGCCGTTCGAGAGCGTTGAGGAAGTGTGGCGCCGCGCACGGGTGCCACGCGCCGCGATCGAGCGGCTGGCAGAAGCCGACGCCTTTGCCTGCATCGCGCAGGATCGGCGACAAGGCCTCTGGAAGGTGAAGGGCCTTGGCGAGGCGCCGCTGCCGCTCTTCGCCGCAGCTGACGAGCGGGACGGGAAGTTCTCGGCCGAAGCACAGGAAGCTCAGGTCGACCTGCGGCCGATGAGCGAAGGGCGCGAGGTGGTCGAGGATTATCGCGCGCTCCAGCTGTCGCTGCGCGCACATCCGCTGAGCTTCCTGCGGTCGCAGCTCGACGCCATGAACATCGTGCGCTGCGCTGATCTTCGATCCATTCGCGACGGGCGCAATGTCGAGGTTGCAGGCGTCATCCTGGTGCGGCAGCGCCCCGGCTCGGCCAAGGGCGTGCTGTTCGTCACCATCGAGGATGAGAGCGGTGTGGCACAGGGCATCCTCTGGCCAAACAAGTTCGAAATCTATCGGCGGCAGGTGATGTCCGCCTCCATGATCGCCATGCGCGGCAAGCTGCAGAAGGAAGGCGAGGTCATCCACATCATCTGTGACCGGATCGTCGATCATGACGAGATGCTGCGCTCCGTAGGGAGCACCGACTTCAGCGTTGTGCCAGGCCGCGGAGACGGCGCCAGTCATGGCGGTGGGCCTGACCCGCGCGATCCAGCATTTCCGAGCGGTCGCACGCTCGGTTCGCCACCGTTCAGGACTGCTGCCGAGCCCGACGACGTTCTGCCGATCCGCAGCCATGATTTCCATTGATCTGGTTTGCACACTTCATAGGAAACGCGTCTGAACGCGAAGCCGTCGGCAGATTTCGA
>JAEZCS010000115.1 GCA_023433445.1 Pseudomonadota bacterium | reverse complement strand
AGATCTTGCCCTTCAGCATCTCGTTCGCGCCCTTCAGCGCCACGACCAGCACGCTGCTGTCGATGGTGCGCATCAGCGTGCCCATATTCTTGTCATCCATGTCGATCAGGTTATCGAACACGAACATCTCTTCTTCGATGGTCTGCGCGATCATCTTGTCACGCTTGGCCACCGCCTTCATGATCCGCTGCTCATTTTCCTTGCGGACATTGTTCATGATGGCGGCCGCCTCGATCGTACCGCCGCGCTGGGACGCTGCGCCCTGCTTCTTAGCGGTAGAACCGCGCAGCAGCAGCTGTTCCAGGTCATCAAGCGCTTCGTTCGACACCGGACCCAGGGTCGCGATGCGATAGACGATCTCTTCCTGATATTCGGCCGGCAGAAGCTGCAGCACATCGGCGGCGACCGGCGCTTCCAGATGAGCAAGGACAATCGCCATGATCTGCGGATGCTCCGCCTCGATCAGCGCAGCGACTTCCTTGGCGTCCATCCATTTCAGCATTTCCAGCTGGGTGGAGCGGGTCGGCGGGGTGATGCGCGCCAGGATCGTTTCCGCGCGTTCCTCGCCAAGCGCCTTGGTCATCGCGCCCCGGATGTGGCGGGTGGCGCCATATCCGATGGTGGTGCGCTTCTTCGCCTTGGTCACGAAGTGGTCGAGCGCTTCGTTGACTTCCTCGACGGCGACATCGGCGACGTCATACATGGCGTAGCCAAGCTGGCGAACTTCGTCGGGCTCCAGGCGCGAGAGGATTTGCGCGGCTTCATCCTCGTCGAACAGCATCAGCAGGACGGCAGCGGCGGCACTGCCCTTGATCGCGGCGGGCGCGGTGTCGACCTCAGCCATTGTCCTTCTTCCCTTCCTTCAGGAGGTCGCGGACGACAAGGGCGGCACGATCCGGGTCCTGCTTCACGAAGTTGCGGATGAGGTCGGCGCGCTGCGCATAGTCATAGGTGGAAGAGATCATGTCGAGCGTCACTGCCCTGCTGCCGTCCGGCGCTACCGAGGCCTGCTTCGAGATTTCGGAGGAGATTTCGCGGCCGATCTTCTGACCCTGGACAGCGAAGTCGGCTGCGGCTGCCTCCTGTGCGGCGGCGCGGCGCTTGAGCAGCGGGCGGCCGATGCCGAAGATAACCAGCAGCGCGACGGCAAGAGCCGACAGGTTGCGCACCAGCGGAGAGATCCAGTCCGCTTCGTACCAAGGAGCTTTCACTTCCTCGGCCTTCACGAAGCTGCGTGAGGATAGTGCGACGACGTCGCCGCGGGCCTGATCGAAGCCGACTGCGCCCTTCACCAGTGCTTCCAGGGCAGCGATTTCCTGAGCCGATCGGGGCTTGCCGTCCGCGCCATTGTCCAGCGCCACGGCGACGGACAGGCGCTTGACGGTGCCGACCGCGTCCTTGGTCACGGAGACTTCGCGGCCGAGCTCAAAGCTGCGGTTGAAGCTTTCCTCGGTTTTCATCGGCGCGCTTGCCGGGGTCGCTGGCTGATTGGCCTCCGTGCCCTGACTAACGGCCTGACCATTGGGGTTCGTCTGGGTGACGGTCGGGTTTACCGGCGCCTGGTTGCTGAGTGCTCCGGGTACGCCGCTCGCCTCGCCGCCAGCACCCTGACCGCGCGGGTCGGATGCCCAGCTGCCGGTTTCGGCACGCAGCCGCGCTTCGTCCTGGGGATAGGTTTCGCGCGTTGCCTGACGCTCGGCGAAGTTCAACTCGGCGCGCACTTCGGTCGAAAAATTGCCATTGCCAAGGATGGGCGTGAGCAGCGCGATCACCGACTGGCGATAGCGGTCCTCGATCTTGCTTTGAACCGCAAGCTGGCGGTCATCGGCGGCATTGCCATCATTATTGCTGAGCAAGCGGCCATTCTGGTCCACCAGCGAAATCTGGTCGGGGCTGAGTTCCGGCACCGAAGAGGCGACGAGGTGGACGATCGCGCTCACCTGCGCATCGGTCAGCGTGCGGCCGGAAGCCAGACGCAGCATGATAGAGGCCGAGGGCCTGGCCCGTTCGCGCAGGAACACGCTCGGTGGTTCGACGGCGAGATGAACCTTGGCGCTTTCAACGCTGTCGATCGCCTCGATCGTGCGGGCAAGGTCCATTTCGCGGGCGGAACGCAGCTTTTCGCCTTCGACGGCGCGCGAGGCGCCCATCGGCAGGCTGTCGATCATGCTGTTGCCGTCGGGCGCGCTCTTGGGCAACCCTTGAGCGGCGAGCATCATCTTCGCCTTGAAATAATCATTCTCGGCCACGGTCATCGCGCCCGAATTGTCGAAGCCATAACGCAGGCCATTCTGGTCCAGCACCTGCGCCACTGCCGACTTGTCGGTATCGGGAAGGCCGCGGAACAGGTCGCGCTGCGGCGGTTCGCGCAGGGCAAGCCATGCAGCGCCAGCCGTGGCGACGACGCCCAGCAGGCCGAGCAGCGGCAGGCTCTTCGCCACCGCAGGCTGCTTGATGAAGCCGGTGAAGCGCGCCTTGAGCGCATCGGGGTTCATGCCGCTGCCAAGGGCCGGACCGCTGGCTGCGGGGAGAGCGGCAGCGCCGCCGACATTGGTGGAAAGTGCGTTCTCGCTCATATTACACCGGCATACTCATGATGTCCTTGTAGGCGGACAGGAGTTTGTTGCGGACCTGAAGGGTCGCTTCGAAGCTGACCGACGCCTGCTGCTTGGCCAGCATGACGGCGGCGATATCGGTCGTTTCGCCCCGTTCGAAGGCGGAAGCCGCCTCGCCTGCCTGGGCTTGCAGGCCGTTGACCTGCTGGAGCGCCGAATTGAGCGCCTCGGTAAAGCCGCCGGGCTTGGTGCCCTCGGCGCCGCCGACGCTGGACCCGCCGCCGACCGTGCCGGTCTGGGCCACGTCGCGGAGAGCCGCATTCTTCTGAAGGATGGCGTTGCGGATCGCCATCACGCTGTCAGTCGGAGAAATGCTGGTCATGCCCTACCTCCCTCAAGCCGCTGCAAGTTCGCGCATTTCGGCGAGCCGGTAGCGCAGGGTGCGTTCGGAAATGCCGAGCTTGCGCGCGGCGGCGGCGCGGTGGCCGTCCGTCTCCCGCAGCGCGGCGCGGATGGCGTCGAGCTTTGACTGGCGAGCGACGTCGCGCAGGCTGATTGTCCCTGCGGGCGCGGGCTGCGCATCACAGACGCGCAACTGCGGGCTTCCCACGATGTGCAGGTCTTCCGCATCGATCCGGTCGCCTTCACGCAACACGATGGCGCGCTGGAGGACATTGCCAAGTTCGCGGGCGTTGCCAGGCCAGACATGGGCGGCGAGCTTTTCCAGCGCCGCAGCCGTCGGCCAGACGAATTCCTGATGGCGCAGCAGCATGGCGGCGGCGATCGCGGTCACGTCGCCAGCGCGCTCGGCAAGCGGGCGCAGTTCCAGCGGCATGACATTGAGCCGCCAGTAAAGGTCTTCGCGGAACCGCCCGGCAGCGACTTCGGCAGCAAGGTCGCGGTTGCAGGCGGCGATGATGCGGACATCGACCGGCACCGGATGGGTCGCGCCGACGGGCAGGATTTCCCCTTCCTGCAACGCGCGGAGCAGCTTTGCCTGCAGCGGCAACGGCAGTTCGGCGATTTCATCCAGAAACAGCGTGCCGCCATCAGCCGCGAGAAACAGACCATCCGAAGCGTTGGCCGCGCCGGTGAAGCTGCCCTTCTTATGCCCGAACAGCATCGCTTCCATCATCGTTTCGGGAAGCGCGGCGCAATTGACGGCGATGAAGTCACGGCTGATGCGGCCGGACTGGGCGTGAAGGAAGCGCGCCATACCCTCCTTGCCGGTGCCCGTATCACCCTGGATCAGGACCGTGGCGTCGCTGCGGGCAACCCGGCCGGCCAGCGTCATCAGGCGGGTGCTGGCTGCGTCGCCGACTGCAGGGACGCTTGCCGGGCGGGCCAGTTCGGCGATCAAGGCGAAGGCGAAGCCCATATCCTCAAGGCTGAATGCCACGCGGGCGGGCAAGCCGTTGGCGGCTGGCACGAGCGAAGGCTTGTCCTCGATCAGGTTGATCAGGATGTCGCGATGCGTGGCATGGCCAATCTCCGTCGCCAGAAGCACGCGGCGCTCGTCACGGTCACGCGGGCTCTGCGCGTCGACGATGCGCACCATATAAAAGGCATTTTCCAGCCAATGCTGCAAACCCGGAACGAGCGCGCAGACTCCTCGGCTGACGTCAAGCGATGCCATGAAAGTCCCCAATCCATTTTGGCTGGCTTGTGCCCCCGCACGCCCCAACCCCCTTTCGATGCTCTGGAAAATGCCTTTGCATGGTTATCATCTGGTTAATGCGGCAATAACCTTGCTGCCGGGCGGCAACTTTCTTCCGCTTTGCTGGGAGCGGAGCCTGGCTTCTCCATAATGCGCCTGCGCGAAACCCACGTATTTCCGCGCTTTTTGAACTTTTTCAGAAAAAATTGGCCCAAGCCCTAAAAGCTTTTTTCAGCGTGCCGTTATCCCCTTTCGAGGCCGCAAGCAGCCTGATGGCAGCGACCTGATAGGACATAGAAAGGGAATATCATGACTGTTATCGGAACCAACTCCTCCGCTCTGCGCGCAGCCAACGCTTCGGCTCTCGCAGGCAAGTCGCTGAGCACCGCCATGGAGCGTCTGTCGAGCGGCAAGCGCATCAACAGCGCCAAGGATGACGCAGCAGGCCTCGCGATCAGCTCGCAGATGACCTCGCAGATCAAGGGCATGACCCAAGGCATCCGCAACGCCAATGACGGTCTGTCGCTGGCTCAGACTGCGGAAGGCGCACTCGGCGAAGTAACCAACATGCTGCAGCGTATCCGCGAACTGGCCGTTCAGTCCGCTTCGGAAACATACGCCGACAGCGACCGCGTAAACCTAGACTCCGAAGTGACCGCGCTGAAGGCGCAGATCACCAACGTCCTTGCTTCCACCGAATTCAACGGCGTCAAGATCTTCAATGATCCCGCTGCTGCTGCGGGCACGTACACCGCGACTGCCGGCGACATCGACATCCAAGCCGGTGCGAATGCGAGCGACGTGGTCAAGATCACGTTCGGCGCACTGGCCAACCTGAACGCCGCGACCGCCGTCGACACGCAGGCTGAAGCGAGCGCTTCGCTGGCCTTCGTCGATACAACGCTGAAGGCAGTAGCGACGACCCGTGCCCAGCTCGGCGCGGCTCAGAACCGCCTGGAATCAACGGTCAACAGCCTGACCAACAATGTCACAAACCTCAGCGACGCTCGCAGCCGCATCGAAGACGCCGACTTCTCGGCTGAAACGACCGCTCTCGCCAAGGCGCAGATCCTGGGCCAGGCTTCGACGGCAATGCTCGCTCAGGCGAACCAGAGCCAGCAGAACGTCCTGAAGCTGATCCAGTAATCTGGAATAGCTGAACCAGATTGACCGGCTGAGGTATTGGTCACCTGACAGCCAGTCACGGGAACCCGGCGCATCAACAGTCCCCACCGCGCCGGGCAACCACTTTCGATCAAACGGCCAGCATAAGAAGCCTCCGTCCCCCCGGGCGGAGGCTTCACCGCATTTTGGACGGCCCGGGCTTGCATTATGCGATCGTGCGCCCATCATTACGGCCATGATGAATATCGACCGCCGCGCGCTGATCGGCGCATCAGGCGCTGCCCTCCTCCTCCCCGGAACCGTCTTTGCCCAGCAGGGCAGAGAGCGTTTTTCCTGGGAGACGGTCATCGCCCGCGCCAGGGGTCTTGCGCGGCAGCCATACCGGGAAACGCCGCATCATCCCGGTGCCCGCAAGGTGGATTATGAAGCGCTCTACAAGGCGCGCTTTCGCGAGGACTGGACCATCTGGGGCAATCTTCCCGGAGATACCGGGGTGCAGCTTTTCCCCTTAAGCGCCTCTGCAGAACAGCCGGTCGAGATTGCGCTGGTGGAAAATGGCCGCGCCATGCCGCTGCGCTACGATCCGGCAATATTCGACGCGCCCGCCGACAATGCGGTGCGGCAGTTGGGGCCGGACGCTGGCTATGCAGGCTTTCGCGTCATGAACGCCGCGCGCGATGGCGACTGGCTGTCCTTCCTTGGCGCGAGCTATTTCCGCTCGCCCGGCGCAACGAAGCAGTTCGGCCTGTCGGCCCGCGCGATCGCGATCAACACCAGCATACAGGGCAAGGAAGAATTCCCCCGCTTCACCCATTTCTGGCTGGAGCGCACAGCCCCGAGCAGCCTCACCATCTACGCCCTGTTGGACGGCGCTTCGATCACCGGGGCCTATCGCTTCATGACCGAAAAGACGGCGCAGGGTGTGCGGCAGGATGTCGATGCAGCGCTGTTCGCCCGCCGCCCGATCACGGAACTTGGGCTGAAGCCGATGACGAGCATGTTCTGGTATGATCAGGCAAGCCGAGCGGCCCGCACTGACTGGCGGCCGGAGAT
>JAEZCS010000106.1 GCA_023433445.1 Pseudomonadota bacterium | reverse complement strand
ATGGGTGCCGCCAAGCGGCTTGGGCAGCGTCACCGACGTGATGAGCTCGCCCGGCTTCAGCTGGTTTTCAATGTGCGGGGTATCACCCGGCAGCAGATGGAAGTCGGCAATGGGTATGGAGCGACGCGTACCGTCCGCCGCCACCGTATCCACGGCCGCATCCAGCACCCGCATCGCCACGGCCATGTCGGATGGATGCTGCGCGATACAGGCGTCACTGGTGCCGACGATCGCCAGGCTGCGGCTCACTCCCTTGAGCGCTGCGCAACCGCTCCCCGGCTTCCTTTTGTTACAGGGCATGCGGGTATCATAGAAATAGGGGCAACGGGTACGCTGGAGCAGGTTTCCAGCCGTCGTGGCCTTGTTGCGCAGCTGTCCCGATGCTCCGGCAAGCAAGGCCCGGCTGAGCACCGAATAATTCCGCCGGACATCCTCATGAGCAGCCAGTGCAGTGTTGCGCACCATGGCGCCGATCCGCAAGCCCCCTTCGGGTGTCCGCTCGATCCGGTCCAGCCCTAGGTGGTTCACGTCGATCAGATGCGAGGGCGTTTCAATCTGCAGCTTCATGAGGTCCAGCAAATTGGTCCCGCCAGCGATGAACCGCCCGCCGGAAGAAGCGGCAGCCACGGCGTCCTCTACGCTGGTGGCGCGGGTGTAGGTAAAGGGTTTCATGCCTTGCCCCCTGCTGCGACGTCGCGGATAGCCGCGATGATGTTGGGATAGGCGGCACAGCGGCAAATATTGCCGCTCATCCGTTCCCGCAATTCCGCGTCGGACAGGACCACTTGATCCAGATTCTCGGTCGCGTGGCTGGGAATGCCCGCCTCGATCTCGCCCAAAACCGCGACAGCCGAACAGATTTGGCCAGGCGTGCAATAACCGCATTGATAGCCGTCATGCGTCACGAAGGCGCGCTGCATCGGATGCAGCTTTTCGGGCGTTCCCAGCCCCTCTATCGTGGTGACGGTGTCGCCTTCATGCATGACTGCCAGCGTCAGGCAGCTGTTGATCCGCTGGCCATCGATAATGACCGTGCAAGCGCCGCACTGACCGTGATCGCACCCTTTCTTCGTCCCGGTAAGATGAAGATGCTCCCGCAGCGCATCCAGCAGCGTGGTACGTGGATCAAGCTGAAGCTGCACATGATCGCCGTTCACGGTTAGCTCGACGGTGGACATGTCTCTTTTCCTGTTTGATTGCGGCGGCAGCGTCGTGCCCGTTTCAGCGCCCGCGACCACCGGCAACGCCATGGCCGCTCCCCCACCCTGCAAAACCACACGGCGAGTTACATGATCTGCCGCCATAACGTCCTCCCTCCTGCCACGCTCAATACGAAGCAGGATCGCGGACGATCCCACCGCAAACGGAAAAGGTGCGCAAACAGAGATAGGACGAGAGCATCGGCCAGCCAAGCGGCATTCGCACAGCGACCCCGCGTTCGCGGGCGGGATAAATTTCAACTGAGGGCAAATTCTCCCTTGCCGACCTTCCAAACCACTGCTAGTTGCCCGCCTCACCCGCCGAGAGGGACTTCCTCCGGCCGCCAGAGCGGGCGTAGCTCAGGGGTAGAGCACAACCTTGCCAAGGTTGGGGTCGAGGGTTCGAATCCCTTCGCCCGCTCCAGTTTTCGTCAAAGAAAACAGTGGATTGACGGCCTTCGGGCCGCTTTTCTCGCTGGAGACAATGCCTCCCTCCGCAGTGGTTGTCTCCACAATGTCTCCAGAAAATCGCCAAGAATGGGCCGCTTCTGGCGTTGACTGGCGTAGTTGCGCCGACCCATCCCGACATGACGCGGGCGTTTCACCTGCCCAGACAGGCTCGTGGGTGGAGACAATGGTGGACAACGGATTGGAGACAATCCGCCGAAAGGTGGAGACAACGTGTTCTGGCTGATGGCGCTCACTGGGCTGGAATCACGCTTACTCCTCAGCAGTCGGAGCTTTGTAACCCCACGCCCGCAGCCTCCGAGCACGCATGGGAGATTTGCCCGCGATCCGCCTAAGGGCTTCCTGAAGCGATGATTTCATGTTCGGGGCTTCATGCTCATGACGTGCCGCGATCTGTAGGGCCGATTGGACGACCAGGCGCAAGTCCTTACCCTCCGTTTCCTCAATCATGGCCTCGAAGGCGTCGGGAGTGACGCCCGCAAGGAGCCGCACGTCCTCGTCTTGCCAGGGCTCCCCCCGACCGATGGCCAACAATACCTCCTTGGGATCGCGCTCGTCCTTGAACCCAGCTCGACGTGTCTCGAACGCCGCGTGTAATGCCGGATCGACAGGCGCGTCTGCGGAAAAATGGTGATAGCACAAATCGAAGAAGTGGGGATCGTCAGGTTGTGCCGCAGTGTAAGCACGAGCAAGCTCATCAGCCTCATCGTTGCGGCCGAACTCGCGCAAGAACAATATGGTGCCATTGATGTTAAGAGAGTCGATCTTGGCTAGGTTTTCCATTGCGCTCTGGTAAAGCGTATCGAGCACCACTTCGTCGTCGTCCGTCAATGACTCGTGATAGCGGTCCCAGGCTCGGGCGAAACTGTTGTCGCGGCTGTTGCGGTTCAGCGCTTCCTCTAGGATCTTCGCCTCTTTCAGCAAGCGAGCTTCGTCAAAATAGCCGGCCGAAACGCCCTCGAAGATCGTTCGGTCGAAATCGTCCGGGTGTGAGAATGGCAGCGCGGAGAGCTGATCGCGCCATCGCACTATCTCATCTGTGGGGTCGTTGTCGCGATCTTGCATGGCTGCGATGAGCGCATTGTAACTCTGGATAAACTCCATCGGCGGCGCGTGATCGCGCTCAAATACTGCCCAGCCGGACAGCAGGCAAGCTGTGACAGCCTGTGTCAGAACTTCCGGGCGATAGGGTTGCAGATAGCCGGCGAGCCGATGTGCGAGCCGTTCGATCTTCTTGATGACGCGGATATTGGTGATGCCGAGCGCGACAACGCCGCCCCGTAGCAGGGCGCCCACGGGCTCATCATCGACGATGGCGATCCTGGCCGCTTCCTCGGCGGTCGGGGCGAACACGATGGATGTGTCGATCGCTTTTTCCAACAGGCGTTCGAAATCCTCCCGCTTCTCCTGTTCCATCGCTTCATCGTTGAGCAGCAGCACGACACGGCAGTGTCTGTCGTCAGAACATTTGGCGCAGATCGCGGCGTAGATTAGCGGAGCGCGGGCCTCGTCCTGGGGTTGATATTAAGCGGCGAGCTTGCGGTGCTGCAAGCGTCGGTGTTCGATGGTCTTCCGTT
>JAEZCS010000173.1 GCA_023433445.1 Pseudomonadota bacterium | reverse complement strand
GGTTTCCGCAGCGGCGGTGGCGGCGGCTTCGGCGGCGGCGGCGGTGGTGGCGGCTTCGGCGGCGGCCGTGGCGGCGGCGGCGGCATGCCCGCGCAGGTCGTTGGCGAAGGCACTGGCGTAGTCAAATTCTTCAACGGTCAGAAGGGCTTCGGCTTCATCGTCCGTGACGATGGCGCAGAGGACGTGTTCGTCCACATCAGCGCCGTTGAGCAGGCGGGCCTCACTGGTCTGGCCGAAGGTCAGCAGCTCGGCTTCACCCTGGTGGACCGTGGTGGCAAGATTTCGGCAACCGATCTCAAGATCGAAGGCGAACCGCTTCCCGTTCAGGAACGCGCGCCCCGCGAACCCCGCGCAGGTGGTTTCGGTGGCGACCGTGGCGGCTTCGGCGGCGGCGATCGTGGCCCGCAGCGTCAGCTGACCGGTGAACGCGCCAGCGGCACCGTCAAGTTCTTCAACGCCATGAAGGGCTTCGGCTTCATCCAGCGCGACGACGGCCAGCCCGACGCATTCGTGCACATCAGCGCAGTCGAACGCGCAGGCATGTCCGCCCTCAACGAAGGCGACCGCCTGGACTTCGAGCTCGAAGTTGACCGCCGCGGCAAGCACGCAGCCGTCAATCTTCAGCCCAAGGGCGACTGACAAGACGCTCTGCCCGCATCAGCGGAGAGGATAGAAAGGGGTCGCCTGCCCGGCGGCCCCTTTTTTGTTGATCACAGGAGCGAGTTTGACATCCTTTAGTTGCGAATTTTGCAAAGGTTTGCTGAACACCATTCGGCGAACAGTGTGTCAACAGTCCGGCAGAAAACCTTTGCTAGCTCGATCATACCCTTTACCTCCGCCGGCGTCTTCGTAGCTGTTGGATCCCCATGTGCGATCGAATTTCGGGCATCAACGATTTGGTTCAGACCTGTAATCGTCGGCAGAGCAGCACGTCCTAACCTCCGCATGAAATCTTGCCGAAAGCTCTCGTAGCCGAACCGTCCTAGGTAGGCTTTCACTTTGTCAAAGCTGGGATTCGAAAACCCGCCATTGAAATCTTGCGCGCCAATTGGGGTGGGGAACCCTCCTTGCGCGACCCACATGGTCGCGTCGTGTTCCACAAAAGATCTTACGTGTTCTGCGATCATTGTCGGCTGAGATCCACTGCGTACATTCTCGATGCGCCCTCGTGACAAGTGATAGAAGAATGGAAGGGCGATTTTGCTTCTACAAACTCTATTGTCGTAGATTGCATCTAACGTGTGTTCCCCAAGCTCCTTTATATAAGCTTCGATGTGACTGGAAAGGAGCACGACAGATCCGCGACAGAGGGCGCTTATCTCGGCCCCGTGTCTAACTGCCAGCTTCGTCCGAGCAAGAGCCGCAGCTTTCGATCGAAGCAGAATGATCTCATCGAGCCGGTCAACAAACTCGCCGTATACCGGGGTGAACCGGGTCATTGAAGGCCAATCTGCCCCATCGCGACTTTCCACTGGGCGAAGCGTTTGTCGGTTCGTGTTTTATGGTCCACTGAGCGGCTAATTAGGTCTTGGAAGTCGTCATCGTTGAGCAGCTCGGCGAACTTAGCCAAAAACTGATTCTTTATCGCGATTGCCGTCGTAAGGTTCGTCTTGGTAGCCGTGTGCATAATAAGATCGAACAATGCGCGGTTAATCGCTTTACCCCCTGGCCGACGAAAACAGTTCTTAGGGTCGAACCAAGTCAATGCCACCTCCAAGGCCTTCGACCAGTCGTCTCTTAACGCCGTTATCTCGGCATCGCCCAAACGTCGTCCTGAGCGCGCCGTATCGTTGAGCCAATTCTTGAGCGGTGTACGGTATTTTTCGACGCCTTGAATACGAAACGAGAAGTAACGGAGGATAATTTCTTCATCTGCCAACCGCTTGTCCGGGGACTTTCTCCCACGGATTGCAAGCCAGTTCTCTCCGAAGGATAGCTCCGCCAAAAGATTGTTGAGGGGGCCGCGGGAGACGCAGTTGCGCAACTCCTGTGAATTCAGTGGCATGGTGCTGGTGTTCAATCGCTCGAACACGTCGAATTTAATCTCTGGATGCGACTCGTTCGTCACGACGACGCACCGGAGGGTATGGGTGCGGATCCTACGCTGCTCTTTACTCGGAAGTTCGAAGAAACGCTTTCCGTTAAATTCGTCAAGCGCTTCAAGGTCGCGTAGTGCGAACTGATTTTCAACATAGCGAAACAACGAATAGATGCGTTGCTGCCCGTCGATCACATCAAGCTCGTTCTCTTCATTTTCTGAAAGGTAGCACGGCGGGATCGGTACATTCAGCAGAACCGACTCAACGAGCTTCGACGCAAGGGCATCGGACCAAACATAATGCCGCTGGAACTTCGGACGATCACTGAGAGGCCGAAGGAACAGGATGTTTGACTTTATCTGTCCAACGATCGCATCAATCGCTAAGTCATACGGCGTAGTTACAACTTTCCGGTCTCTCAAGGGCGTTGCTGACGGATCCGCTAAATCCCCGTCCTTATCTTCCTCAAATACCGTGTTTTCGATATCCATGCGTCAAGATCCTCTGATTGAGGTCGCGCAATTTAGCCCATGCAAACTGAGCCGACCCCCTTAGGCATTTCTTTGCCTCAAAGAACCTCGCGGGGAAAGGCCGTTGCATTGCGGGGACCGTAGACCGGCAAAATTCAAGCTAGCGGTTTCGTCGAAAATACCAGTGCCGCACTAAATGTCAGCTCTCGGACCCTGGAACTCCAAACCCGCCGTCGATCAGCCGACCGGCCTAGCAGAGCCGGAAGAAGGCAAGCTTGACGATCTTGCCCACCGTGGGGGAGCCGAGAGCTAGGATGCTTGCCCGATGTGAAAGCGGGGAAAACCCATTGCAGCAGCCTCGCTCGTGTATGACGAGCAGACAGGCTAGCTAACGAGCCATCACTCGCTCACCACGCACCTAAGGCAACCGCTCCCGCTCAAGCACGCCGATGATCTTCCCATAAGCGCGGGCCAGATCATCATGCTTCAACCGCGTTTGGCTGCATGTGGCGGCGGCCGCGCTTTGCAGGGCCAGCTGTTGCTGGCTCCGCAGATGCTCGACCCGGCTCATCATCGCGCCCGGTAGGTTGGGGGTGGCTGCCGGGATACATGGGCGGGGGAGCGCTTCACGTCGCCGGAGATCATCTGTTTCTTCATGATGACGCGCAGCTGTTCCGCTTCCCGGCCGTCGAGCATCACCACTCTGGAGCCGCCCGACAGGAGCGGCTCTATCGTCGATATGCGGAACGCGCGGTTCTGGCACAGCTGCTCGACTTCGGCCACCGATGCCGTCAGGTTCACGACGCGGCTCATGATTGGCGTCCTTCGCCGCCGAAGGGATAGGGGGCAAAGGCGGCCCCGCTCCTGATCGCGCCCGACCTGTAGGGGTGGTGATGTTCGCGGATGCGGCGGCCATAGCCCTGCGCCCGGACGCGATGCGCGGCGCGTGACGTCGAGCAGGGGGCATGTTGCTCCCGCAGGAGCTCCACCTGTTCGCATTTCAGCAGATAATTGAGGTCTTCCATAGAGCATGCTCCGGCTGGCAAGCGGGAGCACAAGGGACTCTCGGTCGAGGCAAAGGCTTGCGGGCTGTTTTCGCTCGATGCCGCCTTCTAGCACGGCCCCGTCATTCTGTCGCCCGAATTCGGGAATGGGGGAGGGGGGCGGGGGAGGGTCACCCGGACAGCAAAAATAGGAAAAATAGGAAAAATAGGAAAATCCGCCCGGAATCTCTTTTAATTCGCCATTTCATTCATGACTCTGTTCGGCGGCAGAATCGTCACCGTCTCAAACCGCTCCTTCTTCCGCACCCCTTCCAGCGGCGGCGGCGGCGCTTTCGCCTGCTCCACCGGCTCCCGCTGCCGCATGCATTCTCCCCGGTTCTCCCGCGGCGTCTGCCCGCAATTCCACAAAGCCCGCTGCAATCCCGTCGCCGCATTGTGGATATAGGCAAAGCTCATATTCTCCAGCTGATCTCCAGACAGCGGAAACCCCGGCGGAGCAATGCCCGCCCGCCACGCCATGATCCTGCACTCCAGCCGCCCCGCGCAAAAAGTCTGCGCCATCACCGGCCAACTGTCCGCTGCGCTCGCCTTGCCCAATTCCACCAGAAATGCCCTCGCCCCCGGCGCGATGGCGATCAACCTCACGCCGCCCATAATCTGGCCGACTGACCCTGCGCCAATCGCTTCCTGCGGCTTGGCCGTCAAAGCCGCGAGCTCGGATCCACCCGACGCCAGGATGCCCGGCAGCTCGCTCGCCCCCTCCCGATGCGCAACCGACAGGCGGGCAATCCGCCCGATCACCGGCTCCATAGATTCCCGCGCCAACCGGAACGC
>JAEZCS010000073.1 GCA_023433445.1 Pseudomonadota bacterium | reverse complement strand
ACCTGCGCGCCGACGTTCGGGCTGGATGTTACCGCGATGGCGGTGCCACCGAGAAGCAGGGCACCGGTAAGGGCATAAGCGTAACGCACTCGTGACGGTCCTCTCGTGATCTTGGCGAAGGAAGGGCGGGACTCGGAAGAGAGTCGGATGCGCCGCCCAGCCTTAACCCTCATTGAATGAAGCTGGTTCCGAAATGATCCCTGAGCCTCGTCTGCATCTTACGGTTTATCGATCCTTCCCCTGAAATTGCTTCAGGAATTCATTGTCTCGCGACAACAGCATCGTTGTGCCACCGGTCCGGTCAGGGGCGAAGGTGAAGCGATAAGCCTGCATGGCCCTGTAGAAATCGTAGAATTGGGCGTCCTTGCCGAAGCTTTCCGCGTAGATCCGCGCAGCGTTCGCATCGGCTTCCGCCCGGATGATCTGCGCCTGCTTGGCGCCCTGTGCCCTGATCGTGAGTGCTTCCTGTTCGCGCGCAGTGCGCATCCGAGTAAAGGCGCTTTCCAGCGGCGCACCGTCCGGCAGATCCGCGCGCTTGATCCTGACGTCCACGATTTCAGCGCCATATTGCCGCGCCACCCGGTTGAGCCCCGCTTCAATATTGGCCATCACCTGGCCGCGCTCAGGAGAGAGGAGGGCAGCGAAAGGTCGCTTGCCAAGCTCGTTGCGCAGCGCCGAACCCAGAATGGGTCGCAGGGCGTCGGACACGCGATCCTCATTGCCTGCTGCGATGTACATACGCAGCGGATCGACGATCCGGTAACGCGCAAAAGCGTCGACCTGCAACCGGAGCTGATCGGTCGACAGCACCTGTTGCCTCTCCATCTCAACGGACAGGACCCGCTTGTCGATCCAGACGACCTGATCGATGAACGGCCAGCGCAGGATGACGCCCGCGCCAGTCTTGCCGAAATCCTCATTAGGGCGGTAGCGATTGACGATCTTTTTCGGGTCGCCAAAGCGCACGATCACGCCCTGCTTGGTTTCTGGCACAATCGCGATCGTGCTGCCGATAAGTAGCAGAAGGGCGATGACGGAAAGCGCTAGCGCAACCGGATGGCGGACGAGCGTCGGCATTATCGACCCCCTTCCGCGGTTGCTGAGCCGGATGATGCGGCCGCTCCTTGCGCGCGCCGCTTCAATTCCGGCAGCGGCAGGAAGGGTGTGACATTGCTACTTTCGATGACCGTCTTATCGACGTTGGACAGGACGCCCTCCATGGTTTCATAATACATGCGACGGCGTGTGACGTCGGGCGACAAGCGATATTGTTCATAAACCTTGTCGAACGCCGCAGCCTCACCCTGAGCCTTGGCCGTCACCTGCTGGGCGGCCGCCCGAGCTTCGTTCAGATAGGTTTGGGCAGTTTGCTGCGCGGCCGACACAGCCTTGAACGCATCGTTGACGGCCGTCGGCGGATCGGCTTGCTTGATTGCGACGCCCTGCACCCTGATGCCGGATCTGTATCCGTCCAATATGGCCTGCATCCGCTGCTCGACCTGCTGCTCGATTTCCGTACGCCCCGCCCCCAGTGCGTCGTCCAGGCTGACGCTGGCGACAACGGACCGCATGGCGCTTTCGGCGACCTCCCTGACCGTTGCGTCAGGATCGGACAGTTGGAACAGGTAAAGCTCTGGGCTGCGGATGTTCCAGCGAACCGAATAAGCAAGATCAATGATATTCTGGTCACCGGTCAGCACCAGATTTTCGCTTTGCGCGCTGGGTGAGCCGATGTCGATCGCCCGGATTTCTTCCACATCGACGGTCGTCACATTCTCGAACGGTGAGGGCAGGGTCAGGCTGATCCCAGGCGATAGCGTGCGGCTATATTTGCCCAGCAGCGTTACGACGCCGCGTTCCTGCGGCCCCACCCGATGGAAGCAGGTAAGGACCAACCACAACACAATGAGAATGCCGATCGCGATAGGCCATAATGTCTTCCCGGCAGGGCGGGGTGGCAAGTTTCCGAATCCGCCACCGCCGCCACCCTGGCCGAAGCTTTCGCGGCTGCGGCGGAGCAGTTCCTCGATCGCCGAGGGCCCTTTACCACCGGGCGCACGGCCTGGTTGCGTCCAGGGATTACGGGGGCCGCCGTCGCCTCCCTTACCCGAACCATCATTGCCATCAGGGCCGTCGCTCTTCCCGCCCCAGGGCCCTTGGACCATTGCGCTGGCTATGCCTGGCATCCACCCGAAAAATCTCTTCATCCCGTCTCTATAGGAAGAGAGGGGCACGAAAAACAGTGCCCTTCGCAACGATTATTGCCTAGGAGGCGCTGCCATGACTGATCTTGAGACTTTTGCCGCACGCTTGAAGACCCTAACCGATGGCCGCGCCAGCACGCCCCGGATCAAGGATGGGATCATGAGCATCGCCGTGGATGTCGGCGGCCTTTCTCCTGAACGGCGGGATGCTGTCGCTGCGGCGATCAGGGAGGGCGGCTTGCTGGTGCCGGGCGTGCAGGACGTGCGCATCGCCCTGACCGCAGAAAGAAAGGCAATCCGGATCATTGCCATCGCTTCGGGTAAGGGAGGAGTGGGCAAATCCACTCTTTCGGCAAATCTTGCTGTGGCGCTCAAGCGATTGGGCTTTGCGGTTGGACTGGTCGATGCGGACATTTACGGCCCTTCCCAAGCCAGGTTGATGGCGAGCGAAGGCCAGAAGCCGCAGGCGCGGGACAAGCATCTTATTCCCGTGGAGAGCCCTTTCGGCATTCCGATGCTGTCGATGGCGCACTTGGTCGAACCCGGCAAGGCGCTCGCCTGGCGTGGGCCAATGGCGGGGAACGCCCTGTCGCAACTCATCGATGCTGATTGGGGCGACGTCGAACTGCTGATCGTGGACATGCCCCCCGGAACCGGGGACGTTCAGCTATCAATGGTGCAAAAGCATAAGCCTGCCGGGGCGGTAATCGTATCGACGCCTCAGGACTTGGCGCTCATCGACGCCACCCGCGCGGTCAGCCTTTTTGAGCAAACCAACGTGCCGCTGATTGGGCTTGTCGAGAATATGGCGGGCTATAGCTGCCCCCATTGTGGAGAAATCTCAGATCCTTTTGGCGCAGGTGGCGCGGAAGCTGCTGGCACAGCCATGGGCATGAAATTTTTGGGGCGGATACCGCTGGCGATCGACATTCGGCGCCGGTCGGATGCGGGTGATCCGCCTGCCGCGAGCGATGACGCGTCGGGCGAGGCGTTCCGCGCCGTGGCTGCGCAAGTGGCTGGTTGGCTGCGAGGTTGAGTGGGAGTCCGGGGAACGCTTCTGCGGGGTCCAGCGTCTTCTTTATGAGGAAAGAAGGAACAGGTCATGTCGCTGACGCAGCCGCAGGAAATAGTCGATCTCCTTAGTGAGACGCGCACGATTGCCTTGGTTGGCATTTCTGATCGGCCCGGCAGGCCGAGCTATGGCGTCATGAAGTTCCTGCAGGATCACGGCTATCGGGTGCTGCCGGTCAATCCCCAGATCGCTGGAGAGCATGTGCACGGGGAATTCGTCTGGGCGCGTTTGGCAGATATCGGCGTCCCCATCGATATGGTCGATATTTTTCGGCGCAGTGAAGCCGCTGGCGAGGCTGTGGATGATGCGATCGCGGCTGGCGCCAAGGCGGTCTGGATGCAACTGGGCGTGGTCAATGAAGAGGCCGCGCGCCGCGCGGAAGCAGCAGGACTAAAGGTCGTGATGGATCGGTGCCCCGCCATCGACATCCCGCGCTTCAATATCCCCCGGATAAACGTGGATTAACGCTTTTCAGCAGTCGCAAGCCTCTTTATCACCATCGATATGACGCGCGCACTGCGGAGGCAGGCAAATCGTACCGGCACGGAAAGGGGGCTTGATCGGCGGACGCTGCTGGTGGGCGCCGGGGCGACAGCAGGCCTGTTGCTGGCGTGGAGCGCGTGGCCGCGCACATATCGCCCCAATCTGAATGCCGCTCCGGGTGAGACGATTTTCAACGCTTTTCTCAAGATCGACGAGGCGGGCCGAATCCTTGTAATCGTGCCGCAAGCAGAGACAGGGCAGGGCGTCACGACCCTGCTCCCACAGATTTTGGCGGACGAGTTGGGAGCTGATTGGCGAACCGTCGGCGTGCAAAGTGCGCCGGTCAGTCCGCTCTACGCGAATACATTGCTGGCCGAAGAATGGCTGGCCGATGATTGGTCAAGGCTCGCCGGTGGCGTAGGCGATTGGGCGATCGGGCAATATGCCACTAGGCGGGCGCTGATGCTGACCGGTGCGGGCACATCGGTCCCGATGTTCCACAGAGCGTACAAGGAGGCAGGTGCCGCCGCGCGCGTGCTCCTGTGTAAGGCTGCCGCTGCGCGATGGGACGTGCCTTGGGAAAGCTGTGATATTCAAAATGGCATCATCACTGACGGTGGGCAGCGCACCCTCAAGATTGGTGAGGTCGCGGCCGAGGCGGCAGAATTCGCGTTGCCGGAAATTCTCCCGTTTCGCCAAGGTCAGGCCGACCGGCTGTTCGGACAGGATTTGCCGCGTCTCGACACGCCGTCGAAAATAGATGGCAGCCACAATTTCGCCGCCGATATCCGATTGCCTGACATGCTTTTCGCTTCCATCCGCCAGGGGCCGATAGGCGATGCCGTGCTTGCGCGAGTTGACGAGCAGGCCGCCAAGTCTGTCGTTGGCTTCAACAAACTGGTACGCACCGACCGGTGGGTGGCAGCCGTCGCGACAAACTGGTGGGCCGCTAACAAGGCGCTCGACTTGAGCGATCCGGTCTTCGAACTATCGGGAGGGGGTGTTAGCAGCGCGAGCATCAATGTCGCTCTTGAACAGGCTTTTTCAGGCTCCTCTGGTAAACGGCTTTACTCGCGCGGTGACCTTAAATCGCTGTTCGACAACGCAACTATTCTTGCCAGCGAGTTCAGTGTTGCGCCGGGCCTGCATCTGACGCTGGAACCTCCCTGCGCAACCGCGCGAGTGAGCGCGGGCGTCGCCGAGATTTGGATGCCCGCCCAGGCGCCTGCACTGGCCCGCACGGCGATAGCGGACGCGCTGAATATGCCGGAGGAGAAGGTGGTGCTGTACCCCCTGCACGCTGGTGGATCCTTCGGCCGCAGGATGGACTTCGAGGTCGGCATTCAGGCTGCTCTGATTGCGCAGGATGTGGGGCGTCCCGTCCAACTGCTCTGGTCGAGGCTTGAAGACGTAATCCAGGACCGTCCCAGCGCTCCGGCACAGGCCAGGATGGCGGCAAAGCTGGGGCGCCATGGCGCGATCGAAGGATGGCTGGCGAAAGTGGCGGCGCCTTGCGCGATGACACAGACATGGAGCCGCATAGCGGGCGGCAAATCCCCTCATGAAGCAACCCGTCACGCAGCCGATGCTTCTACACGGCTTGCTGTGGCAGGCATGGAACTGCCATATGCTCTGCCTAACTGGGCGGTAGATCACTTTCCTGCCGATGTTGGCCTTCCGCTAGGCTTCACGCGTGGCAATGCTCATCTCTACGGCGCCTTCTTTACTGAAAGCTTCATTGACGAACTCGCTCACTTGGCGGGGATGGAGGCGCTTTCCTTTCGTATCCAGATGCTGGGCGGCAATCCGCGATTGGCACACTGCTTGACCACGGTCGGAGCGATGGGCGGATGGCAGGGGGGCATTGAAGGAAGCGGGCAGGGCTTGGCCGTGCATGTGATCAATGGTGCCTATATCGCGGTCATGGTCGAAGCCGCCATTGATGGAAACAAGCTCAACGTCGGCCGGATCATCGCTGCGGTCGATGGTGGTGAACAAGTGAATCCCGACATCGCGCGTCAACAGGTCGAGAGCGGGCTCATGTTCGGCCTGGCGACAGCCATGGGTGCCTCGGTACCCTATGCTAAGGGAATGCCGACGCGTTCGATCCTGTCCCGCATGGGTCTTCCCCGGTTGCAGGACATTGGCGAGATCACCGTGGAGATGATCCGCAGCACCGCGCCCCCTGCCGGTCTGACCGATATTGGAGTGCCACCGGTTGCTCCAGCTATCGCCAATGCTCTCTTCACCGTCACGGGGCAGCGTTTCCGTCAATTACCCATCCTGTCACGGACCTGACATCAAATATGGCAAATATCGGCGTACTTCTGATCAATTTGGGCACACCTGATGCACCGGATACTGCATCTGTCAGGCGTTATTTGGGGGAGTTTCTTTCTGACCAAAGGGTCGTGGAAATCCCGAAGCTGTTATGGCAACCCATATTGCGCGGACCGATCCTCCTCACCCGTCCGGCAAAATCTGCGAAGGCTTACCGGGAAGTCTGGCTTGAGGAAGGCTCTCCGCTTGCGGTCTACACATGTGAGACCGCCACCAGGCTACAGGAACTTACAGGGCCTGAGATCAGGGTCGACTGGGCCATGCGTTATGGAACGCCGTCCATCTCTGACCGGCTGAATGGGATGATCGCGGCGGGATGCAGCAGAATATTATTGGCGCCGCTCTACCCGCAATATTGCGCGGCGACGACTGCAACAGCGCTGGATGCCTGTTATGCGGCACTTGCGCGCTTACGCGTCCAGCCTGCCATCCGCACCCTGCCGCCCTATTATGCCGACCCCTCCTATATCGAGGCGCTGCGTCAATCGACCGAGCGGCAATTGGCTGCGCTCGATTTCAAACCCGACCTGCTGCTGGCCAGTTTCCACGGTATGCCTGAGCGCACGCGGACCCTGGGTGATCCCTATTATGATCAGTGCCGCGCCAGCGCTGAGTTGCTTCAGGATGCGCTGGGAAGAGAAGTGAGGTTGTCTTTCCAATCGCGGTTTGGGCCTGCGAAATGGCTGGGACCAGCAACGGACGAAACCCTGCGAGAGCTGCCATCTCAGACCATTCGATCGGTTGCGGTGCTTACTCCCGGTTTTTCGGCCGATTGTTTAGAAACGCTCGAAGAAATTGCGATGCGTGGCCGAGAAGATTTCTTGGCGGCAGGTGGCAAGGCGTTCGCACATTTGCCCTGTCTGAATGCTTCACCGGAAGCTATGATCCTTTACCGGAACCTGATCGGCCGAGAACTGACGGGATGGTTTCAAGACGAGTTTCGTCCAATTCGAGAGGGGAACTGAGATGGGTAGGGTTGCTATCGTAACGGGCGGAACGCGGGGTATCGGAGAGGCGATCAGCCTGACGCTCCAGGAAATGGGCTGCAAAGTTGCTGCCAACTATGCTGGAAATGACGAAAAGGCGCGGGCATTTACCGACCGAACAGGAATTGACGCCTTCCGCTGGGACGTCGGTGATCATCAGGCATGTCTGGACGGCTGCGCGGCCGTCGCCGAAAAATTGGGACCGGTCGATATCGTTGTGAATAACGCTGGCGTTACGCGCGACGGTGTTCTCGCGAAGATGAGCTTCGACGATTGGAACGAGGTCATGCGCATCAACCTTGGCGGTTGCTTCAATATGGCCAAGGCGACCTTTGGTGGCATGCGGGAAAGAGGTTGGGGTCGGATCGTCAATATAGGATCGATCAATGGTCAAGCCGGACAATATGGCCAAGTGAATTATGCCGCCGCCAAGTCCGGCATTCATGGTTTTACCAAAGCTCTCGCACAGGAGGGGGCCAAATTTGGCGTCACGGTGAACGCGATCGCTCCCGGATATATCGATACCGACATGGTGGCCGCCGTGCCTGCCCCGGTCTTGGAAAAGATTGTCGCGAAAATCCCTGTTGGTCGCCTCGGTCATGCCGAAGAAATCGCACGCGGGGTGGCGTTTCTCTGCAGCGAAGATGCGGGCTTTGTCACCGGCAGCACCATGTCCATCAACGGCGGCCAGCATATGTACTGATGGCGCAAAGCGATGAAACGGACGGAGCGGCGGGTTCTGCGGACACGCCGTTCGCGCGCCCCGTCAAGCGCAGCGTGACGATTGCAGGACATCAGACTGCGATCAGCTTGGAACCTATATTTTGGCAGGCTCTTCGTTCCCGCGCTGCGCGCGAAGGGTTGCCCATTAACGCGCTTATCGCGCAGGTCGACGTAGCCCGTCTGGCGGCGCCAGACCCTCCCAATTTAGCAAGCGCTATCAGATGCTGGCTCTTCGTTCGCCCAGAAGATAATAATTATTCGCAATAGCATTGACTCTGCGAACAGTTCGCAATAGCTGCCTCCTCAGCAAAGTAACGAAGAAGGGGGTTTCTGTTCGATGTCCATCAGTTCCAAGTCGATACCGTCATTTTTGGCACTAGGTTGCGTCAGCGTGATCGCCTTCGCGTCGACCTCGCACGCGCAGGATGGTGCCCCCACCGCAAAGCTTGGTGGGATGACAGTGGAGGACACGGCGATCGACGTATCGGAGGTCAAGGTCGAACGGGCAGAGTCTCCAAAATATGTTCGTCCCCTGCTGGACACGCCGCAGACAATCACGGTGATCAACAAAGAAACGATCCAGCAGCAAAATCTTCTGACGCTGCGCGACGTCCTGTCCACAGTCCCAGGCATCACCTTCGGCGCGGGCGAAGGCGGCTTTGGTTATGGCGATCGCATCATTCTGCGTGGTCAAGACGCCAAAAATGATGTGACGGTAGACGGAGTGCGTTCGGGCGCCTTTCTCAACCGCAATGAAGTTTATAACATCGAACAGGTCGAAGTTACTAACGGCGCCAACTCCGTTATGAACGGTGGCGGTTCCGTGGCTGGCACCATAAACTTAGTCACTAAGCGCCCTCTGTCGGATGATCGTATCATCTTGAGCGCTGGAATAGGCACCGATAATTACTACCGGGCGACTGTGGATGCTAACAAGCGTCTTAACGACCTGATCGCTGTTCGCATCAATGCCGTCTATCATGAGAATGATGTTCCTGGTCGCGATGTCGAGTATTACAAGCGGTGGGGTGTCGCTCCGGCTATCACCATTGGTATTGATGGCCCTACCAGCCTCACATTGCAGGGCGAATATCTCGACGACGAGGCAATGCCTCAATATGGCATTCGCCATTATCCTGCTCAGGGCGGCATTCTGGATGAGTTTGATCGGTCCGGTTACTATGGCTTCGCCAATGTCGACAAGCAGGATAGTACGACCAAATCTTTGCAAGCAATTTTCAGTCACGCCTTTAATGATAGCCTGAAATTACGGAATCTGACCCGTTATGAGAAAATCCATCAGGATACGATCACGAGTCAGCCGACTGGGGACTTCTGCCTGTCGTCGGGTGTCCAGCCAGATGGATCGGCTTGTGCGGATGCGGTAGCGCCTGGCTTCTTCATGCCTAACCGTGGCAACGGGCGTGGCAACACGCGCTTTATCAACAACGAAACGGCCTATAATCAAATCGACCTCAGCGCAGATTTCGCGACAGGTGGGATAGAGCATACGCTGGTTCTCGGTGGCTCAGCGCTTTGGGAAAGATATAATCAACTCGCGGGCAACAGCCTACGCGCAGCGGATGGGACAAACCCGTTCGCAACCGCCTACCCGCTGGTGAGCATATCCAATCCGGGCGAAGTGGTGCAGGGGCCTGCAGGCTTTGTCTATGGCAGCAACAACTATGTCGGCCCGTTCAATTTTATCCGCGCGACGCGGACATTGGGAGAGCAAACCAGCTACGCCGCCTATTTGTTCGATGCGATGAAATTCACCGATTGGCTCGAGTTTAACGGTGGCCTCCGCTACGAAAAGGTAAAGGGAACCAGCAGGACGGTCAGCTTCGATAATGCGGCTGGCTCAGCCGCACTGGGCAATCCGACGGGCGTCACTGCTCCGGCCAGGGTTGATGACAATCTGTTCTCTTACCGTGCCGGTCTGGTGGTCAAACCGACACCCAACACCAGCCTTTATGTCGCTTATGGCAATTCCAAGCTGCCGTCCAAGGCTTCGGTCGATGGGTCTTGCGCCCTTGACACTGGTACGGGTGGGGGAAGCTGTAACGTAAAGCCTGAGACCACCAAGAACTATGAGATTGGTGCCAAAGCTGACCTGTTCGATGCCAAGCTTCTGCTGACTGCAGCGGCATTCCGAAATGACCGCAACCAGATCAAAGTGCTTTCTGGCGACCCTTTACTGCCGGATCAGGCGACCGACGGCAATCAGCGGGTTGAGGGCATTTCGTTGGGAGCTTCTGGTAACATTACCAGAAACTGGACAATTTCCGCCAACTATATGTACCTGAAAAGCAAGATCAGGCAGGGTGTGTCGAACTATTGTCTCGATAACCCAGGGTCTACCAGTGTGACTGCCGGCAATTGTCCAAATAGTCCAGATTTCCTCGATCCTGCCCGTGGAAGCGCTCTTGCCAATACGCCCAAGCATTCCGGAAGCCTGTTTACAACCTATCGCTTCGACTTCGGCCTGGAGCTTGGCTACGGCATCACTTACCAGGGCAAGTTCTTGCTGAACCAGCCTACGCTCGCGCAACTCGCGGCTGGTACCTATGTCAGCTACTATGTGCCGAGCTACACCATTCACCGGTTCATGGCGAACTATCCCATTACTGAAAATCTCAAGGCGCAGCTGAACGTCCAGAATTTCACCAATGAAAAATATGTGACCACGGTGCGCAACAATGTGAATAGCAGCTGGGCGCAGCCCGCTCCGACCCGCTCGGCGGTGTTCAGCCTGAACTACACTTTTTAACTCTTCGAAAATCCCCCGGCGCTTGTCCCTCGCCGGGGGAAAGGGCGGGTGGCGATGCACTCCTCTCCTCGGGTCGCCACCCGCCTGCCTTCAAGGAAATGAAGATGCGATTGATTCGCATTATAGATGGCGCTATGTGCTTTATTCGAAGGCATTAGCCGCAACAGGGGAATGGGCATGCTTGATGCGGCCGAACGGTTCATTGCAGACGATGTCGCATCTACTGCTTCCTCGACGGATGAGCTCCAACTTCTCTCACGCGCCAGACTTCCTGAGATTATCGCGACTGGGGGGGCTCGCTATGAAGAACGGCGGCCGATCAATGTTCCTGCCGTCCTGCTCATCATTCTTGTGCATGGCATTTTGATCCTCGCTCTGATGCAGGCGCGGCAGCATGCCCAGCGCGTGCGGGAAACTCGTCTGTCCGTCGTGAACCTGATGCCCCCGCCTCCGCCCTCGCCGCCAGCAGGTCGCAATCCTCCCCCACCGCCGGCAGCACCGCGAGTCGTTGCGCTCCCCCCTCTGGTACACGTGCCAGCGCCTCCGGTGCCGATTGCCACGACGCCTGAGCCGACGCCCGTCAGAGCTCCTGCATTGCCAGTTATCAGCTCAGCACCGGCCAGCGTCGCGGCCCCGGCTCCCGCAGCGCCTACTACGGTGCAAGCGGGCGATCTCGCGACACAGTTGGTGTCTGGCAAGCCGCCTCGCTATCCGATCGAAAGCCGCCGCAAGCACGAACAGGGGACGGTGCTGTTGGCTTTGATCTTGGGTTTCGACGGCTCGGTAGAGAGCCTGGCGATCGCCCAGAGCAGCGGCTTTTCACGATTGGATGCGGCAGCGCGCGATGCTGTTCGAAACTGGCGCTGGAAGCCGACAATGCGCGATGGCCAGCCGGTGAAAGTAAAGGGCGTGGTGGAGATCCCCTTTGTCCTGCATACCGAAGGCGCGTGACCGCCCAGCTGTTCAATAGAGTTATTCGACATGCTAACCGTTATTCCTGACCTGCTCGATGCTGCTACAGTGGAGCGCATCCGCTCGCTGATTAGGGGCGCGCAATGGATCGATGGTAATGTGACGTCTGGTCACCAGTCGGCGTTGGCCAAGCGCAACATGCAATTGCCGGAAGACGCTCCTGAAGCTCAACAGGCGGGACAGGTCATCTTGGAAGCATTGGGTCGCTCGCCCTTGTTCATCGCCGCCGCATTGCCGCTCAAGATCTTCCCACCATTGTTCAACAGCTATGAAGGCGGGCAGGCATTTGGCGTTCATGTCGATAATGCTGTTCGGGTGCAGGCGGGTACTGGCTTCAGGGTAAGATCGGACCTATCAATTACGGTCTTCCTGGAAGACCCGCAAAGCTACGATGGTGGCGAATTGACCGTCGAGACGAATTTCGGCGTGCAGCGGGTGAAGTTGCCGGAAGGGCATGCAGTTTTATACCCTTCGTCGTCGCTTCACCGCGTGGAGCCGGTCACCCGCGGGCGGCGAACCGCCAGCTTTTTCTGGATCCAATCAATGATTCGGGACGATGCCGCGCGTCAGACGATGTTTGACCTGGACAGCAGCATACAGGCTCTGGCCATCGATCTTGGCCATGACAACGCCCAGGTCATTCGGTTGACGGGCGTCTATCACAATCTACTGCGGCGATGGGCGGACGCCTGAAGCGGCTTGGCTAGTCAAGCATCGAAGCTAGGGCAGGCGTCATATACTCCATGGCGCCGTCCCCGACGCGGAGAATGAGGCGGGCGGCGACATCATGACGCATCGCCAATGCCATACCGCGTTCATGCCCCAGGATCGTGATCGCAGTTGCCCAAGCGTCGGCCAGCATGGCGCTTTCATGCAGGACCGTGACAGACGCGACATTATTGGCGATGGGTCTGCCAGTCGACGGGTCGATGCTGTGGGATAGCTGGGTCCCGCTCTCTGTGCGGCAACGTATATAGTCGCCTGACGTGGCTACAGAGAGGCCGCACAGGGCAATGCGCAGGGTAGGCACCGAAAGACGCGGCGGCGTCTCCACATCAACCCACCAAGGCTGGTGATCGGGCCTACTCCCTTCACCGCGCAATTCCCCTCCGATCTCGATCAGAAAATGGCGCGCGCCCAGATCGTGGAGAGCTTCCGCAACAGCGTCGACCGCAAAACCCTTGGCTATGCCAGAGAAGTCCAGACTCACGTCAGCAAGCCGCCGAGCGCTTTGATCCGCTGTCTCTATCAAAGTCCACGGTGCGGGATGAGCGGGCATCATTTCAGGGCCTGTCACGCCCAGTGGTCCGAACCCCCACCGTTCAACCATCTGGCCTATTGCCGGATCGAATGCGCCGCCAGACAGGCGCGCCATGGTCAACCCCGCCTTCAGGACCGTCATCATGTCTAACGGCAGCTCCACCCAAGTTCCGATCGGCAGGGTGTTGAAGCGGTTGATGTCGGACTCTGCTTGCCAATTGCTCATCTGCGCTATGACGCGCGCGAACACGCCTTCAATCGCATCGAGACAGCACGGTGGAGCGTCGACGATCCGGGCCGACCAGCTTGTGCCCATGGTCGACCCGGAAAGCTCTGTAATATGTCCCGTCCCGCTTCGCTGAGCCGAAGGGGGCTGCGGAGGCGGTATGTGAGGGATGGCGACGCGAATGCCGGTCAGGGGGCCAGCACTTCCAAGGTGGTGACATAGGAGGCGCGGCGTGGCGCAGGAGTGACGGGCGATGCCGCCTGCGCGTCTTCGCCGCCTTGGCGATTCCCGCCCGCGGAGGCATTCAGCCAATACATGCCGGGTTGTGGCCAGTTGATCGTAACTTTTCCGTCCTTGTCGGTGACAAGATCCTGTTGGCCCAGTGTGTCACGATATCGGATGCCGCCGGGGATCACAGTCACCTTGAGGTCCGTTGCGGGATTTCCGTCGACCAGGAACTGGAAGGTTGCTGCCTCGCCTGACACCAAATCGTTCGGATGGGTAACGGGTACCAATTCGATGCCGACGCCGGTAGGCTTAAATATCGTAGTGGTAGGCGCCCCGAGCGTGAGGAAAATCTCGTTGCGGTTGGAAGTCTCGACTGTCTGGACGTTGGTAGCTCCCGCCGGGATCGCCGCCGTGAGCTTGTCCTTGGTCGTGCCACGGGGCAGGCGCTTTACTTCGCCGTTGAGGGTGTAGCTGCCCATGATGCCTGTTGAGACGCTGGCGACGCGATAAGTGCCTGGCTGCGTCAGGTGAA
>JAEZCS010000172.1 GCA_023433445.1 Pseudomonadota bacterium | reverse complement strand
CACGCCAAGCATCACGAACATTGTCGCGTCTGCGCGGAAACCTGCCGTGAATGCGAGCAGGCGTGTAGCGCTGTGCTGGGCATGATCCGGCATTGATGAACTGAAAACGCGGCTAACTGGTGAGCTTCGCTCACCGGTTGGCGCGCGACAGCACCTCGATCAGTTCGGCGATCTTCTTGCGCTGCTCATCCGCGTCGCCGCTGGCAATGGCATGCTCGACGCAATGCGCCACGTGCTCACGCAGCACCTCCTCCTCGACACGGCGCAGCGCCGCCGTCACCGCGGCGATCTGGGTCACGATGTCGATGCAGTAGCGATCTTCCTCGACCATGCGCGCGACGCCGCGCACTTGGCCCTCGATCCGACCGAGTCGTTTCAGGCAGGAAGCTTTGGTGTCTTTGATCATCGTTGACAGATACCCCCATGGGGTATATTCGTCAAGTCAATGATATACCCCCCAGGGGTTTACTGCGGAGAGCATCATGTCGGCTCATGAGCATCACAATAACGGCCATCCGAAGCCCGCGGGCGGCTCATGCTGTTCGGCGCACAACCACGACTCGCATGCCGTTTCCGCCACAAAGGCCAAGGATCCCGTCTGCGGCATGGCTGTCGATCCGGCCACTGCAAAGCACCAGACCGTGCACGACGGCACGACCTATTACTTCTGCGCCGCCGGCTGCAAAACCAAGTTCGAAGCCAACCCCGAGCGCTACCTGAAGCCCGAGGAGCATCCTGCCGAGCCGGTCCCCGAAGGCACGATCTATACCTGCCCGATGCATCCGGAAATCCGCCAGGTCGGCCCCGGCTCCTGCCCACTGTGCGGCATGGCGCTGGAACCGGAACTCGTCACCGCCGATGCAGCGCCCAATCCCGAGCTGATCGACTTCACGCGCCGGCTGTGGATCGGCGGCGCCCTCACATTGCCCGTGTTCATTCTCGAAATGGGCGGTCATCTGACCGGCCTCACGCATTGGATCGGTCAGCAGAACTCCAACTGGATTCAGCTCATCCTCGCAACGCCCGTGGTGTTGTGGGCCGGCTGGCCGTTCTTCGAACGCGGCTGGCATTCACTCAAAACGCGTCACCTCAACATGTTCACGCTGATCGCCCTCGGCACCGGCGTTGCTTGGGCCTACAGCATCGTCGCCACGCTGGCTCCCGGCCTGTTCCCCGACGCGCTGCGCGGACATGACGGCGCCGTCGGCGTCTACTTCGAGGCCGCAGCCGTGATCACGGTGCTTGTGCTTCTCGGGCAGGTGCTTGAACTGCGCGCCCGCGAACGCACCGGCGGCGCCATCCGCGCGCTGCTCGATCTCGCACCGAAATCCGCCCGCCGCGTCCGCACTGACGGCACGGACGAAGATGTCTCCCTCGACCACGTCGTGGCTGGCGATACGCTGCGCGTGCGTCCTGGGGAGACCGTGCCTGTCGACGGCGAACTGATCGAAGGCCGCAGCTCGATCGATGAATCCATGGTCACCGGCGAGTCGATGCCCGTGACCAAGACGGCCGGCGCGCCTGTGATCGGCGGCACCATGAACCAGACCGGCAGCTTCACCATGCGCGCCGACAAGGTCGGCCGCGATACGGTCCTCGCCCGCATCGTGCAGATGGTGGCGCAGGCCCAACGCAGCCGCGCGCCCATTCAGCGCGTCGCCGATCAGGTCAGCGGCTGGTTCGTGCCGCTGGTGCTCGCCGTCGCGGTCGTCGCCTTCGCCGTCTGGTCGATCTGGGGGCCAGAGCCGCGCGTGACGTTCGCGCTGATCGCCGCCGTGTCGGTGCTGATCATCGCCTGCCCCTGCGCCCTCGGTCTCGCCACGCCGATGTCGGTGATGGTCGGCGTCGGACGCGGCGCGCAAAGCGGCGTGCTGATCAAGAATGCCGAGGCGCTGGAGTTGATGGAAAAGGTCGACACCGTCGTCGTTGACAAGACCGGGACGTTGACCGAAGGCCGTCCGAAGGTCACCGCCATCCAAGTGGTGTCCAGCGACGCCGAGGACGATGTTCTGCGGCTGGTGGCCAGCCTGGAACGTGGCAGCGAACACCCTTTGGCAGCAGCTATTGTGGCCAGCGCCGAGGAGCGCGGCCTGAAGCTCAGCGCTGCGGCTGATTTCGACTCGCCCGTCGGCAAGGGCGTGATCGGCACGGTTGAAGGCCGTCGCGTTGCGGTCGGAAATCAACGGCTGATGCAGGATCTGGGCATTGACGCCAGCGCACTCGAAAGCAAGGCGGACGGATTGCGGGCCGACGGCGCGACCGCTGTGTTGATCGCCATCGACGGGCAGCCCGCGGGCGTGATCGCCATCGCCGATCCGATCAAGGCGACAACACCTGCCGCGATCTCAGCATTGCATGCCGATGGTATCCGCGTCGTGATGCTGACCGGCGACAACGCCGCGACCGCCCGAGCCGTGGCCAAGACGCTCGGCATCGACGACGTCAAAGCGGAGGTGCTGCCGGAGGACAAGGCGCAGGTCGTTTCCGCACTGCGCGCTGAAGGCCGCGTGGTGGCCATGGCTGGCGACGGTGTCAACGATGCCCCCGCCCTCGCCGCAGCCGATGTCGGGATCGCCATGGGCACCGGCACCGATGTTGCCATCGAAAGTGCGGGACTGACACTGGTGAAAGGCGATCTGACCGGCATTGTCAGGGCACGACATCTGTCGTCGGCGACAATGCGCAATATCCGCCAGAACCTGTTCTTCGCCTTTATCTATAACGCGCTCGGCGTGCCGATCGCCGCGGGCATTCTCTATCCGACGTTTGGGATCCTACTGTCGCCGGTGATCGCCGCAGCCGCGATGGCAATGTCCTCGGTCAGCGTGATCGGCAACGCGCTCCGCCTCGGTCGGGCGAATTTATAGCGACTCCGCAGCCTCGCCCGACCTCACAAGACTTGCCACGTTGCGAATGATCACGTCCGGATTGGTCGGCTTGTTGACGACCGGAGCTGCCCATCGCTGGGCAAGCTCATGCCTGTTGCCGTGGCCTGTATGGAAGAGAAAAGGGACGCCGATCTCACTGAGCTGCGCTGCAAGCGGACCGACCTCTTCGCGTCCGAGCCGAACGTCGAGTATCGCAGCAGCCAAGCCCCTCTGCCGCGCGAGCGCACAACCGATTTCGAGAGTGTTGGCGGGCCCCACAACGGTTGCACCCGCAGCCAAAAGTGCAACTTCAAGGTCCCAAGCCAACAACGGCTCGTCCTCAACGAGCAAAATTCTCAATCCTGCTAAAGCTTTCTGGGTCATACTGGAAAAGACCCATGAGCCGCTTAGAAGTTCCC
>JAEZCS010000014.1 GCA_023433445.1 Pseudomonadota bacterium | reverse complement strand
ATGTTGAACGGGGCGGCGAGTTCGGCGAGTTCGACGAGCTTTTCGGTGCGGCGAACAGGATCGCGATCGTAGCACAGGACATTGGCGAGCGGCGCGCCCAATGCTGCGCCGGCCTCGAACGCGGGGGCAAAGTCCTGGGGGTTGGTGCGCCCTGCCATGGTGAAGGGGTAGATAAGGTCGACCTTGACCCCGGTTGCGGCGAGCGCATCGCGGGTCTGGCGCAGCGCCTGGGGATCGCGCACCAGGTCATAGCTGGGCATGGCGGGCAGCACCTCCATCGAATGGAGGAACGGGCAGATGCCTTGGCATCCCACCTCGGCGGCGATTTGCGCCAGCTGCCAGGGGGTGGTGTCGGTGACGGTGATATGGTCGAGCGACAGGAGCTTGTCGGCCATATCCTCTCCTTTCTTTGATCCAAGGTCCAAGGACCGGTCGATATTTAGTCCAGACGGAGCCGAAAAGAGTGATTTTCGAGCATCGGAGCACAGCGTACTTAAAGTACGTGAGCACCGAAGCGCAGGAAATCGCGCTTTGCAGGCCCGTCTGGGCTGAATAGCGGCCGGTCCGTCAGGCGGCGTTGCGCGCCTTGACCATATCGAGGGCGACGTCGACGATCATGTCCTCTTGCCCCCCGACCATCTTGCGACGGCCCAGTTCCACGAGGATGGTGCGGGTGTCGAGGCCGTAGGTTTCGGCGGCCTTCTCCGCATGACGCAGGAAGGAGGAATAGACCCCTGCATAGCCAAGGGCGAGGGTTTCGCGGTCGACCCGGACCGGGCGATCCTGCAAGGGGCGAACGAGATCCTCGGCCGCGTCCATGAGCGCGTTGACATCGCAGCCATGGTTCCAGCCCTTGCGGTCGGCAGCGGCGATGAACACTTCGAGCGGCGCATTGCCAGCGCCCGCGCCCATGCCGGTGAGCGAGGCGTCGATGCGCACCGCGCCGCACTGGGCCGCGACGATCGAGTTGGCGACGCCAAGCGAGAGATTATGGTGGGCGTGGATGCCGCGCTGGGTCTCGGGCTTCAGGACCCGGTCATAGGCTTCGAGGCGGGCCTTGACCCCATCCATGTCGAGCGCGCCGCCGCTGTCGGTCACATAGACGCACTGTGCGCCATAGCTTTCCATGAGGACAGCCTGCTCCGCCAGCTTCTCCGCATCGATCATATGGCTCATCATCAGGAAGCCTGAGACGTCCATGCCAAGGTCGCGGGCGATGCCGATATGCTGTTTGGAGACGTCGGCTTCGGTGCAGTGGGTGGCAACGCGCACCGAGCGCACGCCGATATCATAGGCGCGGCGCAGTTCCTCGACCGTGCCGACGCCGGGCAGGATGAGAGTGGTGAGCACCGATTTTGTGAGCACCGAGGCGACCGCCTCGAGCCATTCCCAATCGGTATGCGCGCCAAAGCCATAGTTGAAGCTGGCACCGTTGAGGCCGTCGCCATGGGCGACCTCGATCGCATCGACGCCTGCGTCATCCAATGCCTTGGCGATCGATTTCACATGGTCGATGCCATACATGTGGCGGATGGCGTGCATGCCATCGCGCAGCGTCACGTCCTGGATGTAGAGCTTGTCGCCCGCCTCGACGTTGAACGGAGCTTTGATCTGGGCGCTCATGCGGCCACCTTCTTTCCTTGTGCGATGCGCTGCGCGAGCAGCTCGCCGGTCGCCTTGGCGGCGGCGGTCATGATGTCGAGATTGCCCGAATAGCTGGGCAGATAATCGCCAGCGCCCTCGACCTCGAGCAGGATCATCGTCTTGATGCCGGTGAACTCGCCGCGGCCGGGGATGGTGAGCTTGTTATTGTCGCCGAAGCGCTCGAACTGCACTTCCTGCTTGAGGCGATAGCCCGGCACATAGGCCTGGACCTTCTTGACCATGGCCTCGACCGAAGCGCGGATGGTTTCTTCGTCGGCGCCTTCCGACAAAGTGAATACGGTGTCGCGCATGATCATCGGCGGTTCAGCCGGGTTCAAGATGATGATCGCCTTGCCCTGGGCTGCGCCGCCAACCTTTTCGATCGCGCCAGCGGTGGTGCGGGTGAACTCGTCGATATTGGCGCGGGTGCCAGGACCCGCCGAGCGCGAGGAGACGGACGCCACGATCTCGGCATAATGGACCGTCGCGACCTGGCTGACGGCGGCGACCATCGGGATCGTCGCCTGCCCGCCGCAGGTCACCATGTTGACATTGCCCGCGTCCAGATTGGCTTCACCGTTGACGGTCGGAATGGTGTAGGGGCCGATCGCGGCGGGGGTCAGATCGACCACCTGCTTGCCGTCCTTGCGCAGCGCTTCGTCATGCACCTTGTGGGCATAGGCCGAGGTTGCATCGAACACGATGCCGATTTCGGGATAGACGTCCATCTTCATGAGGCCTTCCAGGCCCTCATGGGTGGTGGCGACGCCGCGCTCGCGCGCCATGGCGAGGCCTTCGGACTTCTCGTCGATGCCGACCACGGCCACCAGTTCCATATTCTGGGGATATTTGATCATCTTGATCATGAGGTCGGTGCCGATATTGCCCGACCCGATGATCGCCGCCTTGACCTTGCCCGTCATTCTTCACTCCTCATGCGCGTCGCCGATCTTGAAGCGATGCGCCAAATCAATCTTTTCAGATAAAGCGCGCGGTGCAGCTGCCAACGCCATGGAGCTGCATTTCGAACACGTCGCCTGGCGCTGCCGGTTCAAGCGGCACCAGGCTGCCTGACAATATCACATCGCCGGCATTGAGGGTAACGCCATAGGCGCCCAGCGTGTTGGCGAGCCAGGCGACCGCTTGCGCGGGCGATCCCTGCACCGCATGGCCATAGCCTTCGGACAAGGGCTGCCCGTTCTTGGTGACGGTGACATGCAGGTTGGGCAGGTCGTGCGCCCTGGGATCGGCGCGCGCCTCGCCCAACACATAGACGCCGCAGGACGCATTGTCAGCGACGGTGTCGACGATGCCGATCTTCCAGTCCTGGATGCGACTGTCGACGATCTCGAAACAGGGAACGATGCTCTCCGTTGCGGCAATCACATCTTCTGCCGTGACGCCCGGCCCCTTGAGGCTGTCTTTGAGGATGAAGCCGATCTCGGCCTCGGCGCGCGGGGCGATGAGGCCGTTTGCCGCGACATCGATATCGCCCTCGATAAACATGCGGTCGGTGAGGAAGCCGAAGTCGGGCTGATGCACGCCCAGCATGTCCTGCACCGCCTTCGACGTAACGCCGATCTTCTTGCCGATGACGCGCTCGCCATCGGCCTTGCGGCGTTCGAGCGCGCCCAAGGAGATGGCATAGGCGTCATCGATGGTGAGCTCAGGATGGCGCGCCATCAGCGGCGGCACGGTGCGCTTGTCCCGCAGGGCCCGGTAAAGCTCGTCCGCCAATGTTTCGTTCAGGCTCTGCGCGTCAAGGTCGCTCACAGATAGGCTCCGTCCTGGAAGATGAGGGGATCGACCGCGTCCGACAGGCGCACCGCCTTGACCTGTGCGATGACGATGCTGTGGGTGCCAAAGGGGGTCATGCTCTCGATCGTGCAGGAAAGGTTGGCCTGCGCCTCCTCCAGGATCGGCAGGCCATGGACATCGGCGGCCCAGCTGCCAACGCCAAAGCGGGCCTCGCGCGCTACCGCGCCGCCGAACGCTGCCGACACCTCGCGCTGGTGGCGCGAGAGGAGGTTGATGCTGACCGGGCAGCCGGGGGTCAGGTGCGCATGGATGCCCGCTGTCTGGTTGACGCAGACGAGCACCGCTGGCGGGTCCATGGTGAGCGAGGTGATCGAGGTCGCGGCCATGCCGACCGGCGCCTTGCCTTCGCCCAGCGCGGTGACGATCGCCACGCCAGAGGGCAGGCGGCGCATTGCTCCCTTGAGGCCTGTCACGACATCGACCGGCTCTGGAACAGGCACGGATTGCGCAGGGAGGGCGTCAGCCATTCTTCAGGAAATCCAGCGAGTAGCGGTTGAACTCTTCTGCCCGCTCGACCTGCACCCAATGGCCGGTCTGCGAGAAGGTGAGACAGCGCACGTCAGGGCAAGCGTCGAGGAAGAGGCGGGCATGGCTTTCGGGGCAGAATTCGTCATTAAGGCCCCAGAGCACGAAGATGGGCTGCTTGACCTCGCCAAGGCGGGGCCCAAGGTCCGGGGTCTTGACGCGGGCGAGCACATCCTTGGGCTGGGTGCGCGCGACAGCGAAGCGTTCCTCGACCAGCGCGTCGGTCACATGATGGGCCGAGGAGGGATGCATGAGGTTGCCGATGAGGCGCCGCTGTTCCTCGATGTTGAATTCCGGGCTACCAAAGCCCGAGCGCATCTTGGCGATGCCGGGCATGGTAAAATAGCTCGCCTGCTCGGCAACGCAGCCCGGCGCCATCAGGATGAGCTTGCCGATGGTAAAGTCGGGATGGTCGAGCGCGATCTGGAGGGCGATGCCCCCGCCCAGCGAGTTGCCGATGAGGTGGCCGCCGGGGACGCCATGTTGCTTGAGCGCATCGAGCAGGGTCTGCGTGAACAGCTCGAGCGGATAGTCCGCTTCCGGCTTGGAGGATTGGCCATAGCCGATAAGGTCGGGCAGGATGACGCGATAGCCCGCGTCGGCAAAGACTTGCGCATTGTTACGGAAGTTGGACGCGCCTGACGCACCCGGGCCGCTGCCATGGATGAAGATGACGGTCGGGGCATCGGCCGGCGCCCCTGCTATTTCCGCGATCGAAATCTCATACCCGCCCGCAACGCTGTATGTCTTGCGGATCAATTCACTGCCCATGGACAATCCTCTTTTTGCCTGTGCCAAATGCCGGATACCGGTCAGATGCCAGAATGGTCAGATAGATGCCAGATGGTCAGATGAAGGTGAAGGCGGGCGGTTCGCCGTTCATCGTGCCGATGACGTCGCTGGTGCGGTTGGCCGGGTCGTTGGCGACATGGGCGCGCGCGGCGTGGAGGTCGAGCCAGGGCTGGAGGATCGGGCTTGTCATGTAGATCGCCCGGCCACCCATGAGCTTGACCATGTCGTCGGCAAGGTCGGCCATGCGGCGCACGACATTGGCGGACTGATAGGCATAGAGCGCACGCTTTTCCATCGGAATGGGCTCGTTACGCTCGGCATAGCCCATGAGGTCATTGAAGGTCGTGCGGTGGGTGAGTTCCATCTCGTTGGTTTCCGCGATCGCGCGGGCGATGGCGGCGTGGAGATGGGGATCGGCCTTGGCGGCCTTGCCGGTGTTGGTCGAGACCCGGCTTGCCATGATCTCCATCGCGGCCGACGTGGCGGCGCGGATGCCGCCGAAGGCGGCGCTGGAGACCGAGCGGATGAAGAGCTGCGCCCAGGGGATGCGGTAGAGCGGCGCGGTGTTGGTTTCCTGGCCCGGATTGGTGCCGGCAAAGCCGTCGCTTGCCTTGTGGGTGCGGTGTTCAGGCACAAAGACGCGCTCGACCAGGATGTCGAAGCTGCCGGTGCCCTGCAGGCCGAACGTGTCCCAGGTGCCTTCGATCACCTGATAGTCGGAGCGCGGCAACAGGAAGGTGCGCATGTCGGGCGGGCCGCCATCGGTGTCGAAATTGATCGCGCCCAGCAGCACCCAACCGCAATGGGTCGAGCCCGAGGAGAAGCCCCAGCGGCCCGACAGGTAGAAGCCGCCTTCGACCTTTTCCACCTTGCCGACCGGCTGATAGGTGGAGGAAACGAGCATGTCGGGGTCATCGCCCCACACTTCCTTCTGCGCTTCGTCATGGAAGAGGGCGAGTTCATAGGGGTGACAGCCAAGGACGCCGTAGATCCAGCCTGTCGACATGCAGCCTTCAGCAAGCGCCTTCTGGATTTCGAAGAAGACGTTGGGGTGCATCTCATAGCCGCCATAGCGCTTGGGCTGGAGCACGCGGAAGAAGCCGGCCGCTTTCATTTCGGCGACGGTTTCGGGTGGCACGTCATGGGCGAGCGTGCAGGCGCGGGCGCGTGTCCGCAGCACCGGGATCATGGCCTTGGCTTTGGCGATCAGGCTTTCGGGTGAAGGTATCCCTGCGTCCGCCTCGCCAATGGGTCGGCTTGCTACTGCCCCGGTCATCATCTTCTCCATGGTAGGCGACTCTGCTCTGCAATTTGCTATATGCGTAGTTTATATAAATACCCGTTACGCAAACTGTCAAGGCAAACAGGGCTTGCGCATTTGGGCCGTTGCTTATAGGCGGATCGGGAACGAATTGCCATAAGCTCGTTGAGCCACGCACAATGCGCCTTTGCATGGACGGGGAAATCGCAGGCAAGCGATTGCCCGATGCGTAGACAAAGGCCCTTTTGCAACGCTCAAGACAGGGCTTTAAAACAGGCCGGTGGCGCGGGAAGACAGGATAAAGAAGGCGAGGCGGCAGAAATGGCAGTGATTTCGCTGGGCTATGTGATCATCGAGGCACAGGACCTTGGGAGCTGGCGGGATTTCGCCTGCAATATCGCCGGACTGATGGAAGCACCCTCACCCGACGAGGACACGGCGCTCTTCCGCATGGACGACCGGCCCTGGCGCCTGCGGGTGGAAAAGGGCGCGGCCGACCGCTTCGTGGCGCCAGGCTGGGAATGCGCGAATCGCGAGGCCTTCGAATCAGTGCTGGCAAAGCTCGAGGCCGCCGGCCGCCCGGTAACGCGCGCCGGCGTCATGGAAGCGCGCGCGCGCCAAGTCTATGAGCTTGCCCGCTCGTCGGACCCTGCGGGCAACCCGATGGAGCTCTTCTACGGTCGCTTCGTCGACTATGCCCCCTTCACCTCGCCTGCGGGTGTCAGCCGCTTCGTGACCGGCAGCCCCCATGGCGCGGACGGCGACATGGGGATGGGCCATGTCGTGCTCACCGCGCCCAATTTCGAGGAAACCCATAGCTTCTATAAGCAAGTCATGGGCTTTGGCGACACCGACCTTGGCCGCTTCTACCTCCAGGGCGGGGGTGAGGATGACCCGGGCGTGGGCTTTGCCTTCCTCCACTGCAACCCGCGCCACCACAGCCTGGCGCTCGGCCAGCTTCCTGAAAGCCCCAATGGCGCTGTCCACATGATGCTCGAAGTGGGCAGCCTGGAGGATGTCGGCCGCGCCTATGACCGGGTCTTGAAGAGCAAGGGCAAGGTCCCCCTCTCGGCAACGCTTGGCCGTCATGTCAACGACAAGATGACCTCCTTCTACATGCAGACACCGGGCGGCTTCGACATTGAATATGGCTGGAACGGCCTGGTAATCGACCCTGCGACCTGGGTCCCCACCACCAGCCTGGCGGTCAGCGACTGGGGCCATAAATGGGCCCATGAGCAAGACTGATAAAGCACAGGACTGACGCAAAGGATGACTGAGACTATGCTCGACAAGCGCATGACGGTGGACGACATCGTCGACCAGATTTCCGACGGGATGACCATCGGCATCGGCGGATGGGCAACGCGCCGCAAGCCCATGGCGCTCATTCGCGCCATCGCCCGGTCGAACCTCAAGGACCTGACCCTCATGGCGGGCTATGGCGGCATGGACATCGGCATGCTGGCCGCGACGGGCAAGATCAGGAAGCTGGTCTTCGCCTTTGCGAGCCTCGACCATTATCCGCTCGAACCCCATTTCCGCAACGCCCGCCAGGCAGGCGCCTTCGAGGTGCTCGAGCTTGACGAGGGCATGTATCATTGGGGCCTGCGCGCAGGCGCGATGAAACTGCCCTTCCTGCCCACGCGCGTGGGCATCGGCACCGACATCATCACGCAAGACGGCTTCGACTTCAAATTCGTCAAGAGCCCCTATGAGGATGGCGAGGAATTCGTCGCGATGCCGGCGCTCGTCCCCGACATCGCGCTGATCCACGCCCATCGTTCCGACGAGCGCGGCAACATCCTCACCCTCTCGGTCGATCCGATCTTCGATGAACTGCTCGTGCGTGCTGCAAGCAAGAGCTATGTGACGGTCGAGAAGATCGTGCCGACGGCCGAGCTCGATATGAAAAAGAACAGCCGCTACAATCTGGTCGAGCGGGCGATGATCACCGGCGTTGCCGAGGCGCCGCTCGGCGCGCACCCCACCAGCGCTGATCCGGACTATCAGCTCGATCTCAAGCACATCAAGACTTACGTCGAAAGCGCCGCCTCGCCCGAAGCCTGGGCCGACTACAAGGCGAAATATATCGACGTGTCCGAAGCCGACTATCAGGCAGCGATCGGCGGCGCGGACGCCGTCAAGCAGCTTCCCGTCCCCATTTACTAAGCGAGAGACCCATGACCCAGAACAGCTATTCGCTCGCTGAACTCGTCATCGCCGCCTGCGCCGAAGTCTGGCGCGACAATGGCGAAGTGATGGCGACCGGCATCGGCCCCCTCCCCCGCATCGGCGCGGGCCTGGCCAAGCTCTCCTTCGCGCCCGCGATCCAGACCACCGATGGCGAGGCCTGGTATACGAGCGAGCCCGTCGGCCCGGGCAAGCGCGCCGCCGAGCCCGAGTTCGAAGGCATCGCCAATTATGACCGCGTCTTCTCCGCGCTCTGGAGCGGCCGCCGCCATGCGCTCGTAGGCCCGGTCCAGATCGACCGCTATGGCCAGGCGAACATCTCGGTGATCGGCGACCACAAGAAGCCCAAGGCGGCGATGCTCGGCGCGCGCGGTTTCCCGGGCAATTCGATCAGCCATCCCAACAGCTTCTTCTTTGCCAACCACAACAAGCGTGCGTTCGTGGAAGGCGAGGTCGATTTCGTCTGCATGGCAGGCTACAACCCGGCGCGCTACCGCAATGGTCAGCCGCCCCAGGGCCTGGACCTACGCCGCATCATCACCAATTTGTGCGTGATGGATTTTGGCGGCCCCGATCACCAGATCCGCGTCATCTCGCTGCATCCGGGCGTGACGTTCGAGGAAGTGCAGGACAATACGGGCTTTCCGCTCGCGAAGATTGCGGACGATATCCCCACCACGCCTGCACCGACCACCGAGCAACTGGAGCTGATCGCAAAGATCGACCCCAACAATGTCCGCGCCACCGTGTTCAAGGACAATCCGGCCGGAGACAGAAGGGCAGCCTGACATGAATGAAGCCGATCGCCTGGTCGAACCGCAGCAGGTCGACATCGTTTACGAAACGGACGAGCCGGTCACCTATGAGGTGATCGACAATGTCGCGTGGATCATGATGAACCGCCCGGGCTTCAACAATGCCCAGAACGGCCAGATGACCTATGCGCTTGATGACGCTTTCGTGCGCGCGGTGAACGATGACGATGTGCGCGCGATCGTGCTGGGCGGCAACGGCAAGCATTTCTCGGCCGGGCATGACATCGGCACGCCCGGCCGCGACGTGCACAAGCATTTCGAGAACCGGCTGATGGTGCCGGGCCATGCCAACAAGCCCGCCGCCGAACTGCTCTACACCCGCGAGAAGGAGCAATATGTCGGCATGTGCCGGCGCTGGCGCGACGCGCCCAAGCCCACCATCGCCATGGTGCAGGGGGCGTGCGTGGCGGGCGGCCTCATGCTCGCCTGGGTGTGCGACCTCATCGTCGCGACCGACGACGCCTTCTTCCAGGACCCGGTCAACCGCATGGGCATCCCGGGCGTTGAATATTTCGCCCATGCCTATGAACTCCCCCCGCGCGTCGCCAAGGAATTCCTGCTCTTGGGCGAGCGGATGAGCGCGCAGCGCGCTGAAAGCTTCGGCATGGTCAACAAGATCGTGCCCCGCGACCAATTGCGCGAGACGGTCGCTGCCATGGCCGCCAAGCTGGTCGCGCAGCCCCGGCTTGGCAACTGGCTCACCAAACAGGCGATCAACCATGTCGAGGAGCTGATGGGCAAGCGCAACGCGATGGACGCGCAATATCATATGCACCATTTCGCCCATGCCCAGAACGACCTGACGCAAGGCAGCTCGATCGCCGGGCTTGGCGCCAAGGAGATGGCGGCAGCCAATAAGAAACAGGCGAGCGAATGATGGGTGAACCGCTGCACACCATCCTGACCGAGCGCCTCGGCTGCCGCTGGCCGATCATCCAGACCGCGATGGGCTGGGTCGCCGAGCCCAGCCTGGTGATCGGCAGTTCGAACGCGGGCGCCTTCGGCTTCCTGGGCGCAGCGGTGATGACGCCGGACGAAGCGCGCGAGAAGATCCTGGCTGTCCGCAAGGGCACCGACAAGCCCTTCGGCGTCAATTTTCACAGTTTCCAGCCTGGCGCTGACAGAATCGTCGAGCTGATCCTCGCCAACAAGGACCAGGTGCGCGCGGTCAGCTTCGGGCGCGGGCCCAATGCCAAGATGATCGGCCGCTTCAAGGATGCAGGGATCCTCTGCGTCCCCACCGTCGGCGCGGTCAAGCATGCGCAGAAGATGGTGGAACTGGGCGTCGACATGGTCAATGTCCAGGGCGGCGAAGGCGGCGGCCATACCGGATCGGTGCCGACCACCGTGCTGCTCCCCCAGGTATTGGACGCCGTCAAGGTGCCGGTGATCGCGAGCGGCGGCTTTGCCGATGGGCGCGGTCTTGCCGCAGCGCTTGCCTATGGCGCGGTCGGCATCGCCATGGGCACGCGCTTTCTCCTCACCAAGGAAAGCCCGGTACCCGACAGCGCCAAGGCGGAATATCTTAAAGCTTCTACGGACCGGATCGTCGTCACCACCAAGCTTGACGGCATCCCCCAGCGGATGGTCCGCACACGGCTCATGGACCGGATCGAAAAGTCCGGCCCCCTTGCCATGTGGCTGCGCGCGATCGAGGCGGGCATGGCGATGAAGAAGCAGACCGGCGCGAGCTGGATGGACTTCATCAAGTCCGCACGCGGCATGACCGCCCATGGCGCGATGCCCTTGAAACAGGCGATGATGGCCGCGACCATGCCGATGCTGATCCAGAAAGCGGTGGTCGAAGGCGACATCGAGCATGGCGTGATGGCGACCGGCGTGGTCGGCGGGCGGATCGGCGAGATCCCGACCTGCCAGGAGCTTGTCGATCGCATCGTTGCCGAAGCGCATGAGCGCCTGGCCGCGCTCGCCGCGATGGGCCGCGAAACCGCCAGCGCCGCCTGAGAAAGAAGGAAGACCCATGCCGATCACGCTCAGCATCAACGGCGCCATCGCCGAAATCCTGTTCGACCATCCCCCGGTCAACGCCTTCGACACCAAGGGTTGGGAATCGATCCCCGCCATGGTGTATGAGGCCGCGGCGAACGAGGATGTGAAGGTCATCCTGATCCGTGCCGAGGGCCGCGGCTTTTGCGGCGGCGTCGACATCAAGGAGATGGCGGCCCACCCCGAGCGCATCGCCAAGCTCAACAAGGATAATTACCTCACCTTCAAGGCGATCCGCGAATGCGCGATCCCCGTGGTCGGCGCGCTCCATGGCTTCGTCATCGGCGGCGGCGTCAATATCGCGGGCGCCTGCGACGCGCTGATCGCGGCGGAAGGCGCTTATTTCTCGCTGCCCGAGATCGATCGCGGCGCCATGGGGGGCGCTGCCTTCATGAGCCGCATGCTGCCTGTCCAGATGGTGCGCGCCAATTTCTTCACCGGCGGCCGCATCCCGGTCGAGGACGCCCATCGCCATGGATCGATCCACAAGGTCGTGCCGCTCGAGCAGTTGAAGGACGAAGCCTACGCCTTCTGCGAAGTGATCGCCTCCAAGAGCCGCGCCGCGCTCGTCATCGCCAAGCAGGCCTTGAACCTCATCGAGCCTACCGACCCCTCGGCCCATTACCGGATCGAACAGGGCTTCACGCTCGAAATGTACATGCATGAAGACAGCCAGAAGGCGCGCGACGCCTTCGTGGAAAACAAGGGCGCGGCGAAATTCTGATGGACCTGAC
>JAEZCS010000002.1 GCA_023433445.1 Pseudomonadota bacterium | reverse complement strand
CGATGAAAGCCGACAAGCTGTAACGTCCACCACCCTAGCGGCAATCACTGGCGCAAGGCATGACGGCAGCGTGACTCATCTCGAACGTCCCGCCCTCGTCGCGCACGCGCGCAACAGCATTGCCCGTGGCTCCAAATCCTTTGCCATGGCTTCCACACTTTTCGACCAGCAAACTCGCGAGCGGGCCTGGCTTCTCTATGCCTGGTGCCGCAAATGTGACGACATCGCCGATGGGCAGGATCATGGCGGTGCCATGACGGGTGTTGCCGATGGGCAAGCCCGGCTTGCCGCCATGAGAGCGCACACCGACGCAGCCCTACGCGGCGAGATCACCGGCGATCCCGCCTTCGATGGCTTTGGGCTCGTCATGCGGGAATGCGCCATTCCTTCGCGCTATGCGCATGATCTCATCGCAGGCTTCGCTCTCGATGCCGAGGATTGGCGACCCGCTACGGAAGCTGACATGCTGCGCTATTGTTACCATGTAGCTGGCGCTGTCGGCTGCATGATGGCTGTCCTCATGGGCGTGAAGCCCGATGATGAAGCGACGCTGGACCGCGCCTGCGACCTGGGGCTCGCATTCCAGCTGGCAAACATCGCTCGCGACATCGGTGAGGATCAGCAGGCAGGCCGTTGCTACCTGCCTCAGCGATGGCTGGCGGAAATGGCAATCCCGCCGGGCAGCCAGATGGAGCCAGCCTTCCGGCCGCAACTCACCCATTTGGCGAGCCGCCTAACGAGCCTTGCTGCTGACTATGAAGCGAGCGCTCGCCATGGGACCGGAGCCTTGCCACCACGCGCCGCATGGGCGGTTCTGGCTGCGGCAGGCATTTATGGCGACATCGCTCGGGAAGTGGCTCGGCGTGAGGAACGCGCGTGGGATGACCGGGTGGTCACGCCCAAGAGCGAGAAAATCGGATGGGTGTTCCGGGCCGGTGTCCAGACTGTCGGCCGCTCCTCCCGTTGGCCGGCATCCGTTCCCCGGCCGCCTGATCTTTGGACCCGTCCCAGAAGCTGAACAAAAAAAGGGCCGGTACTTGCGTACCGGTCCCAAGGTGTGTTCGCAGGAGGAACATCGTGTGGCGGGCGGGCCATTCTTCGCGGCCCGCCCTGCCGAATAGGATCAGGGGTTGTAGGCGCGCTCGCCATGTTCCCCGAGGTCGAGGCCTTCCAGTTCGACGTCGCGGCTGACCCGCAGACCGGTCACTGCCTTGGCGACGAAGATGGCGATCGCGGTGCCGATCGATGCCCAGACAATGGTCGTGACGGTGGCCAGCAGCTGCGTGACGAGCTGGCTGCTCATCGAGAAGTCAGCGTCGCCCGGACCGCCCAGTGCGGGCGAGTAGACGATGCCGGAGCCGATCGCGCCGATCATGCCGCCGATACCGTGGATGCCGAAGGCGTCCAGCGAGTCGTCGTAGCCGAGCTTGGGCTTGATGACCGTGACCATGTAGAAGCAGACGATCGAAGCGACCGCGCCCAGTAGGATGGCGCCGAAGGGGCCGGAATTGCCAGCTGCAGGTGTCACGGCAACCAGGCCCGCAATGATGCCCGAGCAGAAGCCCAGAGCTGAACCCTTATGGCCGCTCATACGCTCGGCGATCATCCAGAACAGGCCGCCAGCAGCCGTCGCGACGAAGGTATTGATCATCGCCAGAGCAGCCGAGCCATTGGCTTCCAGAGCCGAGCCTGCGTTGAAGCCGAACCAGCCAACCCACAGCAGGCCGGTGCCGACGACGGTCAGCGTCAGGGAGTGAGGCGGCATCGGTTCCTTGGGGAAGCCCATGCGCTTGCCAAGGATGATGCAGGCGACCAGCGCCGAAACACCGGCGTTGATATGGACGACAGTGCCGCCAGCGAAGTCCAGCGCGCCCATTTCAAAAAACAGGCCGCCCGTTGCCCAAACCATGTGCGCGATCGGGAAATAGACGATCGTCAGCCACACCGCTGCGAACACCATGACCGCCGAAAATTTGATGCGCTCCACGACCGCACCCAACACCAGCGCGACGGTGATCGCGGCAAAGGTCATCTGGAAGCTGATGAAGACATATTCGGGAATGACGACGCCGTCGGTGAAGGTTGCGGCCATCGAATCCGGCGTGACGCCGCTCAGGAACGCCTTGGACAGGTCGGAGAAAAAGCCATTGCTGGGGCCAGCGAAGGCCATGCTGTAGCCGTACATCACCCAGATCAGCATCGCGAGGCACGCAACCGCGCCGATCTGCGTCATGACCGACAGCATATTCTTGGTGCGGACAAGGCCGCCATAGAAGAGGGCGAGGCCGGGCAGGATCATGGCCAGCACCAGCACGGTGGCCGTCATCATCCAGGCGGTGTCACCCTTGTCGGGCGTCGGCGCAGCATCCGCTGCCGTTTGTGCCCAAGCAGGCAGCGCGGCGAAGAGGGAGAGGCCAGCCGCTCCCATCGCGCCGCAGAATTTCTTGGAAAAGGTCATTATTCCCCCCTTCTTACAGCGCGGTTTCGCCGGTCTCGCCGGTGCGGATGCGCACGGCCTGACCAACGTCGAGGACAAAAATCTTGCCGTCGCCGATCGCGCCGGAATTGGCGGCATTCTGAACCGCCTCGACCACGCGCGGAGCGAGATCGTCATCGCAAACGACCTCGATCTTGATTTTCGGAACCATGTTCGTGGAATATTCGGCGCCCCGGTAGATTTCGGTTTGCCCCTTTTGGCGGCCGAAGCCCTTCACCTCGGACACCGTCATACCCGCGATGCCCAGCGAGGAGAGTGCCTCGCGGACATCGTCAAGCTTGAACGGCTTGATGATAGCCATGACAAGTTTCATGTCGCCCCCTGTTAATGGTGTGCGACGACATGTCAGCAAGAGCCGTGCCAAATCACAAAAGCAACGGCAATCCGGGCTTTTTGACTGGCCTCGAACTTTCAATCGCTAAAAAAATGGGCAGGTGAGGGGCGTTGCCTAAAAAACGGGCAGCCTCGACTACCAGTCGGCAGCCGCGCGGATTGCATCCTTCTCGTCCGGCAAGGTCGCCCGGCCGAGCACGGCATTACGATGAGGAAATCGCCCGAACTGAGCAATTATCGCGTGATGCTGGCGCGCGAACTCCATAGATCGCTCGTCCCCTGCTCCCTCGAAGAGGCTGAGCGACAGCTCTTGGTCCTCAAGCTCCTCACTGTGCTGGAACGGCATGTAGAAAAATCTCCGTCCCGCGCCGCCGATCTGGATGTCGTAACCATGGGCGATGGCACCACGCGACACAGCCCGGGCGAGGTCGTCGGTCTCGTAAGCCTTGGCCGAGCCCCGGAACATGTTTCTAGGTAATTGGTCGAAAAGAAGTACAGCGGCCAGGGCATCGTCGGCGCGTTCCAAAAACGTCTCTGCGGTTAACGTCCGCTTTTCTTCCCACAAAGACCGGAAGCGGTTGGCGCACTGCCGGTCAAGGTCCGGGTCCCTCTTCCACCAGCCCTCTTCACCCACCTGATTGAACCAGAAGTCGAGCAGCGCCGCTGCCCAGTCGGCGGTCACCGCGTTATGGCTGTCCGTGAGCATGTTCATATATGAAGAAAGATCGGACGGGCGGCGGGTTCCACAGTCCGTAGCGCATTGATATCAGGTCGCCGTGCCGCCGACCGTCAAGCCTTCCATCAAGAGGGTGGGTTGCCCAACGCCAGCGGGGACGCTCTGCCCCCCTTTGCCGCACATCCCGACACCTTCGTCCAGCGCCCAGTCATTACCGATGCCTATCACCTTGGTAAGCGCCGTCGGCCCGTCCCCGATCAATGTCGCGCCCTTGATCGGATCACCCAGTTTTCCGTTCTCGACCTTATAGGCTTCGGTGCAGGAAAAGACGAATTTGCCCGACACGATATCTACCTGTCCGCCGCCGAAACTCTTGGCGAAAATGCCTGACTTCATGCGGGACAACAATCCCGTGGGATCGTCCTTGCCACCTTTGATGAACGTGTTGGTCATGCGGGGCATAGGTGCGTGGGCGTAGCTTTCACGTCGGCCGTTGCCTGTGGGTTCAACGCCCATGAGCCGGGCATTGAGCCGATCCTGCATGTAGCCTTTGAGAATACCGTCCTCGATCAAGACATTTTCGCGCGTAGGTGTGCCCTCGTCGTCGATCGACAGCGAGCCCCGGCGGTTAAGGATTGATCCGTCATCCACCACCGTGACGCCCGGTGCAGCCACGCGTTCACCGATCCGCCCCGAAAAGGCGCTGGTGCCCTTGCGGTTGAAATCGCCTTCCAGGCCGTGGCCGATCGCTTCATGCACCAGGACGCCCGGCCAGCCCGGCCCCAGCAGCACCGTCATCTCGCCCGCAGGCGCCGCCACCGACCGCATATTGACCCGTGCCTGTGCCAGGGCCTCGTCAATGGCCCGGTTCCAGGTGGCGGGGTCCATGACCTGATCGTAGAGATAGCGCCCGCCTATGCCGAAACTGCCTGTTTCACGGCGGCCATTTTCCTCGAGGATCAACGAAACATTCAACCGGACTAGCGGGCGGATGTCCGATGCGGTGAACCCATCGGCGCGCACGATCTCCACGACCGACCAGCTTCCCGCGAGGCTCACCGAAACCTGGGCAACGCGGGGATCACGCGCACGCGCTGCGGCATCGATGGCGGCGCACAGCGTGACCTTTTCGGCGAAGGGCACGATCTCGAGAGGATTGGCGTCCGTATAGAGATGCCGGTTGGTCCGCTGCGGTGGAGGGGCAGGCTGTCCCTTGGCTGGATCAAGCAAGGTCAGCGTCTCGGCGGCACGCCGGATCGCCGCCTCGCTGATGTCATTCGCATGGGCAAAGCCGGTCATCTCACCGGAGACGCCCCGCAGGCCAAAGCCGGCATCGGTCGAATAGTCGGCGGTCTTCAGTCGCCCGTCATCAAAGCCGAAGCTCTCGCTTGCCCGGTACTGGAGATAGAGCTCGCCATCATCACAACTCGCGAGCGCTTGCGCGGTCAGCCGCCGCGCGCCATCGGGATCAAGCAGGCCCGGCCGATAAAGAAGGCCGCGCGCATCGGTGAACTGGGAAGCGATATCCGTCATGCCGCCCGATATAGGAGCGGAGCTTCCCAAGCCCAATCAAATTCGCGAGGGAGAAACCCGATTTAGAGGCTCGCCCCGGACGAGATGTCAGGCAATCCTGCAACCTCGGGCGTGTCGGCTGGACCGCCGATCAGGACGAAGCGCCGGTCGCAATAGCCACAATCGACATAGCCATGTTCGTCAATCTCCAGGAACACGCGCGGGTGACCCAGGGCAGCGGGGATGTCGCCCGAACCGTCGCACGCAACGCGGGGCTTGGTGACTCGAAGAATTTCAGGCGGCTGTATCATGACGCGCTCGATTAGCAGCGGCTCCGCCGCGCCGCAATATCCGACGCAGCTTTCTCGCCGCAATGATTATGAGGAAATGGTGGGCGATGACGGGCTCGAACCGCCGACATTCTCGGTGTAAACGAGACGCTCTACCAACTGAGCTAATCGCCCTCGCAAGGAGTTCTGCGGCCTAATAGGCATTTCAGGGCTTCGGTCAAGGGAACTTTCACGGAACGGATTGGCAACGGGCGGAACGCTTCGGAACGGAGTGTCCCGAACATATCCCGAAACCAAACGGCCCCCAAACCGCCTGCCAGCGGAGTGAGGGCCTGACCACACGATGAAGGGACCCATCGCATGGCTGCGATACGCTTTATAAAGATTCTCCCGCACCTCACAGGCCCATTTGGTGGGCCGGCTGTCGAACGCTTCTGGTCGAAGGTCGATAAGCGCGGCCTCGATGAATGTTGGGATTGGACGGCATCAGTCACAACAAGCGGTTATGGGCGCTTCAAAATGACGCCCTACACCACCGCCGCAGCCAATCGGGTGGCGCTAGCTCTGCATACGGGAATTGAGCCGCCCGGCCTCCATGCGCTCCATAGCTGCGACCGCCCGCGCTGCTGCAACCCTAACCATCTCCGCTGGGGAACCGCTGCTGACAATGCGCAGGATAAGGTTGAGCGCAGCCGGGCGCGCACTGGCGACCAGAAAGGCGCAAGCAATGGTGCGGCGAAGCTGTCCAATGAGGGCCTTGCCCGCGTCGTGACGGGGCTCAAGCGCGGCCTGAACAACAAGCAAATCGCGGAAGGCTTGCCGATCGGTCACGCCATGGTGAGCAAGATCAGGCGTGGACATATGTGGCGGGAGCAGGCTGCGGCGCTAGGTTGGCAATCTCCCCGCCTTAACGGGAGTGAGGCAGTATGAGGGCCTGTGGGGAAAACGCAATCTGCGGTAACGGGATCGGCGGCATTGCCTTGATGTTGATTGTAGGACTTGCTGCGATCGGCCTTCTGTCCCTGATCAAAGGAAAATGGCGATGACAAAAGCTGAATTTCTAACGATGGCTGATGCTGCGATTGCGGAGGATGACGATCACCTGACGGCACCTGGTGAGCAGGACATGGCATGGCTGATAGCGCAGTTAGCTTGTTGGCCTACGCGGGTTGATCCAGACTGCACGACCAATATCCGATTTCTCATGGTTAGCGCAGCCGCCGCCCTCCGCGCCCGGCCCCGGCAGAGGGAGGGGGAATGATCTACCTTTTCGGCTTGTGGGCCATCGTGGTAACCATTCTGCTTGTTCAAGAGTGCCGCGCCCATGCTGATACACGGCGAGATTTTATCGAGTGGAAGTGCAAGGTGAATATCGCCAAGGTAATAGATGACCGTCACGTGGAGGCGATGAAGCCCGTTGCCTCAACCAAAAGGAACCCCGCTAATGGCTGAGAAGGTGGATCAGGATGTGCGGGAGGCTGCTGCTGAAGCGATGGTTTTAGCCGAAATGCGCGATCTCGTCATTGGCGGTAAAATGGACGACCACCCCATCGTCCAAGCCTTCGCCCGCATGAAAGCCGCTGGCCGACAGCAGGGATTGAGGGAAGCGGCGGAATTTGTCAGGACGCACGTTGCCAACTATTCGACAGCGAAGATTATCAGGGCGTCGTTCCCGATCCCGTCGCAATCGTCGGAGAACATGGCCGCAGCCATCACCGCGCTTATAGAGGGAGAGGGGGAGTGACCGTCGCGCGTCACCCTACTCCACCTTCCCCAGCGATAGCGCCCAAGCTCGCGCCGCGACCAGCCTGGCAGTCGTATCCGCACATATCAGCGCATCGGCCTGCGGGATCATCAGTTGCCCGACAGGAAGGACGGTAGATCGATCGGATCCGTCAGAGCGCGAGGTGGTTTCGGCGGTGACGGGCATATCGGTGCGTCCGGCTTTACCTTGAGCGGCGGCGTAGCGCAGGACGATAGCGCGATACTGCTTGCCAAGGTCAGCAGCAGCAAGATCCGCTTTCTCGCGTTCGGCTTCATATTCAGCTTCCTTCTTGATCTTCGCGGCAAAGGCTTTGGCCGTCGCATCCATCTGGGCGCGCTCATATTCCTTGCGGTCGAGCGCACGCCCCGCCTTTTCCGCCGACAGGGACGATTTCAGGCCCGTCACGCGCAATTGCTGGATACCGACCACCGCGAGTAGCAGGGCGAGGGCTATCAGCTTCCAGTGGGCGCGCAGGGTGCCTATGGTGAATGGCAGCAGGTTCATTCCCCATCCTCCCATGTGCAGCCGTAGAAGATCAGGAGAGGGAGCCAGAAGATGATGGGCGTTCTTCCGCCTTGGCCTTCGCGACTTGCCGGTCCTTCAGGGCGATGGCGCCCGCCGTTGCGCCGATACAGGCGGCGATACCCGCAGGGTAGGCAAGACAGAAGCTATCGAATGAGGCCTGTATCTTGCCCGCCCAGACCAGCGCCGGGGCTGACACGATGAATACCACCGAGCCGAACGCGCCGATTATGCGCTGGATCTCCGGTTCGCCGTTGATGCCGTTGAGGGCGGATAGGAGTTTCATGCTTCCCCCCGATACATCGCGGCCTCTGCGGCGCGGCGCCGCGTCAGCCCAGCCATGACCTTACCAGCGGCCCTATTCCAACGGGCAAACTCCGCAGCCGCCCCAGCATGGTCGCCAGCCTTGTGCTTCTTCAGCAGCGTGGACGATCCGAAGTTGCCTAGCCCCACATTGAACGCGAGGCTTACCATGGCGTCAAACTGGCCCTGCGTGGTCGGCGCTGACCCAATCAGGCTGGATACGCCATCAGCAAAGCGGGAGACGTCGTCGGCAAGCCGGTTATTCGCCTGTGCCTCCGTCCATACCAACCCCTTGGCGATGCCGGGCCCGGTCGCGCCGTAGCCAATCGTCCATGGGTCGCCACCGCTGCCGGGATCAGGATATGCCTTCAGGGAAAGTCCCTCAAAGGATTTGATGAGGTCCATCCCCTTTTTGCTGACCGTCATCCCGCCAGCCATGCCGAGGGCGCGGGCAATAGCCGAAAGCGTCTGCGGGCCGATAATGCCATCAGCAGGGACGCCGACGAACTTCTGGATATCCTTCAGAGAGGTCACGCCCTATCCCCCAATACCCGATCTTCCGAAATAGCCGCCTGCAACTGCTGCCGAAGCGGGCCCGGACCATGCAGGAGAAGCATCGTCTCAAGCTGGCTGATGCGAGCAGCCTGCCGGTCGTCGCGTTTCTCGCACTCGTCCTTCAGTTCGCTCATCTGCTTCTTGAGGGGGCCGATCAAAACCATCTGCACGAACCCCCATGTTGCGACACACCCCGACCCGAAGGCAGCGGCGAGGCTCCCCCCGTCCGCACCCAATAGATCCATGCCGTTCGTTCCCGCTGTTGTTGCGCTATTCATCGCGGGTTGCCCCGACCCTTGGCGTTTTCGCCGTTGTCATGTCCGCCGCCTTACGGTGACAAAGATGTCGTGCGCAGGAGGCGTGATCGATCCACCTGTCGCGTTCCAGTAGTAGACCGTCACCGTATTAGCTGCCGTGATGACGGGGAGCAGCCGCAGGCCGTTGAGGTAGGCCGAGGGAGCGCATTCCAGCACATAATCGCTAACTTTTGCGCCGGTCACCGTGACGGTCAGGAAGGTGGCCGATGACCCCGCCGCGACGGCGCTAGGGGCGGAGTTTGTCCCCGTCCCCGCAATATCATGGTCGCCGCCGGTCGTGAGATTGCCAAGAACCTGCGACCCGCGCCAAGTGAAGGACGCGGCCGCGCCCCAGGTCAGGTTGAAGGTAGCTCCCGAACCGGGATAGGTAGAGGGGCGACCGGTAGAAACGGGATTGCTGGGCTGATAGACATAGCGCCCGCCACTCTGGACAGATATCCCCGTGATCCCGCCTGAGCCGTTGACGGAGGCAACCTTGAGAACGGCGCAATATTCAGTCTGGCCCGCACTCTCTGCGCCGCCATAGACCACAACAAGATCGTTCACAGCATAGCCGGAGCCAGCATTGACGATCGTCGCGCCCGTTACCTGCGTTGTCGTTTCACTGACGGTCCCCCCGGGCACGAATACGGGCACATTGATGAACTCCCCCGCAAGCGACGTGGCGCATTGGGCAAGAGAGTTGCCATTGATCACCGTGTCATAGACGTTGAAATTCCGGAACAGCATTCCGGTATTGCCGACACCCGTAACGCCGCTGATTGTGCCGCCATATATAGAGGATAGAGCGATTGCGGTCGTGCTGGCTGCGGGCAGGTCAGATACCACGCCGTCAATCGTCAGCTCACGCATCTGCGAAAGCTCCATCATGACGTTGACGGAGCCGAGCGAGCCTATAAACTCGATGCCCGACACCATGAGACTGAACTGACGCCGCACATTGATGCCGATATTCCGGCAGTTGAAGTGCAGGTTTTCGATCTTCTTCGTGATTTGCCAACCGGTCAGGTAATCCGGTGGTTGGCTGTGATGAGCCTGGTTATAGCCCACCACCTCGCCGCGACCAATGCAAAGGCCCTCGCAGCCCATAGCGGATTGCTGGATGCCGGTAATAACGCCCGAACCACCGCCTCCCGTGATCGTCTCACCAACCGCGAACTGACCACTCTCAACGCTGAGATAGACCGTACCAGAACCGGCCATGAGCCAGCGCCCGGTAGCTCCGCTCGTTGCGCCCGTCACCAGCGAGAAAGGCGACCAACCCCCAGCCCCTGAGTGGTATATCTTGACCGCCTCAAGCCAAGTTTCTTTGATCGCTATGTCGCCATAGGTCGCATGATAATCGTCCAGCGTGTTCGCGATGCAGCGCCCGTCATAGAGCAGTACGTTGCCAACCGTGCCCTCCTGCTGCCCGCGCACCCAATAGCCTTCGATCGACCCGGCATGAGCGTTTGTCAGCTTGATCGTGTTCTTGAAGCTCTGCGTGGCGGATGGATCGGCGACGACAAATTCAACGCCGTCGATCTGGTAATAGGCCCGCGTGACCAGATTGATGATGTTCCACCCGAAATCGAGCGCTATATGGGCGTTATTCCCCGCCGTGATGAACGTCACGTCCTTGAACCCGACATATTCACAATAGGTCGTCGTCGTGTTCGTGTGGCGGCAGTAGAAGCCGGGGTTGGTGCCGGTCATGGTGATGTTGGTCGTCCCGATCCCGGCGCACTGGAAAAGAACCGTCTTGTTGGACCAGGATACGCGGCCCGAAAGGGTGAAATCGCCAGCGGGGATGACCACCACGCCGAACGCGCCGATTGCGTCAACAGCGGCCTGGCAGGCGGCCTTGAAGTCGGCCGTAATAGGCAGATAGTCCGCGACATGAGCGGTGTTCACATCGCGCGCATCATAGCGGTTGAGGACTTCCTGAAGCGTGTCGCCGGAACTGGTGCCGATCAGGGACGCGCCGGCATTACCGGAGAGTGAGGCGATGAAGTCGGACAGTTCCCCCTTGACGTGGGGATCGTAGAATATCTCTACGTCGAGCCGGTCGCGGACGCGGATCGAATATTCAGTGGGGCCATATACCTGCGCGGGGGTGCCCGCGTTCCAGATATAGCCGCCGATGGTCGTCAGCGGCTGTGCTGCGGGAATTGTCCCCGATGTGTCCCAATAGACAGTGACGGGGTTTGTCTGCGGGTCTTGGCCAGCAACCCCGATATAAACCTTGCCCCCATTCAGGCCACCGCCGACCTGGTTGAGGATGACAGGGTAGGGGTTTACGATCGAATAGAAGGTCATGCAGCAATCCCGCGAAAGGCTGCGGCAAACGGTGCATGGGTAGGCGGATTGCCGCCATTAATGCTTTGCGCTAAGCAGTTTGGATGCGAACATTCCGGCGCTGGGCTATCGGCGCGCCTCTCCTATGGTGGTTCTGGCCTGCCGTATGGCTAATCCTGTCAGGGGGCACCCTCAACGGGCTCTGACTGCTCTTCAGCGGCCAGCTTTCCCGGGACTTGGTTGAACTGCTGCGCAAGGTACCGCTGCAACCCAAGCGCATCCTGGGCAATGACTGGCTCAGCAACAGCGACCTTCTTCAGCAACTCCATCTGCTTGCCGACATTGGGCTGGCCACCGGATGCAGCCGCAGCCTTCGCCATGCGCGCATAGCCGCTGGCCCACTTCACGAAGCGGGGATTGGTCCAGAGTTTGGCGAGGGAATAGGTGGTTGCCATCTGACCGGCGAGGGCGGGAATGTTGCCGACGCTGAGTAAGCCCAGCCCGGTCAGAACCTGCCCCGCCGTGTTCGAGGTGTTTCGCAGCGCGCCCACTTTGGCGAGACTGTCCATCACGCCAGTGAACTCGTCCAGATTGGCGCGCAGTTCACCTTTGCCGAACAACAGGTTTTTCGCTGCCGGGTCCATATCCGCAAAGTTGCGCACGAACACGCCGGGGTCGAAGTCGCGTCCTGACTTATTGAGAGGCTGACCGCCTAACCGGATTAGGGCATTCTGGACCTGCCCCCATTCCTCTGCTGGAAGGGACTTGCGGATTTCCGCCAACAGCTTGAGATCGGATGATGAGCGGCCTTCCTTGGTGATGGCCTGCATCTTCGCGGCGGCGCTTTCGACCGACTTCTTGCCATCATCGCCAAGTATTTTCGCGAGCGCACCGTCGATGCGATCCTGCCCCTGCTTATAGAGGGTATTGGCACGCTCAAAGGCGCGCAGGGCGCGCGGCCCTTGCGCGGCGGCGGTGGTCTTCATATCCTCCGACAGAGCGCCATAGAGGCCTCGCAGCTCGGACTTCAGTGTCCCGTCGCTGAACCGCTGGTCGCCAATTTCCTCGCCTACGCGGGAACGAAGTTCCTTCAGGTCTTCCCACGAAAGATTGCCGCCCTCCTTAACTTGGCGCGTGATGGCCTTTCCGTTCGCATCCAAGATGCCGGTGTCAACGTCTTTGATCTTGCCAGCCAGTGCATCGAGATATCCCGACAGCCGGGTGTTTTTCATCAGTGCGGCAAGTTTCTCGTTGCTCGCAAATTTGGTATTCAGATCACGAAGCTTCGAAACAGTGCTTCCGAGGGAGGATGGCGCTTCAGACTTGATCGGGATGGCGTCATAAGCCTTCCCCGCCGTGCGCTCGAACTTATCGATCCACTTCTTAGCGCCAGCCTGTAGCGACTCTCCCATCCCTGCAAAGCTAGTAGTCGGTCCGAAGGAGGATGCCACATCCTCAACCGCATTGCCCACCTCATCGGCCAGCACATCGCGGCTACCCTGCATGACCTGCGCAGAGCCAGGCATATTCGAGAGCGTGTTGCCGACAATCGCCTTGCCGCGCCCCATCGCCTCCAAGGGAAGGTTGATGCCATAATCCTGTGCCGTCTCAACTGCTTTTGCAGCAGCAGAGGGCGCGCGATTGGCGATCTTGTCGAGCAGCTTGCCGCCAAAATAGGAGCCCGCCGCCGCCGCTCCGCCACCAAGGACTGCGCCAGCTAGGCGGTTGTCGTTCTCACTTCCAGCGCCATAGGCCGCACCCGCCGCCGTATCAGCAGCGAGGGCAACGCGAGCCTTGGCCGCTTGGGAGGCGGCGCGAGCAGCTTCCATTCCTTCCCCGGCGCGTAAAGCGGCGCGTCCAGCATTGAAGCCGACTTGCTCACCAGCGGCAGCAGCCGCCTTGCCGACGCCAGCCATCCCGGTAACGCCACCAATCAGACCGCCGACCAGCGTTTCGCCGGGGTAGGCTTCTCCCGCCGACTCCTTCAGCAGTTGCGCGCGCTTCTGCGCTTCACCCTCGCCAGTGATGACCTGACCGATGGTGTCCCCGCCTGCGAGCCCAGCAATTTCGTCCGACAGGCCGAAGCTACCTACATCAGCAGCAGCGCCGATCGCAGCGCCGGGAGAGGAATTGGCGATGGTGGACAACACCGGGATAGGCTCGCGACGACCGCCAAGGGGCACGGAAATGCGGGCAGGGGTCCCAGCCTGATCGCGCGCGGCAAGTGCCTGCGTCAGGTCATCGCCATAGCGCGGGTAGCCATATTGATCTGACAGCGCATCGAATTGAGCCCGCGTTGTTCCCGGTGTGTCGAAAAGCTGCTGCGCCCGCTTGGCAAAGGCGAAATCCTCCGGTCGTGCGAACTCCTGCGCCCCGGTTGGATCAAGCTCTGCGTCGGGCAACTGAGGATCGCCAGCGGCATAGACCGACAATGGCGTGGAACGGTCAACGTCCTGCACTTCTTCGAACTGCGCGAAATCGTCAGCCGGGGGAGGTGATGCGGGTTGCGGTGATGGCTGTGCGGCTGTCGTCGTCTGCCCCGTCCGCTCGAACGCGCGCGGCGCTTCATCGGCAAGCTGAAACTCATCCCAAGGATTGGCGCGCGCCATTAACGAACCCTTCGCTTGCCGGTCGGATCAATGAATATGGTGCCAGGTGGAAGGGCGCGCGCCTCTTGGATCGAGCGAACCTTGACCGGACCTCCTCCCGCCCCGCCTTTTGGCATACCGCGCGCTTTATACGACTTAAGGTCTTTGATGATGCGACCAAGAGAAGCCTTGAACTGGCCCTCGCTCTGATTTGGGGATAGCGCACCAATGGCCGCCGTCAGCTTCTCGCCTTCTGCGTTGGATAGCGCGCCCATGCCTTTCATGGATTGCACCATGGGGAGGAAGACCTGCGCCTTCATCGCATCCAGTTCAGAATTGAAATCTGCTGCATCAGTTCCCGCAAAAGTCTTTCCGGTGAATGGATTGTACGTACCCCACGATGAGGGGTCGAAGCCCGACCCGACTGCGGCAGATAGGCCGGGGTGCTTCATCAAACGATCAGCGGTCCCGATAGCCCGGTCAAAGGCATCCAGCGCGGATTGCGAATAAGCGCCGTTCGCACCTTGTCCGCCGCCCTTGATTGCAGTCGGGATGCCGTTGGCCTGCATGTACCAAGACTGCGCGGGATCTAGTCCGGCAGCAGAAACCTCCTGCGGCGTCATCTGACGCGCTTGGTTTCCCGGTCCCTTTGGCACACTCGCCACCGCAACAGCGCCACCGCCACCCGTGTTGCCCGTCTCGAACTCGCGCATGGCCTGCGCTAGCGCCGGAACCTGAGCGGGGGAAACCTGATCGTTCGCCCCAATGCCAAGCTTGCGCGAGACGTAGCCGATATAGTTAGAGATCGAAGCGCCGCTATTCTCGCCAGCGGGGGCATAGCGGTTGATGATCTTGGCTGGCGTGTCGAAGCCCTTGGCTACATAGTTCTGCGCCAGAAGCTTCTCCTGCGCCGCCGCGCCAGCGCCCGGAGCGAACTTCGCAAAGGTGCCGTCGCTGCCGATGTAGCCAGGCTGTGCCTGCGCCCAGGGCCCGTCCTTGATGTTGCCAGGGTTGCCGTTGCGCTCTCCCCGCGATGTGCCGCCCGACGAGCCGCCACCAACACCATTACCAACGCCACCAGGTTCAAATCGGGTTTGTCCTTCACTCAGCGTGAAGCCCGGCTCGGGATCGCGATAATCCGTGACCCAATTCCCATTGTCATCGTAGTGGCCGATTGCGCGGCCGACGACCTGTCCCTTGCGCGTGGCGTCGTTGCCCGTGCCCAACTGATCCACGACCGACGCAAACTTATCCGGCTGCACCGATGCCATGAACAGGCCGAGACGCCCCTTCACGCTGTTGATGGACTTGGGGTCGCCAGACTTCAATAGAGCAAGCTGCTCCTCATCCTCACTCGTATCCTGCCCGGCCTCACGGTCAGCAGTAATCCGGCCCTCAAGCTGCTTGATGGCGTTCGGAGTGTCGCCAGCGTTGAGCGCCGACCAGACGCCAGCAGCCTGCCGGAGTGTGGAGCGCTGCTCCAGCCCGTCCATCTGATCATAGGCAGCCTTGAGCGCGTCCTTATATTGCGGATAGCGCGCGATGAGTTTGGAGATGGACGATGGATCGCCGCTCTGAAGTGCCACACCGACTTCCCGCCGCATCTGCGCCTGCTGCTGCTGCTCCAGCAGATCAGACGCCGCCTTTTGCCGGAATAGGGCGGTCTGCGCCTGCGCCTGCTCCACCTGCGCCTGCCCCAGAGAGCGCTTAATCTCCTGCTCCAAGAGATTCGGAACAAGACCTTGTGCCTGACCAAGGATGCCTGCGTAATTCAATTCGGCCATTAGAGAAGCGCCTTTATGCCGCCGCCGCCCGGAATGAATGCCGAAACCGCGCTATCGAGAAAGTTGCCCGCGTTGTTCCAGTTACCAGCGTTGATGCCGCCGATCGTAAGCGCGGATTGCGCGCGCGCAGTGCCTTGATTGTTGAGCTGGTTTCCGATTTGCCCGGCCATATTCGCGCCAAACGTGCCGAGCTGCCCCGCAGTCCCTTGGCCCATGTTGGCGATCCCGCCAAGATTGGAAAGCTGCTGCTGGATAACGTTCGACAGTGTGTCAGCGCCGAGATTGTAGAGGGAGCGTTGCATGTTCCCTCCGCGCAACCCACCTGTAGCCGAGCCGTTGGCTAGGATGGCCTCTTCACCATTGCGGTAGAGCGACTGATAGAGCGGGGAATTACGCAACTCGTTGATTGCTGCACCCTGATCCACCTCTCCACCCACGGTGGTGGAATATGGGGATATATCCCGGCCTTCCGCCTGCCCATAGGTCTGGTAGTGCCAGCGGCCATAGTCTTCCAGCGTTGGGAAGCGGGATTTGTCGACCTTACTCTTAGGGCTGTTGTAAGCTGCCGCGATGTCAGGGTTTGCGGCCGCATAGGCACCCCAATCGGTGGTTGTCGTTGTCGGCGTGGATATGCCGAGAAGGGCGTTGATGCCGCCGAGCGCGCTAGTTCCTGCGCCGAGATATGGCGCGAAATTGTCCTGCGTTATGTCAAACTGGCGGCGCTGCTCATCGATCGAAAGCTGGGCCGCCTTGACCTGCGCATCGGCTGCTGCCTTAGCCGCCTTTTTCTGCGAGTTTCCGCCGAGGATGCCCCCTACGAGGCTAAATAGGCCCATTTGATAAATCCCAACCGCGCGATTGGGTGAACCTTGCCGCAGCCGCCTTATAAGCCGCCATTAATGCTTTGCGGCGACCTTCATCTCATCTAATTCGGCGCGGAGTTTCTGCACCTCTGCCAGCAGAGGCACGACAAGGCGATCGTACATGACGCCTTCCGGGATTTGCTGACCGTTCTCATCCGGCGCGCCCCAGCGGACCAGGCGCGGTTCGATCGGGGCGAGTTCTTCCGCGATAAGCCCGAGCCACGACCAGTCCTTGCGATCAGTCTTGCACTTCGACCGATACCAAACAGGGCGCATCTGGTAGATCTTCGCGGACATTTCCTCCGTCAAGGTTTCGACCTGGCGCTTATATCGGGCTGACGAGGTGGAGCGCTGGAGAATGCCGGGTATGCCGGAACAGGTCACGTCTGGACTGGCCGCCGTGGTGCTGTTGTAGATCGAATTGGAGATCAGCGTTCCGGAGCGAGCTTCAATCCGAAGGTTTCCATCCCCAACACTGGTATCCCCGATAACTCCGCCCCGCACGTGAAGCGTTCCCGATCCCAGCGACGAGGAGGTGCCGACAAACAGGTTCGTTCCGTCGAAAGAGAAGTTGGCAGACTGGCTTATCGCGGACGTGGATGACGCATAGAAAACGCCATTGGCGGTGAAGGATGCTAGTCCAGTTCCACCGCGAGCAACAGAAAGCGTACCGGTCCACCCCAGCGTCAAGGAAGTGGCCGCGAGCAGAGACGTTGATGGTGAACCGCCAAGGGTCAGGGTGACGTTGGTATCATCGACCTTGGTCAATGCCGATGGCGTGACCGTCGATGTTCCCGCCCCGATGGCAGCGCGCCACGCTGCCCCATCTACGCTGTCCATGATGCCAAGGGTGAACGCGCTGGGCATGTCGCCACCGGCGTAGGCCGCGAGCGTTGCCCCCACATCAATCGCGCCGGTTGTGCTGTTGTAGGCCATGCCTACCCCGCTGCTAAGCGATGTGCGGGCGCGGGTGTTGGTGAAATAGAGGTTTGTCCCGCCTTCCACCACATTATCGCTGTTGAGCGGGATGGAAGAAGCGAGGGTTATCCGACCTTTGGCGTTGATCGCAATTTGCACCAGATGCGAGGCGTCCCCGTAGTTTCCTCCAGACACACCGGTATCGGACAAGCCGAAGGTCAGGGTTCCACCTGGGCCTCCGTCTGTGACCTCAACTTCGCCATCGGAGGTGACGACCCGCTGATTGCTGAATGCGTCGGTCAGGCTCAAGACCAGAACGGCCGCATCCCGCATCTGCGCCACTACGGATTCGAGATCATTGTTCCCCGTGTCGAGGTTTTCGAACGCCCGGATTGTCTCGGGGTTTTTCAGGAACTCCCCGAGTAGCTTCCGGGTCAGGCGTGTGGCGGCCATCAGGCACCCAAGGGCTGAATTGCTGCATCGAGGCGAGCATAAGGGACCATGCCGTCATCCGCCTCACGGAAGCGAAGCCCGATCCACTGATTGAATCGGACGTTGGGACGCCATTGCATCCGAACCGCACGCTCACCCGCCCGTCCTGCCGTCACCGCGCGCTCCTGTGACCAGGTGACTCCGTCGATCGTCCATGACATGAAGATGCGCGGGTCTGCACCCAAGGGCGCGCGCCCAGGCAGCCCGTTCAATTCAATTGCATTGATGATCCCGCGCCCGGCCTCATTGTAGAGGAGGGCTGTGTCGATCCGCCGCCCGGTCACGGTCCCGAAATGCTTGGAGGTGGTCGCGTCGATATAGCCGACATTGCCTTGACTGTCGCCCACCCACCGCTTGCCATAGGCCAGCACGCCATTGCGTCCGCGATAGGCTTCATCAGCATCAATGCCGGAAGCATATATGGCCCATACCTTGCCCTGCGTTCGCTGAGAGGCGGTGGCATAATAAACCAGCGTCTTATTCGGCAGATGGATCAAGAGGCGCTGCTCGTCGGAATCGACACGGGCCTCGCATTCGATGGCGGCCACCTGTTCATCCGTCAGCTTTGCCAGCTCATCGTCAACGAATCTTGTCGAGAGCTTCGAAGCATCGCCGTTTCCAGCCAGATAGACGCCTAACGCTTCCCCCTTTGCGGACCCAACAAAGGCGAAGCTCTGGAGATATGGCGCCTTTGCCTTGGTCCCCACGATACCGAAGGGGATCAGAGCGCCGCTGTTCCGAACAAACGGGAAGCCGACCGACCCCGCATTGGAGAAATTCTCGATGGTATAGCGATTAGGGACATAAGCCTCGCCGCGTACCTTGATCACACCAAGCACCGGGTCCGGGTCTTCCTCCGACGATCCATATTTGAGCGGGTCGATCGAGGTCGGGTTGTTCAGTTCCGTGACGATCAGGAACTCGCCATCGGTCATCAGGAAATAGCCATCGATCCAGATGCCATCGATGATCGTGCCTAAATCCTCGTCGGTGATCTGGGTCAGGGCAGAGCCGTTCCACAAATAGACGCGTCCACCCGAGCCGATGGCCAGGTTGTCGAAGGAATAGTCGAACCAGCACGGGCCGCCGCTGCCCACATCAGCCAGTTCGGTGATCGAACCGGAGGCGTTCAGGCTCACCAGCTTTGTCCCTATGACGCGATAGGGAACGCCGTTCCAGTTGATGCCACCGCGATCAGCACCTGTTGCTTGTGCGGTTCCAGTGATCCCCGGTGCCACGCGCAGATAGCCATCGGACAGGCCCGTCTCTACGATAACCGGCTCGCGATTGACTGGGGGGCTTTCAATGAAGTCGCCCACAGCATCAGCGTAGACCCCTTTGAGGATCGGCAGTCTCACCAGCGCCTCCGCGTCGGCATGAAGGGTGCGTTGGTGCCAAAGCGGCGGTTGCCCGCGCCCGCAACAGTGCTGCGGCCCCATCCTTGGCACACCCGCTGCGCACCAAGCGCGGAGATGACCGTCATAGCCTTGGACAAGCGCCCACGGCTTTCCGCACTCATCTGCTTGCCCATCGCAGGCGCAATGGCCATTGCCAGGCTGATCGCAGCGCCGTTGACCGCAGCATCAGGGATGCCGGAATAATCCTCCAGATCGCCGTCACCGAACTTCGCAGGAAAGTTGTAATTCAGGTCCTTGGACGACTGCCGCCACTGCGCCATGAGCGCGTCGAGCTTGCGCAGGCCGCTGAATAGCTCCTGTGGCGTGACATTGAACTCGTAGCCCGCCAGTGAGCATTCCTCATAGGCCATCTCCACAATCTGCCGCTTGGTCGATGTGGAAGGGCCGGGATTGCTCCACGCGCTCGGCTCGATGGAGAGAAGAATGGTTTCCTCTAGCGTCTCGCCGCCTGCGGTAACGATGCGGGAGATGAGTTCCACCTGTTCGCAAGCCTTGCCTCCTGAGACGGTGGCGGAGATGCCGGTGGTGGTATTGGCGACGTTGGACAGTGTGGCCGTGCCGCACTTCACCTCAAGCGTGGCGGTGGCGATCTCGCCTCCGTTCAGGCGGCCGAGCCAGCTATAGGAATAGCTGCGGACCTCATCAGGGTCTTTGCTGCCCCAGGAAATGGACATTAGCGCTTTCCAGCCTGGGCGCGGGCGCGGCGCGGCAGGGATCCGCCAGCTTTTCCGTCACCATCATGATCTAAGGGGTTCGCAATAGGGTGAAGACGCCAGCCTTTGGAGCGCAGCGCCTTCTCTTCATCAGCATCAGAAGCAATGACGGTGCGGACAGGCTTTCCCCAAATCAGGGCATCACCACCATCAGCGTAGAGCGCCTTTGGATATTCCGCACCGTCCATCGCTTACAGGGCCGATATGTTGCTGGTGTCGTTCGTGTAGGGCGGCCCGCTATTCGTTACCTCGTAGGGGGAATCCACCTTCAGCACGCCGCAGAGCAGCCTGACATAGCTGGTGCGGTTCTTGCCCGCGCGCTCCAAAGCCAGCAGCCCCTTTGCATCCTCAAATGCAATGAAGTCGTCGGCCCTTTCATCGGTCAAACGCCGCTTCAGGTCGTCTTCCGACAGGTCGAGCAGGGGAGCAAGAAAGGTGGTATTGGCATCAGGAGCGATGCGCTTGCTCTCAGCTTCCGCCATAGCTTCGAAATCGCCGGTCGTGCCGGTGTCCGTTGCCATGGCATTAGCCGAACCTTCCTTGATGTAGTCAAGGGCGCCCTCTTTCTGAGCGTCCTTGATCTCCTTCTCCGTCAGCTTGGCGCCGGTGGGCGTGGTTGTCGTCTTCGTGTTCATTTCAACTCTCCGATTTCAGTCGCGCCCCCCGGCGTTCGTTTAGCTCTGGCTAAAGAGCTGCATCCCGATCATCTCCGGCTGAAGCGCGCCGACGCCGTAATCGATGTCGAGACGGGCCTTGGCGCTCAGGTCGTTGATGTTGCCCTGGCGGACATAGGTGATCGGCAGGCCGAGCTTCGGCGTGGTGCCGCGAGCAACGACATTCCAGCCATCGTCGGGGTTGACCGCATAGGTGCCGGGCACCAGTTCGATCGCGCGCTGCTGGAAGAAGATGTTCACAGGAGCTGCGACGGTGTTCAGGAAGGTGATTGCAGCGCCGTTGGCCGGTGCAGCCGTCACATTCTTGTATTCTACCTCTGGACGCGTGCCACCGGTGCCCGAGATGATCGGCGGGCTGATCTGGACCGTGCCGGTGCCACCAGCGCCGGTGACGATCTTCATAACGCGGAACGTCTTGAGCTGGCCTGTGTCGTTCTTCGAGATGTGATGGACCGAGTTGACGCCAGCGATGGTGAAGGCATCGCCCACCTTGACCGTGCCGCTGGTGACGGCGATCGAGATGGTCTGAACGCGGTTGTCAACGTTGGTCGGATTGCCGTCCACGTCGAAGTTCGCAGCGACAGGCGTGTAGTAGAGCGGCTGCGTGTTGGTGATGGTGACGCCAGTAGCGCCAGCAGCGGGCAGGATCTTCGTCTGGTCGTTCTCGAACAGGTCGAAGTTGCCGATGCTCTTCACATAGGCGCGCTCATAGGCCGAACGAGCCAGCGGGCTATCACTGGTCGCAGGCTTGGCAATGTTGCCAGCCATCTTGAGGTAATCGCGGGCCGAGTAGAATGCCTTCTTGCCGTAGTTCGGCACACCCTGCTCAACCATGATCGCGGACATGTCGGCAAGATCATCATAGCCGGTTGCGGCCACGGTGCGCTTACTGACCAGCGTTGCCCAGTTCGCGGCGACGTTGAAGCAGGAGAGGTTGACCTGGCTCGCCAGCGACAGAGCGGCGTCACGGAAATAGCGGTCAATCGCTTCCTGGTCGCGGCCATCCTTCGCGCCGATGCTAACCGGCGTGGACTTGTGGATGCCGACGCTGATAGGCGCTGCAAGCTGCGTGATGTTGCCGAAGTTGCTGGTCTGGTCGAAGCCGTCATAGACAGCCGGGATGTAGGGGACAGGACGCCAGATCTTGTCGTTCATGCGCGCCTGCCCCTGCGGGCCGCCCGGCATGTTATACTTCTCGACCTCTTGGGCGATGACGAGCATGTCATCGAAGCCTTCCAGCATGTTGTCGAAGGCGACGATCTCTTGTTTCGGGGTATTAACAGCCATGCGAAAAATCCATCTAAGGGCCGTGCCGTCATCTCGACGGGAGAGGCAGTTTGATTACTTCGCCTGAGCCTTCAGCTTTGCGCGGTAGGCGATCAGCTTGGAGCGATCCCCGGTGCGGTCAGCTTCCTTCTCAAGCCGCTCAAGTTCCTTGTCCTTGCCCTGCACAGGCGCGCCACCGCGTGCGATGCGTTCGGGCTCGGGCGGTCCACCGCGTTTCGTCACCTTGATTTTCCCTTCCAGTTGCGAAACTGCGACGGCCAGCTTGATCGGGTCAGTAATCTTGGAGAGTTCGGCCAGCTTCGCCGGGTGCTTGCCCAGCGTGTAGATGACCATCGCGGAGTTTCCGGCCGCCTTGACGATGACCGCCTGCTGCACTTCCGACAGCGAGGCGAGGGCAACGTCTTCAGCCTCCTGCACGTCCCTGAACTTGAGAGCCGCTTTCTTCTCGTGATGGCTCTGAAGCTCCTGGCTCCATGCTTCCGCGATCTGCTGCTGGGCTTGCTGGGCGTTCCGCGCCTGCTCTTCGGCCTGAGCCTTGCGAGCTTTCCACTGGTCGAGTTGGCTTTCATAGGCTTCCTCGTCATAATCGCAGCCAGCGAGGGTTGGCTTCTCGCCTACCTCGATAGCCTGCGGTTGAGGGGCCTGCTTGCGGAGGGTTTCAACCTCCTTCGCCTTCTCTCGCAGTTGTGCGCGGAGATGCTTCACCAGCCCGGTATCAGCTTCTCCAGAGGACGGCGCATCCTCACCTTCGATCGCGACAATCTCGTCCTCATCTTCCGCCGATTGCTCGGCTTCCGTTTCGGACTGCCCTTCCTGTTCCTGCTCGTCCCCCTGTTCGGTTTCGAGTTCTTCAGTCAGTTCGAGCGTGTCGTCTTCGAAGTCTGCCATTTACCACCCATTCACTCACCAGTTGCGGCCTGGCGGTTGCCGATGGGTGGAAATTACGGGCGGGTAGGGGGGACGGGCTATTAATGCTTTCAGGCAAAAGAAAAGGCTCCCGCCTTTATAGTGAGAGCCTTCCTGCATGCGGATTGTTCTAAGCCGTCAATTCGGCGTTGGGGCCTTCCGCAGCGTCGCCATGAACTCAATCGAGTTGAATGGAGTTTCCTGCACCTCGACAATGTCGAATTGAACATAGCCCAGATCGCGAAGGATGGTCATGTTGCGCCGGAAGCTGATCGGCGTAAACTGCCAGCAATGAACATCAATATAAGCCCCGTCAGCGCTCTCATATTCAGCGACCGCAGCCGCGACGTTCTCGTTCGTCAGATTGATCGCTCCATGATCGCCGATCCAGTGCCGCCAGGATTCATTGTGCGTGATTAGCGCACGATGCTCGATGACGCTCTTGAGCGTGTGGCGTGTCCGACCGATTGCATCGATGATGCCAGCTACCGTGCTTTCCGGAAGGAAGTGATCGAAGCAATAACGCTTGTCGGGGATGATCAGGATGAACAGCCCGTCATCCTTCAGGATGCGATGAACTTCGCGCAGATGGCGGATCAGGTCGGGCTGGTGTTCGATATTGTGGCTGCTGATGCAGGCGTCGAACTGCTTGTTGATGATCGACATATCGCCAGTCGGAGACACAAAATCGACATAGGGAACCGCCGAGTCGTCCCAGCCGATTTCCCTCGCGCGTTGCTTCAGCTGTTCCTTGTCGAGAACATCGAAATAGGAGGCGTTTTCTCCAGCAGTTATCGGTCGGAACCACGGCCCTATCTCAAGTGTCGATCCCCCCTCAGGGATCAGCGACGCAACATTTTCCCGCACCTTTCCATCCTCGTCTACTAAGACATTGAGAACAGGCTACATGCTTGGGTTGGGTCTGGCCAGAACAAATCACTCATGCAGCGTCAGCCGGGAGATCGCGACCGAAGGCAATCCGGGGACGATCCCCCGCGCTGCGAGATGCTAGATCACCTCCCGTCTGCTGATGCGCGGTATCATTTGCCGCCTCCATACCCACCGTCTGGGTCTCGCGAACTGTCTGGCCGGTCTGCGCGGCCTTCTGCGCGGCGCTCGCCAGCGTTTCTACTGCCTTGGCGCCAGACAGTTTAGTATCTGCAATGGCCTTCTCAGCCTGGGCACCCTTGAGCGCCGCCGATGCTTCAAACTCCTGCGCCTGCGCCAAGAGCGCCTGCTGGGTCGCGTCGGGCTGCTGGTTCTGCTCAGCCTCTTCCATGGCCCTCTGCTCTTCCTCATTGGGCTGGACAACGCCCATGCCGACAAGGCGCTTGCGGGCGTAGGACTGAAGATCGTTCATGCCCTCGCCATCCTGGTTCATGACAGCGGTCAGGGTGGCGACAGTGGCAAGCTCGGTATCGCCCGCAGCCTGAGCCACAGTCGCGGTGTTCAAGCACGACTTGACCGTCTTGTCCCGGCGCGTTGCCGTCGCCTCAGTGACTGAGCAAACCACTTTGTATTTGCCGCGCGCAATGTCGTTCCTGATGCGGAAGACGCCGTGCTTGTCGGTGAACGCCTCATGCAGGACAGCAACGCCGTCACCGCCTTCCTCATCCATCGTCTCGACTTCGCGGCCCGGTTCCCAATAGACCTCCCGCGACATGCCAAGGTAGATTTCGCCCTCGCACTGGACCGACTGCCGCATGTTATCGAGCGGGATGCCCGACTTCGCGTCAACGCGCGTGGCGGCGATGTCCATGGCCTCAGCGGAGGTGTTCGCCTTCACCTCGTCAACATCCTGATCCTCGTCGGTCAGGTCGCCCGATGCGATCTGGAGCAGGGCCGCGGTTACGGGCGCAAGCGTAGGAGGCGTGACGCTGCCAATCTGTCCGGTCGCCACAATCTGCCCGGTCGCTTCATCGATCAGCGGATTGACCAGCAGATACGGCGAGCGGTTGATATTCGCTTCCATCCACATGGTTTCGTGCCCGGCAATCTGCTCGGGCGTAAAGATCGGCGTCTCGTTCGGACTCAGGCTGTCCGTCTCAGCCAGTTTGGAAACCTTGGCGTTGTAGATCCGCTGGGCGTCCATGCGCTTCGACACAGCGCCTCGGAACCGCTCCATGTTATCCACGAACCAGCGCTTGTGATAGACGGGCACGATGGGCAGGCGGTCACCAGCGATTGGGCCATGCTCGATCAGCACTTCGGCGCCAGACATGGTGTATTTCATGATCCGGCAGCGCTTGCGCCGCTTCTTCGCGACGACCCAACCTTGCGCTTCGCGGTCGGCCAACTCATCGTCGCTGATCTCGCTCGACCAGAAACGCTCTTCATCGTCCAGCAGCGGATGAGTCAGGACATAAAGCGTCTCGTCCTTGTCCACCTTCTCATAATACTCGCACACGATGACCATGTCGGGCTGGAACCAGCCATAATGGACCGCCAGACGCTGCTCTGGCCAATCGGTAGCGAACTCGTCGCCATATTCTTCGGCAAAGGCATCGCGAGAATATGCCGTCAGCACGAACGCGAAACGGGCGTCGGACTTGTCGTAGCGCTTGGCGTTCACGTCGAAGAACACCCGCTGGTCAGCATCGGCAATCAGCAGGCCGGGATTGATCCGCTGCGCATCGCTGTCCTTGTCGTACGGGTCCGCCAAATCGTTCGTCAGCCGGTAAGCACCAAAGCCGCCCGCCTGCGCTTCCTCGAATGCGTTGTCGCGCGCTTCCTGCGCCTTGAAATAGTGATCATCGGCCCGGTGGATGCCGTCCAGCGTATCGGCCGTGTCCTGGTCACTCTCGCCACCAGCAGGGCGGAAGTCGGGGACGATGCGGTTCTCGCGATAGTCCTGAACCAGCTTTTCAACGCGACGGCTGATCTTGTCGATCTCGACCTTGATGCTGTTCTCGAACTGCTCGCCCCATGGGCCTTCCCACATCGCTCCGGGGATAGCGATGAAGCGGCGGCACATCAGCGCTTCGGCCCGCATCTCCATCTGGGGAACGGCGGTGGCGTCGAAGCGCTTCAGGGCGCGCTCATGGACCTTGCTCAGCCGTTCGCTGTTCTTGTCGGCCTTGTCCTGATCAAGCGCGGTGTCGTGTTCCATGCGCGAACGGTAGGCATGGATAGAAGGGTAGGGCGATTAATGCTTTTCTAGCGCCGGTTGAACGCTGTGCGCTTCACTGGCGCGGCTGTCACCTTCGGTGCTGGCTTGGCAGCAGCGGCCCGCCTCACACCCTCACAGGCATAGCGCAGGCTGTCGATGAGGTGATTGTCCTTGTCGGCCAGCTTAGGCAGCACAGCCCCGGTCAGGTCGTCCACCTCGTAGCTGTAGAGCGTCAATTCATCGGCCAGATGCACGCAGCGCGGATGCACGATGATGTCGAACGACTGGAGAAAGGCGATCCCTTCTTCAACTGATCGCGCGCCCTTGATGGCGGGTTGGATCTTCGGGAAACCGTGCCGCCGCAAATAGCTGATCGTCTCCGGTCGCGACGTATCCGCCACCATGGGCCAGCGCTCAGCCTCCGGAATAGACATGAACAGGTCGGGCAACTGATCAATCTCGCAGCCTATCCTATAGGCCTCATAATCGACGTAGAGATTACGCCCCTCGATCCAGCAGCGCAGCGCACAGGATGGGTCCACGCTGAAGCCGAAGTCGGAGCCGAAGCGGAATGTCACTCCAGCAGGCGGCTCGCACTCCTCGATCCGCCAGTTGCGGAACACCCGCGCCTCGCTGTTGCGCTGATACTCGCCCAGCCAGATATGGGCGAATTTGTCAGGGTCGCGGCTGCGGTCATATTCCAGTTCTTCCCGCAGCACATCGGGGAGCCAGGGATTGTCGCGGTAGTTGGCTTGTCGCACAATCGCGTCTGGCGGCGGACTTTCTCCACGCAGCAGAACGTCAACCGGATCGGTGGAAAGTGAGGGGTTCCATGTGAACCACAGTTCGGAGCCCGGCTTTCGGATCGTCGGGCGTAACAGGTCAAGGGATCGCTGGGAAAGGCTCTGCGCCTCTTCCACCCATGCGATGTCATAGCCTTCCAGCGATTTGATGCTGTCGGCGGTGTGGTTCTGCATTCCCTGAAAAATGATGAGGCCACCGTGCGGCGTCTTAATGACCGCCTGCTGCACATCGAACAGATGGCCGACGCCCAAAGCCTCGATTTTGTTCTCAATCAGTTTCTTGACCGATTGGGCGAGGGACTTCTGAACCTCGCGGATGCAGACGGCATAGGTCTTTTCAGCAACGCAGCGCTCCACCAGCAATTCCGCAAAAGCGTGAGACTTGCCCGATCCGCGACCACCGTGCGCGCCCTTGTAGCGCGACGGCACAAGGAACGGCAGCAGCCACGCCGGGGTGTCGATCGTCAGTTCACCCTTCGCCAGCATTGACCACCCGCCGCGTGATCACAGCAACCACATGCTCGCCATCTTCACCGGTGCCAGCAACGGTCATCGGTAGCACCTTGCCGAGCAGGCCCATGAAAGCCACCGGGTTCTCATCTGCCTGGCGCTCCAGATAGTCCGCGCCACCTTTCCGGTCGAGCGCTTCAAGGATCATCTCCTTGACCTGACCTGTCAGCTTGTTCGGCGTGCCCTTCTTTCGACCGCCCGTCTTGCGACCGGTTGCCATTATCTACTTCCCTCTACTTCAGACGGGTCGCCAATCTCCCCATCATAAAAAAACCGCCCAACGAACGCGATCCCGCGCCGCCGTCTCTGCCGCTTGATCTCGGCAAGCTGCGTCTGGCACGATGCATAAGACCGTCCCGTCCGCTCAGCATATGCCTTCAGCCCTCCCCGCGCCCTTGCAGCAGCCGCAAGTTCCCGGCTCTCGTCCATCGTCCAGCGGCGATAAATGCCCCCCGGCGCTTCCCTGCGAATAGCCTTCTCCAGTTCCAGGCTTTCCTCATCCGTCAAAGCCCGTTCGCGCCCTATTTCCTGATAGCGGTCGATGATGGATGTTGTGTCCATTGCTTACCCCCTGTTGTCGTTCTGTGGCGGCGGAATGTGCCTTGGGCAGAACATCCGCATGAGGATGGTGAAGCTGTCGCTCATTCCCCGCTCCTGATCCTGCCGGTGTCGATGAGCCGTTTAATTGCCCAGCAGGCACCTTCTGAGAACTCGCGGGACATGGCCGCGCTCTCGCCCGCCAGCTCCTCCACCAACGCCTTTGCAGGGTCGGGCAGAAGGGCTTGGATCGTGCGTTCAACATCTTTGCGAGCGGTGCTGTATCCAGTGCCGAAGTCACCCCCATGGATCAGCGGCACGCCATAGGTTTTCACCGCCTGCATAATCATCCTCACCGTCCGCTCGCATGGCTTGAAGTCTTCGCTCATTCCTCACCTCCTTGTGATGCGCCCGAATTGGCCCATGCCGTTCGTTTTGCCACAGCCCCAGCACTTGGCTGGCCGCGCCTGGCCTATGTCGTCCTCCCTTGCTCCACAGAGGCAGCTTAGGAATGGGATGCGAGCCTTCCTCACAGCGTCCACCAGAGGCGGGCTGTCGTTGCCCTCGTAGGGGTTGCGGCCCAAATTCTTCGGCACGCTCTTCCCTTCTCTGTGGTTTGTGTGGTCATGACATCAGCCCGTTGATGCGGCTCGTTCGGTAGTCGAACTTGACCTGTTGCGATGTGACCTCGCCCGGGAGGCCCATGCGGACCTTCACTACAGCAAGATCGGCTTCGTTCTGCTCGCGGTCGGGGCGGTGATAGACGAGCCCATAATCCGCCTTGTTCGCCCAATGCGCGCTGTCTGAAATGTCGTAGAGGCTGGGAATGCTGTTGGTGCCCTTCATGGGCTTGGTCGGGTGCGCCACAATCCAGAACGAGACGTTGTATTGCCGGATGAAGGCTTTGATCCTGCGCAGCGCCCGCCCAATATATTCCGTGACGGTCTGATCCTTGCCCCGGGTGTGTTCCAGCTCGTTCCACGGATCCAGGATGACGACCTTGCAGCCGTGGCGAATGACCGCGATGCGCGCCGTCTCCAAAAAGCTGTCGATCGTAAATTCCAGATCTTCGTCCAGCGAATTGGAGATGACCTTCACCATGCGGTTCACATGCTCGTAAGCCGCCTTACGCTCGGGGTGATTGTAGAACTCATTACCCGGGCAACCGATCAGCGCCTTGGTGATCCCGTCCATCAGGATCGGGCGCGATAGCGTTTCGAAGCTGGCGATGCAGACCGGCACATTATGCGCCGCGCAGTGGGCGATCATGGTGTTCAACACCGTAGATTTGCCCATGTTGCTGTAGCCGGTGAACACGGTCAGGGTGCCAAGGCAGAGCTGCATCTTGCCTTCCAGAGCGTCTATGCCGGTTTCCATGCCTTCGATCTTCGGCATGTCGGGAAAGTCGAAGAAGTCGTAGAGCCCTTGGACCGGGAACGGCTTGGCCTTCGCGATCACATCGGCCACGCCATCATAGCCGTGGCTCATGTAGACATCGTTCAGATCCTTGGTGCCCTCGGGATACTCGAGGAAGCTGCACCGCTCAGCACCAAGGATTGCCGCTAGGTCATGAGCCAGAACGCGGCCCGGTCCATCGCCATCGGTGGCGAGGATGAAGTGCTTGACGCCCTCCAGATCCTTTTCGCTCTCCCACAGGAAGCGGTAGCGGTTGGAGTTGACCGGATCATCGATCTTGCTGGCCGGTGCGCCATTGGGAACGCTCGTCACCAGCGGGAAGCCGCACTCCATCGCGATCAGCGCGTCAAACTCACCCTCGGTAATGATTACCGATGCGCCCTTGGCTACTTGCGGCGACTGCAAACAGTCGGCGTTCCACAGGCAGAGCGTCCCGCCTTGATCCATGGAATGCTGCTTGTCGCTGGTCAGGCGATACTTGCGGTTCACCACTTTGCCGTCGAGCCGGTACGGGAAGACGAGCCAGTTGCCCGTTGCGTCCGTCTTGGTGTGAACCCCCCGGGCCGCTGCGGTATCGGATTGGATGCCGCGCTTGGCGAGATATTCCGCGTGCCTCGGGTGCAGTCCCGGTGCCGCCGCTAAATCCACAACCTGGATTGTGGCAGAACCAGACATATCCGTCATCGGAGAGGGAGACTGAGAGGCAGCGTTCATGTTTCTTTTTCCGGGTGTGAGAGCAGCGAGGACAGAGTTGTTTTCCAGCCCTTAAAGGCTTCCAATGTGGGTCCATGATCGCCCCTGTCTGATGTGATAGATTACTGATTTGGCGACCCCGTATTCGCTCATCAGGGCCTTCGGAGATTCCCCGCCAAACTTGATCCTGCGCGCGTCGGCGTCCGTCAGTTTAGCGATTCCGTGCTTCGCGCCGGTCGGTATGAAGCCGCGCCGACGCTGCTTGCGGTCGGCCATGTTTTCCTTCGGCGTCCCCCAGCGGAGGTGGGCTGGATTGCAGCACGGCGGATTGTCGCAGCTATGGAGCGCGTGAAGGTCAGCGGGGTCTTGCCCGGTAGCGAAAATCAAGGCGTAGCGGTGGGCGCGCTTACGGACGCCACCAATCATCACACGGCCATAGCCATGATCGTCCTTGCAGCCCTGCCATTCCCAGCAGTCGCCATTGCGAGATACGCGCTCCCAGAATTTTTGCTGGTCAGACATGCTAATTTCCTTGGTGAACTTGCCCGGTCTGTTGGGTCGCCATTCCGTCATATTGGGATCCTCGGCTGCTGGCGGGTTGCTCCGTTCTTTCGAAGGACGCCCTCGATGAAGGCGACGGGGTCAACAGCGCGCTCCGCCTGTGCGGTGGTGATGGCTTGGATGACTACGGGCTTGCCGTGCTTGGAAACCCATTTGCCGATCAGGGATGACTTGGAAGCGCCCAGATAGGCCTTGGCGCCATCCCAGAAAATCTTGTCCGGGTCCGGCTGCGGAGCGGCTGTTTCGTTAGAAACAGAACTCCTTTTACCTCCTCCATCCTCCATCTGCGGAGCAATTTCGGAAGCGGTGGGGAACTGGTTCGGAACTGAACCATCTTTATGGCCGCAGTATTTCCGAACTTCATCCGTCTGAGGGTATAGCGAGTTCGGCTTTTTGGGGCGCTGATAGGTAGCAAAGTTCCGAACTGCGCCAAGCTCTCGGCCTTCCGCTGAGTAGCGCATGATGCAGCCAGCAGCCTCCAGTTCCGCCAGCAGAGCAGCGGCGTCGGCATTGTCGGCGGGCAGTATCCTCATCTTCAACTTGAGGGGCGACCACTCGAACGAGCCAGCGTCATCGCTCTCATTCCAGATGCCAATGAATAGCAGGCGAGCCATGGGCGAGACGGACGCGAAACGCTCGTCTGTCCAGAGGCCCGGATGCACTGAACGGATCCGCGCCATTATGCGTCCTCCAACATGTGTGCGGTGATCAGGAGGCCACACTGTTCGTCATCGATCAGTTCATGCGCGTGGCAGTCCAGAATGAACGCCTTGCGCTCCTGGTCCGTGTCCATCTTGGACAGGATGTATTGAATGCCGACCATCTCAGCGCAGCGCTCGATGATCCCGGGCAGGATCTCGCCAATGGTACGAGCCATTATGCAGCCTCCGTGATGGTCACTTCCACCAGCCCGCCAGTGATCGGCTCACCGCGCAGGATGGTGTAGTTGAAGCGGCTGTCATCGATGCCGATGGTTTCCGCGATGGCGTCCACCATCCACTTGCTCGCGGACAGAAGGTTATCGAGGTCACGGCGGCGGCGATCGGGCGGCAGATAGCGCAGGGTCAGATGGACCTTGTCGGCGTCCAGTTTCTTGAGCCCGGCCTTGCGGCACAGGATGAGGCAGTCGGCCTTGTGAGCCTTTGCGGCAGTCTGCTTGCGCCTCCATGCCCCTGGTGAGGAAGCATTGGGGCGAAGGCTTGAGGGTATCCAAGGCATATCAAAGCGGATCACCGGGCGAACCTCCCAGCATCATCCCGCTTGGGCTTCGCGCACTGGCTACGCATCTGACGGCGCCAGTGTTCACGGCGCATATCGAAAAATTCCGGCGTCTCAGCCATGTGGCGGCGGAGGATCAATTCGCTCACCGGCCACTCTCCCGCAAAACCTTCCGCACGGTCGTGGGATGCAGGCTTAGCTCCAGCGCGATCTCATCGACGGTGCAGCCATTCGCATCCATGGCGATGATGGAGTTGTCCCGCTTGGCGGCATACTCATCAAACAGGGTGGAGCGGGCTGCGCGGCGGATAGATGCTTCCATGCTCATGCAGCCGTCCTCCATGCTGGAATGACGCTGGTGGTCAGGACGCTGGCCGTGTGCCTCTGGCACGAGCGAGCGCCGCAACGCGGGCAAACATGGCGCTCAATCCGTACCGGCTCGAACTCTACATTGGCGGCAATGCGATCGGCTTTACTTAACCGGGGCAGCGTGTCGCCAACGCCCTTGACGGCGATCGTGCGGTAGTTGCCAGTGCCCGATGACGCGACGAGGCCCTGCTTGACCAGGCGGTAAAAGCCAGCCTCTACAACGCCACGGCTTACGCCAAGGGTTTGCGTCATCTCGCGGGTGGTGGGCGTGGGCTTGCCGACCATTCTGGCGAGGTGGGCGAGCAGCTTCTTGTCGAAGTCGGCGGGTGACATGTCCATTACCACTCTCCCACGACACGGGGACGGCGCATGTTGCTGATCCGGTCGAGCCAGACGCCAAGGGTATTGTAGACCCGGCGCATCCGATGCTCGTCCTTGGCCAGCAACTCATGGTCGGTCACAGCAACGCCACCAGGGCTTGCCGGATCTTCGGAATGAGCAACCTCGTTCGCCAGCGCGATCAGGTCACGGGTGAGGGGGTCCGTGCTGCACAGCGCATCAACCGGGACGTGGCGCAGGCCGAACAGCGCATCCATTTCGTCATGGGCGCTGTCGTCATGGGCGAGCAGGTTCCACAGCTTGTCGGCGCTCGGCAGGGACGCGCCGGAGCGGACATTGCGCAGATGGCGCTCGCTGATACCAAGCCACAAAGCGACCTGATCCTCGCCATGCTTGGCGCAGAGGCGGGCCAGAGATTGCAGCCAGGCATTGCGGAAGGTTGTTTCCGACGCTGGCTTGCGGGTCGGAACGACTGTGTCACGACTATCAGGCATTGGTGGCCTCATGATGAAGTGTGGAATCATTGGCGCTGAGGACCGGAATAGGGGGACAGCCCCCAGCGCCTTCCTGGGTGCGACCCGCAGGAAAAAATTGCAGCGGCTCGACCGTGAGCTTGAGGCCGTCACCATCCACATCGCGGATGAGGGTGGGACAGCCCATGACGGTTGCGAGCGCGCGCATCTGGAACAGAGCCTTTGCGCGGTTCAGTTCAGCGAGAACCTGGCCGGTCGGTTGGCTGGCCCCGTCCTTTTGGGGCAGGCGATTGCGAGCGTTCTGCATCGTTTACGCCTCCACTGTGGGGCGCAGGCTGCGCATGGCTTCGGTGAAAGCGGGCTCGGCGGGGAGGACGGGGCGAAATATTTCCGCATCCCAGGCCTGCGTGGGATGAGGCGATGGATGGCCGTCGATCACGAGGCCTACCCTGCCCAGATGAACCAGCGCATCGCAGACGCGATAGATGCAACCAACCTTCATCGAGGTGAGTACGCGGGGCGCTTCCGGAATAGCATCAGCAGGAACGCTTACACGCACCGCCAGATCGCCAGCTTTCCATTGGTGAGCCATCCCTTACCCTTCCAGAACAGCGATGAGGCCACGGATGGCGAGGACAGCGATTGCCCAGCTTATGAGGGTGAGCGCGGTTATGGTGAGGAGGCGGGGGGCGGGGGTCATGCTGCGGCCTGCTGCGAGCGTTCAGAAGGGGGGGTCCAAGGATCATGGCGCTCAAAAACAGCCATCTCATCCACCTTCATTCGGCGGAGCGTTGGGTGACGCCATCCAACCTTGCGGAAGATCGCGATTGCCAAGTTGATGGGCGGGGTTCTATCGCCGCCAAGGATCATGCTCGCATAAGACGGGCTGATCCCGACGCCTTCACTGATAGCCTTAGCTGTCGGGGTCTTGCTCATTCCCCTTTGTCACATATTGTGACTATGAAGGCAAGCGTTGAATATCACAATCTGTGCGACGACGCCAATGTGGCGTCATGGCATATTGTGACTATGGACGATCAGGAGAAAAATGGCGGCCCCAATCACCTTAAGGCGTGGCGCGAATACCGCGGCCTTACGCAGGCGGATCTAGCCTCCGAGGTTGGCACCAACGCCAATATGATCAGTTACCTGGAGTCTGGCGAGCGCGGGCTGTCCGCGAAATGGCTGCGTCGTTTGGCTGATGCGCTCAAGATAACACCAGGCCACTTGCTCGACCATGATCCACGAGATTTGGATAATGACATTCTCGAAATTTGGATGAATGCTGATGCGACCCAGCGCCGCCAACTGGCAGAGGTCGCCAAAGCCCTCATCCGCACCGGCACTGAAGGTTAAGCCAACCAAGGGGGTAATATGGGCCAAATTATTGGCGGGGCGCTATTGATTTACCTGCTGTCAAAGCTGATCGAATGGGCGCTCATCAAACGCATCATGAATGACCCGATCGCTGGCGGCTTTGTAAGCGTCGGCATAGCCTATGTGCTCGCTGTAATCATTTACGGCTTTGGCTCTGCCAATGGCGGCCCTTGGAATTCATCGGGTTTGCTGGCTTACGTGCCGGGCGCGGTCGCTGTGGCGATTATTCGCATAGTCATGCGCAAACGGCGGATAGATCAACAAGCCGTCGACTAGGGCCATTTAAGATTTCATCTCACGGCCTCGCTTCGGCGGGGCTTTTTTGTGCCTTTCCTACAACGGGAATAGCCATGTATTCTCGCGTCTGGCGAGCGTGTGATTCGCGGGCTGTGATTATTCAAATCACAATCTGTGAAAATAATTGTTGACCGCACCATCACAATCTGTGATTATCCCTCCATCAACAGCCACACGGCACCGGCCGCAAGGCCAGAGATGGAGAAGAAGTATGGCAGCGCACAAATATCGCGTTGTGGTTTTTGAGGCTGGTGGCGAAAGCGGCGTCTGCGGCGGTCGTCACTTCGATGCCCGGCCTGCAACGCCAGGCTTCAACGTATCCGAGCGCGGCAATCATCTTTTTCATGCCGCCAATCTTGGCGAAATCCGCGACGGCATCGAAGCGCTGGTGAACGCGCTATGAAGGTGGTTCGCCTCAAGAAGGGCTACCGCATCAGCGTAACCGACGCTGAGTTCGAAGTCCTCAACTCCCTGATCGTGGACGGCTTCATGATGCATGAAGGCACTGACGTTGACGTCTCGGATCAATGGCCTCCCGCACAGAAAGCTGCGCTGACCCGCATGCTTCGCAAGTCCGAGAACAACATGCAAATCCTGCGCAGCATCGATGATGACCGCCGCTCGGACACCACCACCTGACCTCCCCTTTCCCTGCCTCATCACGGGGCAGGGCGATGATGAGTTCAGATATTCCGTAAGGAGTGAAACATGATGTCTAAGGCATCTAAGACCGGCAAGATGAAGGACGTTTGGGTGCTGGACGCAACCATGGGCGTCCGCGATGGCCTCTTCTGCTTCTGCCCCGCCGAGGCTTACGAGACAGAAGACACTTTCGAGATCACGGGCATCGTGACCGGCATGAATATGCTGTCGGACACGCCCCCCGGTAGGCTGATCGCCATTGTTCATGAAGATGGTCAGCAAGCGGTAGAGCGCTTTGCTGAGCAGCACAAGCGGGCGCTGGAGGCATTCCAATGACCTCTCACCGCCAGATCATGGACGCCGCATGGGATGAGGTTTTCGACCTCAAGGCGCGGATCCAGCAATCCGAAACAGTGCGCAAGGCTCGCTTTGCATGGGCCAATCCTGAAGGCCGCGAGAGCATCCGCATGACACGCGGCGAGGTTATCGGCCTGCTGGTCATCGCTGGCCTGACGGGCCTCATGATGGGGTGGATTGGCGCATGAGCGACAGTCACGACCGCATCCCGGCCCGCCACCTCTACGAAGGTACAGGTGGATGGAAAGATGGCCGCTTTGGCCAAGCCTACGACCTGATCGCGGAGGCGATGAAGGAACGCGAAGGCATCGTCAATTACCGGTGCGCGCTGCTGACTGCGATTGAGCAGGAGGACCAGAATTATGATCCGGAATAACTGGCAAGCTGATTGCCCGAAATGTGTCGCCAGCAAGTTCACGTGCGACGTGCATTATCGCGCAGGGGTGACAGCTTTTGACACCCCTGAGATTGAATGCCCCAAGTGCGACAATTTGGGCTTCATGTGGCCGTTTGGCCCGATTTGCTCGGAATGTGGCGGCGAAGGCTGGCGCGCCATGACGGATGACGAACTGGCCGATGCAGCAGAGCGTCAGGAGCAGGACCGTATCCACGGCGAACCGCCCGTTTCCATGCAGGAACAATACCAGCGCGCAGCTGACGAAAAGCGGAGGCTCTCATGAAGCACCAGCCCATCCTAAAGCGCGAAGTCATAGAGGCGCAACTGGCGCAGGCGGATGCCGAGGTCGCCAAGTTCGCCCGCATCAGCAACCCGCTTTCACGCTCCGAAGTCACGCAGTTCGTGCGCTGTTTGGACGCCCTGTTGAGCCGCCCGAAGCTGGCGCGAAAACTGAAGGAGATGAGCAAGTGACGCCCGATCTCATCCAGCTTTGCAAGGACGCTGTAACAGCGGACCAGATCGCAACAGCGCGGGCAGAGGCTCGCATTGATGACGATCACATGGCTGACCGTCTCTATTGGGGCGCGGTAGATCGCAAGAACCGCCTTTGCCTCGCCCTGGAGCAGGCAGGGATTGATCCCAAGGCGCTGGCGGAGGTGCTGCAATGAAGCACTACAACTTCACCCGCCCCGGCGAGCAAGACCTTTGGGCTGGATACGAAGCCTGGCTGGACGAGCAATATTCGCTCGAAGCCGAACTGGAAGCCCTGCGCCACGAAAACGAAATCCTGCGTGAAGAACTGCGGGATGCGCGCAATCGGGAGATTTACAATGTCCACTGACAGGATCGGATCAAACAATCCCCCGCCGTTCGATGCCTTCAGTCTTCACATCGAAGAGCTAATCGAGAACGCCAAGCAGTTTCTGGATGGCGAGCCGATTGCCAGCCAAGGGCAGGCTGACGAGATCGGCAAGCTGCTCGACATGATCCGCACCGCCAAGAAGGATGCTGACAAGGAGCGCGCAGCCGAGAAGAAGCCACACGATGACGCGGCAAAGGCAGTCCAAGCCCGTTGGAAGCCTCTGCTGGACCGCTGCGACATTGCCGCCGACACCGCAAAGAAGGCGCTTGTGCCATGGCTGGAGCATCTGGAGGCGCAGCAGCGCGCGGAAGCCGAGAAGGCCCGGCAGGAAGCGGAAGCCAAGCGTCAAGCTGCTCTGGAAGCCGAGCGCGCCGCCGCGTCTGCCAATCTGGAAGCGATCGAACGTGTCGAGCAGGCGCGCAAGGAAGCGGACCAGGCCGAACGCGCCGCCAACCGGGCTGACAAGGCGAAGGCTCATGCGGCGGGCGGAAGCCGCGCAATCGGGCTGCGGTCCTACTGGATTGCCGAACTGGTCGATCCGGTGGAGGCCCTGAAGCACTACAAGCAGACGCAGCCTGAACTTCTGAAGGCTTGGCTGCTGGAGCAGGCGCAGAAGGACGCCAACGCAGGCAAGCGCACGATTCCCGGAGTTCTTGTGAGGGAGGACCGCCGTGCAGCCTGATGTGCAACAATACATTCGGGATCGAGTCCGCGTGGATGCCGACGGTTGCTGGCGGTGGCAGTTGTCTCTTGATCGTGATGGCTACGGGGCCGGTTGCTTCAATAAGAGAAAGGGCCGGTCTCATCGGCTTTCGTATGAGGCGTTTGTTGGCCCGATCCCGGATGGCCTGCATATCGACCATCTGTGCCGCGTCCGCGATTGCGCCAATCCAGCGCATCTAGAACCCGTAACCAACGCAGAAAATATCAGGCGCGGGGTGCCTGGTTCAAAACCGAAGACCCACTGCAAGCGTGGGCACTCTTTCGCTGAGCATGGGCGCAAAACCGCAAATGGCATGAACCAGTGCTGTGAGTGTGACCGCCTGCGAGCGAGGGCTGCTTACGAGCGCAATCGCGAAACAATCCTAGCGAAGCATCGGGCTGTTTACGCGCAAAAGCCGAACAGGATGCCGCTTCCTCGCGGAGAGGCCCATCCGTCATCCAAGATCAAAGAGGGTGATGTCCATCAGATTAAGAGCCGTGCGGCGAGTGGTGAATCCTGCCGCCGTATCAGCCGAGATTATTCCGTTAGCCCGTCAGCAATTGAGCGGATCGTCAACGGCACCAACTGGAGGCACGTCGCATGAGCATGTTTGATGCACTGGCCCGCGCGTTCCCGCCCGAAGCAATTAGCTGGCGCGCGCAGTCGGTTTCAACCAAAAACCCCGACGCGCCCAAGGCGATGGCGCTGGCCTATATCGACGCGCGCGATGTGATGCGCCGCCTGGATGAAGTCTGCGGCCCCGGAAACTGGCAGTGCGACTATCCCCACGCGAACGGCAAGACCATCTGTCGCATCGGGATCAAGGTCGATGGCGAATGGATCTGGAAAGCCAACGGCGCGGGCGACACCGACATTGAAGCGGAAAAGGGCGCGATCAGTGACGCCTTCAAGCGCGCTGCCGTGCTGTGGGGCATCGGTCGCTATCTCTATGATCTGGATAGCACTTGGGCAGAATGTGAGCTGCGCAACGGCAAGTGGGCGCGCTGGACAGAACAGGGCCTAGCGAAGCTCCGTCGCGCTGCTGGCTCGGCGGTAGCACCGGTTCTCCCGCGACAGGATCAGCTTGTCACCGAGGAGCAGTTAATCCGCCTCCAGAACGCCGCTGATGATGTGCAGGCGGACCTTCAAGCCTTCTGCAAATTCATGGGCGTCACCAGCCTCAAGACCATCCCGCAATCGCGTTTCGACGACGCGATGGCCGCTCTCCACAAGAAGAAGAAAGCAGCAGCATGACACAGATTGTCACCCTCGCAGGGACGCTTGACGCTGCCTTGCTGCGGCGGCTGCTCCGCTACGATCCCGAAACGGGCAAGCTGTTTTGGCGGGTGCGATCAGTCGATTTGTTCGTGGCTGCTACAGAGCGGAAAGCTAATGGCGTCTGCGCGGTTTGGAACAAGCGCTACGCTGGCACCGAGGCGCTGACGGCCATCACCCATGGCTATCAACACGGGAACATATTTGACCGCCGCGTCCGCGCCCACCGCGCAATCTTCTGCATGCTGCATGGCTACTGGCCGGACCAGGTTGACCATATCAACGGTGATCGGATGGACAACCGCCCGCATAACCTCCGCGAAGTATCGGTTGCGGAAAACAACCGGAACATCGGAGCCAGTCACAAAAACACCAGCGGCGTTCCCGGCGTCTGTTGGGATCGGAGCCGGTCAAAATGGCTGGTCCGTTGCTCGAAAAAGCAGGTAGGTCGCTTCGGCAATTTTGCCGATGCTGTCGCTGCCAGAACCAATGCCCTGCGTGATCAGGGATACCACCAGAACCACGGAAGGGCAGCACAGTGCAAGTAGTGACAATCGCAGGGGTGACCGGTAAGGATGCCGTCACCAAGAATACTCAGGATGGGACGCCGCTGTGCAGCTTCTCGGTCGCGGTGAACACTGGATATGGCGACCGCAAGACCACGACCTGGTGGGACGTAACCAAGTGGGGCAAGGGCTCCCACCAGTTGGCCGAACTTCTGCCAAAGGGCACGAAAGTCACTGTCATTGGCGAAGTGTCCACCCGCGAGCATGACGGCAAGACCTATCTCCAGTGCCGTGCCGATCATGTGACCCTTCAAGGCGGGCGGCAAGACGGGCAGCGACAGGAGCGATCGGGAGGCGGCGGCAATCAGCAGTCCTACCGCGACGAACCGCTCGATGATTCCGTGCCCTTCTAGTCATGGCTGAAATCTGGAAACCCGTCCCGTCATATCCCGGCATGCTCGCTAGTAGCGAGGGCAGGATACTCTTGCCGCCCGGATATGCGCCGCTCCCAAACGGAGGTTATCGCATGTACACTCCCGAGCCAGTTTTAGGCGTGAAGCGATCAGCCAAGAAGGGCGCATCGCATGTCTATCTGAGCCTTTGGACCCGCCGCTTTGGCAACATGAAGGTCCACCAACTCGTCTGCGAAGCATTCCACGGCGTCAAGCCGTTCGATCGAGCCGTGGTCATCCATCGTGACGAAAATGCCCTGAACAATAAGCCGGCCAATCTGAAATGGGGCACGCAAAAAGAGAACCTGAACGCGCCGGGGTTCAAGGCATATTGCCGCAGCGATGCGCGCAAGGCCGCGCTTGCCGAGGCAAAGCAGCGGAGGGCCGCATAATGCTCCCACGTCGCATCCCGAAAAGGTCCAGTGAGGCCAAACTGCGCAAGCGGTCCATCGCCCACTGTAACTTCGTTCGCTCTCATGCCTGCTGCGCCTGCGGTTCGACGGCGGCCATTGAGGTGGCCCACGTCCGCACCGGCACCGATGGCGGGATGGGGACCAAGCCGTCCGACTGCTGGACGATCAGCCTTTGCCACGACTGCCACCACCGGCAGCACCAGATGGGCGAAACCTCGTTCGAGAAGTGGGCCGGGATCGACATGAAATATCTGGCGCGAGAGTTTGTGAAAGCCAGCCCGAAGCGCCGCGAACTGGAAAGCATGATCCATGGCTGACACCCCGCCCATGATCTTCACGCCCAGGCTAGGCGGTCTGTTCCCGGCATCCCCGGCAGCAGAGAAAGCGATGGCCGACATCAAGGGGAACGTGAAGGTCAAGATCACGCGGAGCCAGGGCAACCAGCGGCGCATCGCCCTTTACTGGATCGTTCTCGGTATATGCGCGCCCATGCTTTCGGACATGTGCGAGGGTGACGCGATCGATGACAAGATGCTTCACCGCATCCTGAAGGATAGGCGCGGGCTCTACGGCCAAACCACCCTGCCAAGCGGGGAAGTGGTCAAGAATTACGACAGCATCAGCTTCGCCACGATGAGCGAGCCTGAGCGCAATGACTTCATTCAGTGGTCATTTGAAACGCTTTCAAAATGGCTTGGCGTCGAGGTTCAGACCCTCACCGCCGAAGCCCAGCAAGCAGCATAGAGGGAACCCAACCCATGAACCTATTCAAACGCAAGCCGAAGGAAGAGACGGTCAGCAAGGTTGCATACGACAACATGTGCAGCCTTGCGGCCCGCCTTGAAATGGAGCGCAACAGCTATCGCGAAGACGCCCTGAAATACCGCGCCAACATTGCTCGTCTTCATGCCGCCAACGCCCGCCGAAAAGCGCAGGCCCGCGACAAGCAGCAGGCCGGGGAGGTGGTGGCGTGAGCAAGCAGAACATCACAGCTATGACGTGCGATCGATGTGGCGAGCAGAGCGAAATCCGCCGTGTCGAGGAAGGCTACAATTGGGCTCGCCTGAACTACTCGGAGGCCAATTCACATCGCTGGATTGGCACTCAACGGTCCAAGGTTCCCGAATGGGCTGACCTCTGCCCAGCTTGCTCCAAGCGGCTTTACGACTGGTTCCAAGATCCACGGATTGTGAACCCCTAACCCCCTTCATCGGCCCGGCGAAACGCGCGCCTATCCGGGATACCACAGGGCGCGCAGAAAGGATTGAGTGATGACCGCACCACACATTGAGCGCATGAAAGAAGAACTGGCGCAGCTGGCCGACCGCGCGACGAAGCTGTCAAAGTTCATTGCTGCCAGCCCCATCTTCAAGCAACTGCCCGCCGATGAGCGGGAACTGATGCGCGATCAGAAGCGCGCCATGATGGAATATCATGATGTGCTGGAAACGCGCATCGATCTGGCGAAGCGGTCACAATGACCGAACACCACAAAGCGCCGCTCTACGCCCGCCGTCGCAGCCGCGATTGGAAGCGCATTGAGCAGACTGTGAAGCGCCCCGGTGAATGGCGCCAAACGCCAACCGGATTTGAACGAGTGCCAGCATGACGCGCAGGGAAAACACCTGCGCCCTTTGCGGCAACAAGCCCGCAGACCGTGGCCTGATGTGCCCGCCATGTCGTGAGGCTGACAGGGCATTTAGCGATGATGTGCAGCCTGACCAGCGCGAACCGAAGGATCAACCCGCATGAACCCCCAAGATGAGGCGCTGAGCATGACGGAGGAAGATCGCGAGTGGGCCGATAAGGTCATCGCGGTCGAGCATCCGAATAACCATGAGGCTTACGAATACGCTGTAGCCGAGGTTATTGCAGCCCACCGCCTATCCCATTCCACCCCCGGCGTTGAAACGCACCACCGAGCAACAAGGGCCTATCTCTCCCCCTCATCGGGTGAGCCTGAGATAGAACTGATCGCCAAGTTTCGCAATCTGTCCGCTCTATCCAAGCCCACGCCGGTAGAAGCTGGGGTGCTGGCGATTAAGATTGTTGCTAACGAACTGGCGAGAATGCCGGATGCCGAGAAGAGGTCGGTGTACGGCCAAGGCGCATACGATGCGGTTCATCGAGTTCTCCGGCGTCTACTAGCCCCCAATGGGGAAGCTATAGAAGTACCTCACGCGCAGGCAGACGCCATCCTCGCCGCTCTCTCAGAAACCCAACCCCCGCGTGAGACTTCCACCGAAACGAAGGAGAGCGGGGAGTGAGCGACTTTAACCCAGAAACGGTAGCCGCCGCCATGCGCAAGGCGTGGGTCGAAGCTGAGGCGAAATATGGCGTGGCCCCAAAAGGCTTCTATGCCGCGCCCAGCCTCGTGAAACAGTTGGAGGGGCATCTCATCGGTGGCCCGATCCGTGAGGAGGAAACTTGGTCATGGGGATGGATGCTTGTTCTCGCAGACGGGAGTTTCAAGCCATGACCCACCCTAACACCGACCAGGGCGTGACTGCGGAAGTGACGGATGACCGCTATCTGCTGGTCAAGCGCGGCCTCTACTATCGCCCTGACAATCGCGGATACACTGGCATCAAGGAATATGCTGGCCGCTACCCTGCGAGCGATGCCAGCCCTGACGACGGGGTAACTGCGATCCATGAGGATGAAGCGCCCGAATATTCGCAGGCCTGCTACCATGACCTGATGGCCCAACATGCAGTCGGTAAGGCCGCGGCGCTGGAAGCAGAAATCGCTTCCTTGAAGCAGAGGCTGGAGAGCGCGGAGGAAGTGTTGCGGAATATCGCTGACCGCAAAGGGGTCTGCTCGACCTGCGGCACAATGGCCGTGGGCGGAGGGAGTGGGTACACAGATTGCGATTGCAGACGGCCAACGTGGTCTGAAAATGACCCAGCTATTTACGCAAGCGCCTTCCTCCAAGAACAGGAGAAGCAGAATGGATAGCAACCTAGAGGATGGGCGTCTCCCCTCCGGGGCCGGGCTCTCGCCTGACGGTCGAGCCCCCGCGGGTCTCGCTGGCTCCGCCACTTCGATCCCTGACGCGGCAGAGTTGCAGGCACGTCTTTCAAGTCCGGAATTCCAGCGCCAGCAGGCGGTGGAGTTGCTCGCCGCCAAGGTTGGATTTGCCTTCAAGTGTGCGCGCATCCGCAGAGGTTTGACGCAGCAGGAGTTGGCCGCCAAATCAGGATGTTCGGTCGCGCTGGTCCGCCGTTTGGAGAGTGGTCAATACCTAGAAGGCCTGCGAATGATCGGGCGGTGGGCCTATGAGCTTGATGTGGAGATCGATTTCAAGATCCGGCCTCGTCCTGCGATAGCGATGGAAACCCGGCAGGGCGGAGACAGCGAAGCGGCTCCGTCGCAAAGCGATGACAGCGCGGGCCGTGAGGCATCGCCCGTATCTAGTCGCCTCTCCGACACAGAGGGGAGGTAGGGGGATGGGACTGCTTACCGCCGACCAGGCAGCGGCCAAGCTGCATATCAGTGAGCGAACCTTGCGTAAGCTGCGCCAAGGTGGCCTTATCCGCTACGTCGCGTTGACCGAGCGGAAGATTCGCTACCGTGAAGAAGATTGTGACGCCTACCTGTCGAGCAGGGTGCGCGAGGATACCCCATGTCAACCTACAAGCCGAAGAACTCAACGATCTACCTCTTTGACTTCGTCGTCAAAGGTAATCGCTTTTACGGCTCGACGGGGCAAAAGACAAAGCGGGCGGCCGATCGGGTAGAGGCGGAGAAGCGCTTGGAGGCGATGACCAACGCCAAGCGCATCCCGCCCATCACCTTGGACGATATAGCGGGCCTATATGAAGATCGCCTGCGGAAGAATGAACGCTGGTCGAAGTCAACCGAGGCATGGATTTTAACCCTGCTCAACAGCCTTGGCCCCGCCCGCTTCATCCATGACATTCACCAGACCGAACTAGTGAAACATTTTGCCGAGCGCGCCGGGAAGGTTTCCGGCTCCAGCGTCAACCGTGAGATAGACGTGGCCCGCGCCCTCTGGCGCTTCGCTGGCCGATCCAAATACGACATTGGCGATATGCCCGATTGGGGAGCCATGCGCTATGCGGTCAAGGATCATGACCCGCGTGAGTTGAGCTTTGCCGAGGAAGACCGTCTGCTAGACGCCATCCGTGAGGATTATCACCCCTTCGTCAAGTTCGCCCTGCTATCAGGGTGGCGCGTCTCGGAGGTGCGCAACCTGCTCTGGTCCGATCTGGATTTTCCCGCCAAGGTCGCATGGCGCACTGTCAAGGGCGGCAACCGGATCAAGCGCCCGCTAACGAGCGAGATGATCGCGCTGATTGCCAGCCAGCCTCAAGCCTGCCCCCAGGTCTTCACCTATGTGTGCGAGAAGTCGCGCAAGATGCGCAAGGCGGGTGAGCGATACCCGATCAGCAAGGATGGCTGGCGCAAGGTGTGGGCGACCGCACTCCATGGCGCGAAGGTGCCTGACTTCCGGTTCCACGATTTGCGGCATACCAGGGGAACGCGTATCTTGCGCCAGACGGGCAATCTGGCCGCTGCGCAGAAGGCTCTCGCGCACAAGAATATCAAGACGACTTTGCGCTACGCGCACGCCTTCGATGATGATGTGAGAAAGGCCCTAGAAGCGTCAGAGTCCCGAAGTATTACCGATGCAAATATTGACAAAAGCCAAGAAATCAGCAAAAACAGGGCTTAGGGAATTGCCCAAGTTTCGGTGTAAACGAGACGCTCTACCAACTGAGCTAATCGCCCGATGCCACATCCGTGGGAATGCAGCCGGAGCGCGCTATCTAGGCCAATCCGCGCGCGGGTCAAGCGTTGATGATGATAGTCTTCACCCGCACAGGAAACGACGGCTCGCGGTGAACCATCGTGTCAACGCTTCGGCGGTATCGTCCGTCAATGCGATGAACACGCGACGGCCGTCATGCGGATCAGCCTGGCGGTGAACGACGCCCTTGTCGGTCAGCGTGCGAATCCAGCGCAGCGCAGTCGTGGGCGGCACGGCTGACGCGATGCAGAGGCTGGACACCGACACGCGCTCCTGCTCCAGACGCGCGGCCAGCAGGTCGAGCAGCATATCCCATGCAGGATCGGCGAAAAGGTCGGCGGGCAGGAAATCCTCCCGCAGCCGCCGGGCGCGCAGCATGTCACGCACCTGCGCCGCGCCTGGCGCTGCCTCGTTGACGGAAGCCGGCTGTTCGCCCATCGGTTCGACAGCTGGCATGCCGATATAGTCGCTCGCGCGATCGGAAATGCGGGGGCCAAGAGCAAAGGAAGGCATCGCCTGGCGCGGACGCGACGTCAGCGCCTCCAAGGTCCGGGCGAGACGGCTCACCTCTTCGCTTAGCTGCTGTAGGCGGATGCCCTCGCTTTCCTGATTGACCTCATGGACGGTCCGCTGCGGCGTAGTGCCTCCTGCCGTCAGGAGGGCGGCGGCCAGATCGGTGTGATCCGGCATGCAGAGCAGCTGCGTCCGCTCGCTCCGCATGCAAGCGAAGGCAAGATCCACGGTGTCGAGACCAGCAACGAGAATGACGGCCATGTCATTTTGTACGGCCAGCGTCTCTACCTGCACCAGCAGCCGCTCGAGCATGGCGGATGGACGAGGGCAGAAGAGCAGGATGACGTCACAGCCCACTTGCATGTCGAGCCGCAGCATCGCCTGGTCCAGCGCCACGATATCCAACAGCCTGAACTGTGCCGCCTCCGCAATTCCGGTGACATCGTCCAGGAAGATGTCGTCCGCCAGGACGAGCAGGCCCGCCCGCACGTCTCTTACTCCATACATCTCATCATCAACGGACACAAAGTCAGTCCGGGATCGATCCATTTCCACCTGTAGCTCCTGTCCCTGCTTTGTTCCTAACCTAGCGCAATGTCGTTGCTCTGCCGCTGCTCTCTCCTCCAGATTGGAGCATGCCGGCCCGGTCTGCTGCTGATGGCGGCCTTTGCCTTTTGCTTTTTTCTGTCGCGGGATGCCGCTAAAGCCAAAATGGTCCGGCTTTTCCCCGAAATGGCGAGATTCTGTTCCGGCGAGAACCGGATCCAAAACGGATGTTCTTTCTTGCTTCGATCTTAGACGGCGGTTCGGCGAGCAAATTCGATGTACAGTTCGCGGAGCCGGGTTGCGACCGGTCCAGGACTGCCACTGCCGATTTTTGTCCCGTCGATGCGCACTACGGCCTGACAGAGCGTGGATGCGCTGGTGATAAAGGCTTCGCGTGCTTTCAACGCTTCGTCCACCGTGAAAGGACGATGGACGACGGCCAGTCCACTCTCCTGCGCCAACGCCATGACGGCAGAGCCCGTGCACCCAGCGAGTACGGCCTGCGAATATTTGCGTGTGATGATGCCTTCGTTCGTCACCAGGAACGCCGTGGATGACGCGCCCTCGGTAACAAAGCCATCTTCCACCATCCAGGCCTCCTGCGCGCCGGCTTCGGCTGCGATCTGTTTTGCCATGGCCTGGGCCAGAAGGCCGACGCTCTTGATGTCGCGCCTGGCCCAGCGGAGGTCGGGCGTCGTGACGACCGCAATCCCGCTCTGGACTGCCGGAGAGTCGAGGAAGCGCTTGGCTTGCGTAAACATCACCATCGTCGGCTGCAATTTGGGGGAGGGCAGGAAGTCCCGGCCCGCATCAGCGCCCCGCGTCAACTGCAGATAGATCAATCCTTCCTGCAGCCCGTTGCGCGCTACCAGTTCCTTCTGCAGCGCTTCGATCTCTTCGGCCGAATGAGGCAGAGCCAGACCGATGGCGGTTGCCGAGCGTTCTAGCCGGGCGAGATGCGACGCGCTGTCGATCAGCCGTCCATCGATGACGGCCGTCACCTCATAGACTGCCTCGGCAAAGAGAAATCCCCGATCCAGCACCGATATCCGCGTGTCGGCCAAGGGTAGAAATTCACCATTATGATAAGCGATTGACATGAAGCGCACAGTCCCTTGGCCAAGATCGGCGGTCGGCGATGTTGCCGGGCCAAAGCCATGGGTCAAGCAATGATCATCGAGCAAGGGCCTTCACTCTTTCGCCGATGCCGCGCAGATCCTCGATGAAGCGCGCCCGTTCCTCAGCCTTGCGCGCTTCGTCCGGCACGCGCAGCAGGAAGCTGGGATGCACCGTCACCCAGGCTTCTGTGCCATTCTCCAGCGGGATGGGGGCGCCGCGGGTCCGGCTGATCGTCACCGCCTTTCCCAATATCGCCCGTGCCGCCGTTGCGCCCATCGCGAGCAGGACGCGCGGACGGATCAGGTCAAGTTCCTGATCCAGCCACCAGCGGCATGCGGCGATCTCCGGCGTATCCGGCGTCTGGTGGATGCGCCGTTTGCCGCGCCTCTCATGTTTGAAATGCTTGACGGCATTGGTGACATAGAGGCTCGATCGATCGATCCGCGCCTCTTCCAACGCGTGATCGAGCAACTGCCCCGCAGGTCCCACAAAAGGCCGACCCGCAAGATCTTCCTGATCGCCCGGCTGCTCTCCGACGATGACGAGCGCAGCGTCTAATGGCCCCTCGCCGAAGACCGTCTGGGTAGCATCATGATAAAGATGGCACCGCGTGCAGCCCGAGGCTTCCTCGCGCAACGCTGCCCATGCGGCGGCCACGTTGTTGGGGCGGGCAGGTGCTTTTGGCGGCGTAGCGATCATGGCCGCCTCCCTTGCTTGGGCGCCAGCGACAAGATCGGGGATAAGCGCTGCCTCTGGCAGATTGCGCCAATATTTCTTGGGCATCTCCGACAGCATGGCGCGTTGCTTGAGCCTGGCTGGGTTGAATATCGAAGCATAATAGCTTTTCCACATATCCTCGACCGGGTCTCCGGCAGGAGCATCGCCCTTGGACGCGCCCGGCCCTTCGCTCAGCTTTTCGCCGTCCCAGAAAATGCTGA